>JAPDKB010000007.1 GCA_029258795.1 archaeon
CCGGTGTGCAGGAAGGAATGGAGGAGAAGAAAAAAGGCCTTACAAAATCCCTTTTGGTTTTAACAATATTAGCGGTGGTTCTTCTGATAGTGGGGCTTCTCTAAAAACCATCAGCTAATTTAAAAATCTCTCATCGAAATAGTGTAATTCACCCGTTTTTCAAAATATCGTATCTCTTAACAACATTTATCGCCTCGGGATGCTGAGGGTGACAAAAGATTATGGAGCTGTGACCGCTCCCGTTTTTGGCAGGAATCATATACGCGGCCTTCCAATCACCATGTTTTTTCAGAACATGGTCTGGAAATTCTTCCGGTCTGAAATACACCATTTCAACCCTATCAGTTACAAAGCCAAATGCAACATCATCGTTCACCACACCAACAGGTTTATTTATTTTTAAACTCTCAGGGGCTTCCGCACCGACCATAACCATTGTTTCAACTTCCATGAGCGATACGGGACGAAAAGCTGGATGGATGGTATTTTCTCGCTTCGCATCATCGATTCTGTTTACCATCGATTTCACAATATAGTACTGAGATTCGTAATCTCGAGGTAATTTTAAAAGAGGCTCAGCACATATACTTATTAAGCAATCGGGTTCGTTTATTTCAACATGCTTCACATCTCTCCACAATAACATGTATATTTCTACTTCGTTCAGATTTTTGATACGTTCGTATCCGTCTTTCGGGAAAATCACCAATCCATCCCGAAATTCAGGATTTTGATCACTTATCCAACCTTCCACCTTCAAGGACAAATTCGTAACGATTTCAGAGAGTTTTCCATACCCTTTCACACATTCTACATCTCCGCTATAATTATCTCCCCTAAAAACCTCAACCCATGAACAGTCAACATTTCCATTTCTTTTTAGGCCAATATCTCTTAGTAGGTGTTCAAAGTCCACACAATCAACACTTCTCGGATCGAATCCATAAAGTTCCAGAGTTTTACCAGCATCCTCATACACTGAGTTTAACACATCATCAACATCCAGAAACATGCTTCAAAACTCCACAGCAAAATTTAAGTTCATTTTCATCATTTATAAATCGTAAATCAGCGCTCCAGTTCGTTAAGGCTGCGCTGCAGCTCGCCACTTTTCAAAGCATCTCTAACCTTCTGAGCAGTTTTTTTGCCAAGAATGCTCTCCAGCAGAGGGAGTGACGCTTTCTCTACATCCTTGAGAGTTCTTATGCCAGCGTTGTAAAGCTTTCTCGCCTTGACCCTCCCAACACCCGGGAGAAGCACGAGCTCGAGCAGCTCTTCCTTCACGCCGTGCTGCAGACGCTTCCTTATTCTTTCCAGCTTGTTTACGATGTCGCGCTTCACACCCTCTATTGCCGCTATCTCCTTCAATGAATAAAGAAGCCAGTCCGCATTTTCAATCATGACGCGCAAATCCCCGGGTGCAACCCCGTAATTGGACGCTATCACATCTTCCTTCACTTCATCCATCCACGCCTTGAGCACAAGAGCGGCTTTAACGGCATACATGTGCTTGGCCATCTCAAAACTCCAGAGCGGCGGAAGCTCGGTAAGCAGTTTGTCCTCATACTCCTCCAGCAACATCAGCACTTCATCTTCCTCCTTCTTGGTGACTCTAGGTAACGGTCTGAATTCGGTTGTAAGCGCTATCAAGTGAAGGAACGAGATTTCATCTGCACGCTTGATATTCTCGTGTCTCAACCCGCTAAGCATTATGTGTGCTGAAAGCGGATCGATGTAGAGCTCGGAAACCCTCCTGCCGAGCTTGGTGGCTCTTATCTTCATGTCAGCAAGCAATGAAGAAGCTCTTGCAAAAAAAGAGGAGCTGGAGGAGCTTCTGGCTTCAATTTCCACAAGCTCGTAAACCTCAAGCATGTCCACAACCTTCCTTATCTTGGCTTCCAGCTCGTCAAGCTTTTTGTACTGGTGCGCATAAAACGTCTTCGACATGAACTCCATGAGCTGTCTGAAGGTGGTGAATGGAACGCTTGCTATCAACCCGAGCAGATGGATTCTGAGCACGGGCTCGACAGCAAGTTTTGAATAGATGGGTTCCGGCTTACCCTTTATGTAGTTTTCCATTATGTACTCCGCATCCCTATCATTTCTTGCAACGGCTATAGCTAAACCTTCCTTATCATACTTGGGCCTTCCGCTCCTCCCTATCATCTGCTGGAATTCCAGCACAGGAATGTAGTTCATGCCCTCTCCGCTCTCGAATCTGTGCAGGTGTTTAACCACAACGATGCTGGCAGGCAGGTTCACTCCCGCAGCCAGAGTTGGTGTGGCCACAATTATCTTTATTGCGCCCTTCCTGAACCATTCTTCCACCAGCTCCCGCTGCTTCTGCACCAGACCGGCATGATGAAAAGCCACGCCACACGCCACACATGAAGCCAGCTTCCTGCACTGCTCCGTGGGAGTTTCGAGAGCATGTTCCACCTCTTTTGCTACGCTTTCAAGCAGCGCTTTCTCGTTCTTCTTCACCACCACTCTTCTTGCAAGCTTCACAGCCAGATTTTCAGCATTTCTTCTCGAGTTTACGAACACAAGAAGTTGTTTGTTGCGCGCTGCAAAGTAGAGAATCATGTCATCAGCATCCAGAACATTCGGAAGAGTGTTCACCACTCCGTTCTCAAAAACAAGCTTACCGCCGAGAAAAACGGCCTTTCTGACCGGAACGGGTCTGTAGCTGGACTTCACAAGCTCGGCATCGAGCCACTTGGCCAGCTCTTCAGCGTTGCTTATCGTGGCCGATAGCGCAAGAACGCGCAGCTTGCTCAAACTTTCCCTCAACTTGGTTATCACCACCTCCAGCGTTGGACCCCTGCTGACATCGTTAAGCAGATGTATCTCATCCACCACCAGCAGACCAACATCCTTTATCCATTCCACATTGTGACGCAGCAAAGATTCGAGCTTTTCGGCAGTCACTATTATTATGTCATAGTATCTGAGCCACGGGTCATCACTATCATAGTCGCCCATGCTCAGCGCGATTTTCACGTTAAGGTCTTCATATTTTTCTTTGAACTCCCTGTACTTCTCGCTTCCTATCGAGCGGAGAGGCACCACGTAGAGGGCTTTTCTTTTGTTTTTCGTGACCTCATAAAGCGCGGCAAGCTCCGCGATAAGCGTTTTGCCGGAAGCGGTTGGGGCTGCAACTACCATGTTCACATCGGAAAACAGACCCGCTTTGATGGCCTTGATCTGGGGATCGTTCAGCTCAACCACACCATCTTTCTCCTTTATGCTCGCCACAACGTCTTCTCCAACAAAAGGAGCGAGCTCATCGATTTTCATGGAGAAAACTTTACGGAGAAACCTTATAAATAGAGTGCAAGGACTTACAGCTCCACCTCCTCAATTCTCCATCTCTGCATGCTCTTCACAGCCGTAATGTCCTTCGTTCCGTATGTGGGCGCCATCACTATACCCGTCCAGGCAATCATGGCTCCGTTGTCTCCAGCATACTCCTTCGGCACAACAAGGAACTTGACATCCCTGTCATCGCACATCACTCTCAGCATTTCCTGAAGTCGTTTGTTGGCAGCTACACCTCCGGTAAGAAGCACCTCCCTCTTTTCCGTATGCGCCAGTGCTCTTTCAACGGCCTCCACCATCATGGCAAAAGCATGTTCCTGAAAGGAATAGCAGAGATCCTCCAGCCTGTATCCCTGCTCCAGCTTCCTCTCAAGCTCCGTAACCAAACCCGAAAAGGAGAAGTCCATACCCTTCACAACATAAGGAAGCGGCACGAATCTGCCCTTCCTGGCAAGCTCCTCTATCTTCGGCCCGCCTGGAAAGCCAAGGCCGGCGCTTCTTGCAAACTTGTCAAGCGCATTGCCGATGGCTATATCCAAAGTTTCCCCAAACACCCTGTAGCGGTTGTTCAGTTTTGCAATTATCTGCGTGTTACCTCCTGAAACGTAAAGCGTCACAGGATCCTTGGCTTTCGTTACGAGCAGCCCTATTTCCACATGAGCTTGACAATGGTTGACGGGCACGATCACTTTATCGTGCTTCAACGCAAGATACTTAGCCACGATCTCCCCGATCTTCAGGCACGGCCCCATACCGGGTCCAGCTGAGAAAGCTATGATATCAATCTCCTTCACACTCACTCCGGCTTTTTCAAGTGCTCTGTCCAATACCTCCCTCGCTACGGAAGCATGATGCTCCGCAACATCCCTTGGCCTCATGCCTCCATGCTCTGTGGTGAAAACGCTCTTTTCGTTGGCAAGAATCCTTCCCCTACCGTTTTCCTTGACAGCAATCCCGACTCCAAGGGTGTGGGCCGTGCTCTCAATACCGAGACAGAGCATATCAAGGTGTATGGAGAATCAGAATTTTAAAGGTAATGAAAAGCAGAAATCGAAAGAAGGCATCAGCCGGACTGCTGTGCCGCCCGCGCTTCCCCTTCTTTTGCTTCCTTCGGCACTTCCACATACCAGCACTTGCCACAGAAAAGCCTGTTTCCGGCTTCAGCAAGAAAGCTCCTGCACTTGGGGCAGAGTTTACCCTTTCTTATGACCTTCCCATCCTTGACCTCATACTTTTTCCACAGTTGCACCTTCTTATGCTTGCTCTTGCTCTTTGGTTTCTTTGCCATGGTTCATCACACCCTAAAGAGTAGTGGGAAAAAGTTTAAAATAGTTTATCACTCGTCTCCCTTGCTTTCCTCTTCCTCCTTGCCCTCCTTTTGCTCTTCCTTACCCTCTTCCTTCTCTTCCGAAGCTTTCTCAGCTCCACCTTCCTGCTCTGTCTGGCTTTCTTCGCCGCCTTCCTCCTTTTCCTCCTTCACCTCGACCTTCTTCTCCCTCACCGGCTTGTCGAACACAAACGCTATTACTTTCGCTTCCTGCCTGCCGAAGCGCTGGTAAATTTTATCCACTTCCACGTGCGTGTCATCAACCTTCAGCACCTTTGCGAGCTCCACGAGCACTTCATCCCTTTTAGGAGTGGGGCCCTGAAAAGCAATTATCGCCTCTATTTCCCTTCTCTCAAGTAAGGGGTTCTTGACATCCTTGACGATCGTTATCTCCATAACATCACACCTCCAGCATACTTATTGATGATCGAATAGGACAAGCTCAGTAAACATTGAGAGCATACTTGCCCGGGGCTTCAATGCCGAGCTTCTTGGCTATCTCGCTGTTCACATCCCAGATTATGACTATGCCCTTCCAGTTTCTGGTGAGGTCCTTACTACCACACACAGCACATTCATTACCCTCTTCCACAATCCTCTTGCAGACCCGACAAGCTTTCATTCAACCTCACCACACACACCGCTACTTCTTATCCTGAGTTTTTTCCTTCTCCTCTCTTTCCATCTTAATCCATTCCAGCGCTCCAAGTCCGGGCTGCCTCATGGTCAAAATTATCTTGTTCTGCTCGCTCTTCTTCATGCTCACACCTATAATTCTGGCTCTCACGATGTGACCCACTCTCAACGTCTTTTTGGTATCTCTACCCACCAGCATAATGTTCTTTCTGTCGTAGCTCAGGTAATCGTTTGTAACTTGTGAGATGTGGCACAATGCATCTATCGGTCCAAATCGCACAAACACGCCGAACTCAGCAATATCGACAACTTGTCCTTCCACCACTTCATTAAGCATGGGCTTGAACACGAGCGCTTTGAACTTCACAGGATAGTGCACACCCGGATCTTCAACAATCAGTCTGCCCTGTCCAACTTCCAGTATATCCATTATGGCAAGCACAACTCCTTCAAGTTCAGGTACAATTTTGTTTTCATATTTTTGTGCAAGCGCTTTTTTTATCGCAACCTTCTTATCTTCGTTCATCCACTCCGGCGGAACTCTCACCCTGTCTTCAATTGTTGCAACGACATACATTCAAGCTCACCAGAAGTTGGTTTTTGAAAGTGAAAAACAAAATGTAAAGTTAAATGGGAGGGTAATTTTTTAAAGGTTTGTGAACGCGCAGACAAAATCTCGATGCTGAAAATTTTATAAAATTTTAATCCCCCATCAACTTTATCATGACGAAGGCGGTTATTCTTGCTGGAGGAAAGGGAACACGACTCAGACCCTTAACATATGCCGTACCGAAACCACTCCTCCCCATCAATGAAAGACCTATGCTGGAACACATTCTTATGCATCTCAAGAATCACGGCATTAATGAGTTCATAATAACAGTTGGATATCTTGGTTATCAGATCAAAAATTACTTCAGGGATGGTAGCGATCTGGGAATAAAGATCGAATATGCTGAGGAGAAGGAGCCGCTTGGCACGGCTGGCTGTCTCCTTCCGATCAAGGACAAGCTGCAGGAAACATTCCTGCTTTATGGCGGAGACAACGTAACCACCATGAATATAAGTAAGTTCTTGGAGTTCCACAAGGAAAAGGGAGGTATAGTGACGGTTGCGCTAAGCGAGATGGAAATACCTATAGAGTATGGAGTTGTGGAGTTTGACGAGGATCACGTCATCACGGGCTTCAGAGAAAAACCGCGACTCAAGTTCAACACCGTTACCATGATCATGGCGGTTGAGCCGCGCATATTTGAGTATATAGAGCCGGGTTTCAGCAACATAACCGATCACGTGTTTCCAAAGCTCCTGAAGGCGGGAGAAAAAATAGTTGCCTACCCGTTCCGCGATTTCTGGCTGGATGTTGGAAGACCAGATGACTACCACAAGGTTAACAACGTGCTCAACTCAAACGTGCAGAATCAGTCCTGATTTCAGCTTTCTATTTAACTTTTTGTAACCAACCCATTAGCATGAGTCATGAGGAAATAAAGAATGAGATGAGAAGCAATAACGATGTGCAGTATTTCTCACATCCCTTACTGAAACCCAACAAAATGGAAAGGAGAAAATATCAGGAAATAATAGCTGCAAGCTGCTGCAACAAGAACTCACTGGTGGTGCTTCCTACAGGGCTTGGAAAGACACCCATAGCAATTCTCGTTGCGGCACACCGTCTTCACAGGTTTCCCGAAAGCAGGGTGCTTGTACTTGCTCCCACAAAGCCGCTTGTGGAGCAGCATCGAAAGACCTTTGAAGAGTTCATGAACCTGCCTCCCGATGCTTTTGTGGTGGTTACCGGTAAGATCAAAAGGGATAAAAGGGCTGAGCTGTGGAGAAAAGGTAAGGTCATCTTCGCAACCCCGCAGGTGGTGGAGAACGATATAATGACCGGATTGCTCAACCTCCACGACTTCTCCCTCATTGTTTTTGATGAGGCGCATCGCGCTGTTGGAGATTATGCTTACACGCACATAGCAAAGAGGTATATGGAGGAAGGAGAAAACTCTCTGATACTTGGCTTAACCGCATCTCCCGGTGGTACTGCTGAAAAGATAGGTGCGATATGTGGCAACCTCTTCATAGAGAACGTGGAGATAAAGACGGAGCATGACTGGGATGTCAAACCCTATGTTGCCAAAAAGGAGATGGAGTGGGTGATGGTAAAGCTGCCTGATGAATTCATGAAAGCTCTGAAATTGCTTGAAGAAGCGTTGAGCAAGCAGCTTGAAACTCTCAGAGAGTGCGGGTTCATGGAAGTGCCGGCAAGCCCGAGAAAAATCAGTAAGAAGGTGTTGCTCGAGCTGCAGAACAGAATAATGAAAGCTCTGGATAGGCGCGAAGCTAAGGCGTATCTTTTTTCAGCGGCTCAGGCGAATGCCATAGCCCTAAAGATATTGCATGCCATAGAACTTTTGCAGACGCAGGGTGTTAAGCCGTGTTATGAATTTTTCAGAAAGCTGGATGAGGAGAGAGAAAGCAGAGCGGACGAGCTCTTGCTTGCGGATGAAAAAGTTCGCGCTGCCATAGCAATACTCGCTTGGATGATGGAGCGCGGGATAGAACATCCGAAACTGAGAGTGCTCACAAAACTCCTCCAAAAGGAGCTGACAGGTAAGGATAAGAAAGCCATAGTTTTCACACAGTATGTAAAGACAGCTGAACTTATAGTTGAACATCTTAAGAAAGTTGGGCACCTCAAACCTGTTCTGTTTGTGGGTCAGAGAAAGGGCTTCACCCAGAAAAAGCAGCTGGAGGTCATGGAAGCTTTCAGGAAAGGACTTTACAATGTGCTTGTGGCTTCATCCGTTGCGGAGGAAGGGCTTGATATTCCAAAGGTGGATGTGGTTGTGTTTTACGAGCCAATCCCATCAGAGATAAGGAGCATACAGCGCCGCGGCAGGACGGGCAGGTTTGGAGCGGGTAAAATTTACATTCTTATAGGAAAGGGGACGATGGACGAAGCTTTTTACTGGAGCGCATACCACAAGGAAAGAAAGATGATGCGTTACCTCCAGAAGCTCAGAAGGGAGCTTCGAGGGACGAGCGTTAAGGTGAGAAGTGTACCGCCCATTTTCAGGGAAGCGAGCAATAATGTAGAAATTGCATCACATCACACACCTCGTGGTGGAGAAGGAGGAAGTACTGAGGAAAATAAAGGTGTGGCAGAAGTCAGGAAATCATCTTTGCCCGTCCAGATGTCGCTTGATAATTTTTTGAAGAATTTAGGTGTGTTAGGAAGTAATGGAAGGAATAAAAACACAGAAAATAAAGGGGAGCGAGGAGAGAGTAATGAGGAAGAGAACGGAAATGACGGTACGGGAGGAGAGGAGGACGCAAGCATTTCTGAAAAGGGGAATAGGAAGAACAGCGCTCCGATCATCTATGTGGATTCTCGCGAGAGAAAACTCATTCGAATTCTGCAGGAGTTTGGCGCGGATGTGAGAGTAAAACAGGTGGATGTTGGTGATTTCCAGCTTTCCACACGTGTGGGTGTGGAGAGAAAGACAGCCAAGGATTTCGTTAACTCGATAATTGATGGTCGCCTTTTCAACCAGCTCAAAAACCTTGCGGATGCGTTTGAAAAGCCCATACTCATAATCGAGGGAAAGGATTACGGGTTGAGGAATGTGCATCCCAATGCGATTAGAGGAGCGATTGCATCAGCGGTGCTGGATTTCGGAATCACAACACTCTTTACGGAGGATGAGCGAGAAACTGCGTTGCTTCTGATTGCACTTGCAAGGAGGGAGCAGGAAGGTGAAAAAAGCGCGGTCGGCATAAGAACGAAAAAACAACCCAGAAGTTTGGCAGAACTACAGGAGTTTGTGGTTGCAGGATTGCCGGGAGTCAATGCTAAGCTAGCCAGAAGGTTATTGAGTCATTTTGGTTCTGTCAGAAGAGTGTTTATGGCGGATGAGCATGAACTTCAGAAGGTGGAAGGAATAGGTAAAAAGAAAGCAAGAGAAATAACAGGGCTTCTGGATGCGAAGTATGAGGGGAGAGATGACGATAATGAGAGCTAAACTTTATTAACTGCCATTTCCTCAAATAAATGATATGGGTGAGTCCTTAGTATCTCGTATAGAACATAACAGAGATGATCCAAAGCTGAGAGAATATTTTGGAGATATGGGTCCCAATCCTATTTTCTGGAGGGAAGGGAAGTGGTGTGGTAACGCATGGGCTATGTCTCCGAGAAATCAGCAGATAAGTATAAATCCAACGGGTTTTCCGGGATTCATTTCAAAAGTTTATTTTGGAACAATATTTGAGATCAAGAAGGATAAATATAATGTTGAGAAGGTAAACGAAGCGATAGACGTCTCTCCGGAACATCAGCAGTACTGGCAGATAACTCTTGCCCAGAAGGAAGCGCTCGAACAGAAAATCAAGCAGGCGCTCATGGGTATAAGCTCATCCATAGCTGATCTCGAGCTTGTAAAGACGGACCTTGAGCGTTATGAGGAGTTTCTGAACTGGATAAAGGATCTGGAAAGTGATGATGAGAAGAAGAGGAAGGAAGCGATGCTTGTTCTCAAGAGTTTTTTTGTGGATCAGGTGGATTATTATGCAGGAGGTGGCGGAGCTGAAGGTCCGGGTAGATTAAGCATGGCTTTCATGCGCAACAGAAACATAATGCCGACGATAGTTCAGGACTTCATGATGATGGAAAGTGAGGGTGATCTGAAAGAAGGTGGGAAGCTTGCTCATTTACCAGAGGTTGAAAAACAGGTTTTGAGAACAAAATGGAAAGCTTTTGAGGACTGGCTTGAAGTTTTCAGGAGCAATGTGGAGAGAAGAGTGGAGCATTTACGCACTCTCGTGAGGAGCAGAGAAAAAACCATTGAAGAAATGAGAGAATCGGCAAAACCGCTTATATTGCGTTACAAGATGATTGTGGATGCGCTTAGCTCTCCTAAGATGAGAAAGGAAATGCCGCACATTTTTGTTAGAGTTGTGGGTCATGCGATATCCATGACCACCATAGATCTCTGGGTGTGGAAGGTGTATCCGCTTTTTGATGAATTTCCCGTACCCGGAGAGCTGAGAGCGAAAGTGGAGAGCGAGATAAACCCGTATAATGACTGGACCAAGGAAAATCTTATATTTCACTCCCAACTCGGACTCATTGCGGATTATCCGTGGATAACTGAAGAGTGGGTTGAGGATAAGAAGTCAGGCATTCTCAGTAAGATGGGGTGGAAGGGGAGGTATTACCACTACTACATCTTCATGCCCATAACCCTTGAGAAAGTAAATATAAGGTTTGCGGATGGAGGCGAGCTGGAGGACGGTGTTTTTAAAGTGACGAACTGGGCATTGAGCGCTAACGTTATGTTCACGAAACTGCTTGAACTTGAAGCCATGAAGGAAGAAAATGAGATTTACGTGGATGATATGCTTGGGCTAAAACACGAGATTCCTGGAAATCCGGTGGTGTTTTACAAAAAAAGTAAGAAAAAACGGGAGAATCAGGAGATAGTCAGAAAGCACTACGATAGAATAACCAAATTCGTCTTTCGGGCGAAGAACAAAAAAGGGGATGAGAAGCTTATAGAGCTGCCACGCCTCACCAAATACACAGTGGGGGAGCTTGAGGAGAAACTCGGCAAGGATGTTGTGCAGGAATTTATCGACCTGAAAGAAGCAAAAGAAGAAAAAAGTTTGCTTGACTCCATAAAGAGATTTTTCGAGTTTTTTGGAATAGATATAACTCCATACAGGTTTAAGGGCCCTTACGGTCATTTCAACAAGGACTTTGCGAACAAATACATTGCAAAACCCATGTCTTCGAACTTCAACTATGTGTCCGGAACGATTCTCAACAAATCGGCGTTTGGCAAAATCCTAAAACCCGCTTAATTGATCACTTTTCCTCCCTCAAGAACTGCTGGAGGTAAAGTCCCGCAAGCCCGCTGTACTTTCCAAACCTCCTTTTTGCGTATCTCTCAAGCTCAGCATCCCTCTCAAACACGAAGTTGTAGTGCTGCGCGAATATCTTTCGCATGAGCACATCCACGTAAAATCTGGAGTAGTCCCTGCCCTGCAACAGGTAGAAGAGGGTTGTTGTGTAGTTACCTACGCCCTTCATGTTTTTCAATCTGGATTCTTCGGGTAGGGCAAATCTATCCACCCTCGAAAAGAACCTTGCCGCCTCCAGAATATAGGTTGCGCGATACCCCACACCGCTATTCTCAAGCAAATGAGGATTTTCAAGCACCTCAGCCCATGTAGGGAGTCGGTCTTCCAGCCCATAGGAACTCACAACTCTCAACAGCATTTTCTTGTAGGTGTTGAAACTGACGTTCTGCGAGCATATTATTGCAAATATCGCCTCAAAGGAATCGAAAAAGGCAAGAGCCCTCGTTCCGTAAATTCTATCGTAAAATCTGGAGAGAACTCCATCGTTTTTCACAAGCGCATAAAACTCATCCAGTTTTTCCCGGCAGCCAAGGCAGAATTCCAGTCTGTTTTTGATGAAGTCAAGCATGTTTCCATTCAGCTTATCCCTACACCTCACATGACAAACGAGTTTTCCATCTTCTTTCTGATCCAGCTCAAGAAAAACATCTCTACCAAACACATGCAGACATCTTTTTGCATCATTCCCGAAAAAGAAAGCAAACGGCTCGTTTTTTAGAATCTTGTTCAGATCAAAGTCCTCCGCACATTCAAGAAAAAAGGTGTTGCGATATTCCATGTCTCACCTCCTATTCCCCGCTTTCCACCACATTTTTGAAGAACTCCTCGACCTTCCCCTTGAGCGTGTCTATCGCATTCTCATTGATGATCACGTAATCTGCCATTGCTATGGGTCCTGCTTTGTTCAGCTTTTCAATCTCCGCTTTATCACGTTCCCACGCTTCCTCCTCGCTCAACGGCCTTACGGGTCTGTTCTTCAACCTTTTGTATCGGGTGCGGGGAGATGCATACACGTGAAGCACAACAAATCTATCTCCATAATTTTCCCGCATGTAGAGGTATTCCTCCCAGCTGTACAGCCCATCTATCACCACCACCTTACCCTCAGAAAGAAAGCCATCTATTTTATTCTTGTTCAGCTTCGCGTAGGCATCCATCCCATACTCCTTCCTTATCTGCTCCCTTATCATCCTCTCGTTCTTTTCATTCACCTCAAGCCCCCTTTCCTTCAAAATCTCCTCGGTTATATCCCCAAACCTTATCACAGCACAACCAAGCTCTTTGAAAAAAGAGGCCGCGGTCGTCTTACCGCTTCCAGGCATTCCAACGATACCCACGATCATGCTTCTCCCTCCTTCTGACAATCCTCGTTCCTTCCCTTCCACCTTGCTCTCTTGCCTTTAAATATCTTTTCACCCACTCACAATGCTTCCACGCAAGTGTGTCCGTTCTGAAAGGGAATGCTCTACATATTGATGGTCTGCTGTGATAAATTGTGCATCTTCTTCTTTTTGGATCGTAGAAAGCACACCCACCCGCATTTCCCTTTTTATTCGTTATTATCTTAAATGCCATGAGCATACCACTCTTCTCTCCATATCGAATGTAGTTTTTGAAATATTTGAGAGAGCGCTCATCATGCCTGACTATACGCGCCATATCCTTACTGCTTATAGGGCCTATGATTAAGGAGGAGCAGCATCTCCCACATCTCAAACATCTGAATTTTTTTCTTGCATGCCTGTCAAGCTGTACATAATCCTCCAGCTCAAAAACAGTCCTGCCGTCTTTTCCGTTGCGCAGCTCTTCCATGGGCACCACCCCCTTTCAGAACAGGAGTGGAAATCCGGAGCTGCGCACCAGTATTTAATTAATTATCAGCCCAAGAAATAAATGCCTTTCTCCTTCTGTTCCATATCCTTCTGCGATCCGGGTTTGTTTGCCCTCGGTCTGAAGGTTTCTTCATCCTTCCTGAAAGTTATACCCACCTTTTTCAGGAAGATGTTGATGCCTTCATCAAAACTCATAACTCCTGATGCCTTACCTTCCACTGATGGAATACCATCAAACACCACACACTCCTTGGCAAGATAGGTTAGCAGGAGGAGGTCGTGGTCTATAACCATACAGCCCTTGTGAGTGTCCATCAGGAAGCGCTTAAGAAGCTTGGCAAACTTGACACGCTGCTCCACATCAAGGAAGCTGGAGGGCTCATCAAAAAGATAAAAATCGGCATCCTTCAGCATGCATGCAGCTACGGCAACACGCTGAAGCTCTCCTCCACTCAGCTCGTTGAGCTTTCTTTCCATCAGATCATCGATTTCCAATGGCTTGAGTATTTTCTCCTTTATCGAGCTTGCCATTATGTTCTTACCACCTGAAGCGCTCATTAGAGCTTGAAGGACGGTAATGTCTCCTTCCTTCACCTGAATGTACTGGGGCTTGTACGCTATCTTTATCTCCGCTTCCACCTCGCCTTCATCCGGCTTTATCACGCCTGCAAGCATTTTTGCAAAGGTCGTCTTACCCAGAGCATTTGCTCCGAGCACAGCTATTATGTTCTTGTTTTTGAGCGAGCTTCCCTCAACTTCCAGCTTGAAGGAAGGGAATTTCTTGACAAGTTTGGTGTAGCGTACCACCTCTTCTCCTTCCTCCTCAATTCTTGCCTGTGGTTGGAAGGATAAAGGTTCATCCCTGAATCGCACGTTCTCCTCCTTTATGTAACCATCAAGATAGAGGTTTATCCCCCTCCTCACGCCGTAGCTGTTGGACACCACACCATATACGCCGGATTCTCCATAGAAAATGTGAACATAGTCCGCCATGAAGTCAAGCGTTGCCAGATCGTGCTCCACCACCATCACGCTCTTGCCACTTTCAGCCAGGGACCTTATGGCTTTGGCCACATTCAAACGCTGCTCCACATCAAGGAAGCTGGAGGGCTCATCAAAAAGATAAAAATCGGCATCCTTCAGCATGCATGCAGCTACGGCAACACGCTGAAGCTCTCCCCCACTCAGCTCGTTGAGCTTTCTTTTCAGAAGGGTGCGGAGGTTCAGCATTTCAACAACTTCATCCATCGCTCCGCGTTCATCCTTGAGAAGGTTTTCAACCTTATCGTTGTAGTAGAGAGGTATCTTGTCCACTTCCTGCGGCTTCAAACTGGCTTTTATCTTTCCTTCAGCCAGCTTTTTGAGGTAGGTCTGGAGTTCATTCCCTTTAAAGCGCTCCAGAACTTCATCCCAAGCGACATCCTCCTCTCTTCCTAAATTGGGTTTCAGCAGACCAGCAAGTATCTTTATGGCGGTGGACTTGCCTGTACCGTTCAGGCCAAGCAGACCAACCACACTTTTTTCCTTCGGCACAGGCAAGCCGTAAAGTCTGAAGCCATTCTTTCCATACTGATGAACCTTGTTTTTCGGTTCAGAAGCAAGATTCACTATCTTCACGGCTTTCTTGGGACACTTCTTAACGCATATACCACACCCTATACAGGTCAGCTCATCGATGTAAGCACGTTTATCATCCACCACAACCGTTTCATCTCCGGCCCTCACCCTCGGGCAAAACCTCTTGCACTCCTGATTGCATTTTTTGGGGTTGCACTTCTTAACATCAACAACAGCTATTCTTATCCTTTCTTCCATTCTATCAGCCCCCAGAAAACGTCACTCAAAAACTATTTCAACCTTTTTGGAAGTTATCAGGGTGGCTGCACTTTCAATCACGTTTTTCGGGATTTCCAGGTTATTCTGGAGATTTGCAGCCACTCTAACTCTATAAACCTCACCCTCCTTGGTGTACAGGATGTTTATTCCTTTGATGGTGGCAGGTTTTATCAAGCGTTCAACCGTTTTTTCCACATCCTTATTTTCCTCAATCACTTTCACGTTCTTGCCAAGCTCTTTGGATATTTTTTTGATGGTTGTGCCCTTCTTTCCTATCACCTTTCCAACATCCTCCTTTCTGACCACCAGAATGTAGAAGTCCCTTGCCTCGATAACCCTTTTTATAACAACATCTTTCAGAGCAGGAATTTTTTCCTCGAGCTTCACAAGCTTCCTGCTAACCTCCACATCAGCTGGAGTTATCTTACCTTCCTTTAATTTTGCTTCACATCCTGCACACAGAATGTCGTTCTTTAAACATATCTCGCATATGGGTGCCTTCATAAAAGAAGCTTTGAAGGGGAACTTTTAAATTGATTGGGGGTGGAGCTTTCTCACAAGTTATTGTGGTGCTTCAATCTTTCATGAATTTCTTTTTAGCTCTCTTTATCGTTCCAGAAACTCCGAGAACATGAAACACCACTTTCTCCCCTTCAATCTCGGTTATGGTTGCAAGCGCAAACCTAACCATCTCAACGGTTCTGGATGTGCACCTTATCACACCTACCCTTTTCTTCTCATCGTAAAGGTTGGATGGGACCCAGAGCATGATTGAAGCGCAGCCAACACTCCCAAAATTATTCATGCAAGCATTCCATACAGAATTAACAACCTTCTCAAGCGGGAATGTAACATCATCCCTTTCAGCGATTATTCTGAAGGCAACCCATCTTTCCTTCTCCCTTAGCGTTGGAGGGAGCGGATTAAGCTTTGCCATTCTTCTTCTCACCTCTTTTCACAATTTTAACTCCCGGTATGATAAGGCTGGGGTTTCTCCTCCATGCGGCAGCTTTCAACATTTTTTCAGGATTTTCCGAAACAAATGCCAGAGCTCTGTCCTGCCTGACCCCGAGCACTGATGCGAGCGAAGCCAGAGCCCTACCATCCCTCATCTCCAACGGGTTTGTCGCTCCCGAGACCAAAATAAAGCTGGCTCCATACTTCTCACAAAGAATGATGTTTCTCTTTATGTGCTGCAGAATGTGGCTCATCTTTTTGCTTCCCGCATCCAGCAGGCATTTGAAGGATGATGCAATCCCCACATTGAACTCGGCTGCGAGCTTGGCCATCACGTGATCCATCCCACTATCTTTTCTTCCGGCATGCGGATCAAGCAGTAAGTCAACCCACGGATGTGAACATGCTACCCTGTTGATGGTAACTTCTCCACCTTTAACCACAACAAAGTCCACTCTTTTTTTCAATTTGTCCACATTTCTTTTCAGCTCCTTCTCGCTGGACGCTTGAATACATGCACCCATCCAACATTTCAAGGCGGGGTTAGCGTTGCTCTTGCATTCTTCCAGCATTTTTCGCGCTTTTTTCACTTCCGAAGTTCTGGAAAAGTTAAAAACAACACCCACCCCATCAATTCCGAGTTTTGATGCCATGGAGAGCATAGAACTGAGGTTGTTGATGATTTGTTCGCTATCTTTTTCAGCAAATGCACCATCTCCTGCTGGCATCACCGCAAGGTCAAAAAAGCGACGCATACCGAATCATCGTACTAAAATTTATAAATATATTTGCAGTAAATTTAACTAAACTTTTCGCGTATAAACTGCATGGTGGTAAGTGATGCCCATAAGAGGATTTTTGTCAAGGACTAAAGAACCCGAATATGAGGACTTTGATTATATTGAAGTTGATGAGGATGTGGTGCATGAGGAGGGTGGAAAACTTCTCATAAAGGTGAGAACTCTTTCAGAGTTCAAGGATGTTGAGGTTATTCAGCAGGATGTTAGGTCTGGCAATATAGTGTTCGTGAAAATAAAGCCATTGAAGGAAAGAGATATGATGGAGCTCAAAAGGGCCATAGATAAGCTCAGAAAGACATGTGTTGCTCTCGATGGAGACATTGCGGGCGTGGATGAGGATTACATCGTTGTCACTCCTGCTGGTGTGAGAGTACACCGAGGGTGACCATTTCTCCTTTCTTTTTCTGTAGAGAGTATTGCTCAACATTTCGAGACACCAAAACCAATAAATACAGATTCATTACATCTTTTCATTCTATGGACACTCAAACTCTTTTGAAAAAATTTGATGACTTTATGTTCCTGCTCATCCTGATGGTGTGTGGAGAGCTAGTCATTTATATATTCTTTCCGGAGGTTGCTCACACTCATCACAATTTACTGCACTTAATAGATTATATAGTTTTGATTGCTTTCAGCACAGAGCTTCTTCTGGGATATCTCAAATCCCGCGACTTTAACAAATTTTTGAGGGAGCACTGGCTCTCCGTGATTACTCTTTTTTTCGCGCTGGGGGCGGCAAGAATTTTCAGGGCTGGTCGATTGATGAACATTCTGACAGAAGAAGAAAAAATACTGACAGCCACACTACCCAGAGGTTCGAGATTGGTGGAAGCACCCATCATCTTTGGAAAACTGGGAAAAGTAGGTGCTTATGCCCATAAAAAAAGAAAGATGAGTGCGGGTTATGGTGGACAAACCAGTGTGAGTAAATACACTTTCACTTTTTACAACCCCATTGAACTCAAAGAGTTGAGGGACCGGGTGGTGAGGTGAACTGATGCTCAGCTGCTGTTTTGCTTGACGGAAACGAATTCGCAGTATTCATCTCCTCTTGCCTCACATTTCACTTCTCTTATTTCCACATCCTTGCCGATTATTTCTTTCAGGGCTCCGGCACACACCCCCGCTATCAGATGGCACACTGGCTCTTTCGTTTTTATACCTTTCTGCTTGTAATAAGAAGCTATGAATACATTTTGCATTCTTGCCCTTACAATACCTTCATTTGCATCGAACTCAACGAGCTCAAATTTTCCCAGCCATCCGTTGTGTCGACCATAACCGAATATTTTTGCTATGATGTCTACAGCATCATTTCCTTTAATTTTCTTTAAGAGCTCTAAATCAAACCCTGATTTGAACGCAACTCGAAGTTTGGTCATTGTACCGCTTTTCGCCATTCTTTTAAACATCCTTGCAATATCCTGTCCTGCGTTAACTCCTATTTCGTACATCACCTTTTTGCCAAAGGATGCTCCCAGAAATTCCATAAACGCATCCTGAACTTTCACGAAGGTGCTGTGTGTTATGGCAACCTGCCTTCTTCCATGATATTCTATCACGCCAACTTCCGAAGGAGTTATCGGCGTGAGCTTGTACCCAAGCCGGTACATGGCTTCCGAAACTTCTTTAAGCCTTTTCCTTTCAGCTTCATCGAGAGTTGCGGATGTTGACATTCAGAACACCTCACGTGCTTTTTAGATTTAGTTCAGTATTCCCACTATATATCTTTATCTACGTTTAATGTCGAAGATTTCTCTAAAAACGCTCTATTTTCTATAGAATCGTGCAAAATTCAAGAAAAAGTATTGTTTATCTTAACCTGTACGCATCCAGGTTGGATGGAACCACCGTCTCAACTCTGTGTATTTTGTGGAGTGTTGCTGCAAGGTTGTGTGATTTGGATGGCTCACCGTGGTTAAGGAAGATTCTCTGCGGTCTACTCTTAAGCCTGCTGACGAAATTTATGAGCTGGTTCCTGTCTGAGTGGCCAGAGAAACCCTCGACCGTCACAACCTCCATTTCAATTTTGAGCACCTTGTTCTCACCAGACACTGATGAAAGTGGAATTTCCCGCCATCCCTTCTGAATCTTTGCTCCTAATGTACCTTCTGCCTGATACCCCACAAATATGAGCGTGTTCTTGCTATCGGAGGCAAGGCCTTTCAAATACTCCATGACAGGACCGCCGTTTATCATACCAGAAGTTGTTATTATGACCGCAGGCTCCTTACTGTCTATGATGTTCGCTCTCTCGCTCGCGGTTGTGACATTATTGAATATCTCCTCCGCAAACGGATTCTTATCCTCCCTGAAAATCAGCTTTTGCAAGTATCTGGACAGAAATTCAGGATAGGTAGTGTGGATTATCGTGCTTTCCCATATCATACCGTCAAGATAGACAGGTACATCTATTTCGCCCTTCCTCCAGCGGTCTGCAAGAACCATCATTATTTCCTGCGCTCTTCCAACCGCAAATGACGGTATTATGACCTTTCCTTTTCTTTCCACAGTTCTCTTTATGACATCAATCAAATTCTCCTGCGCTTTCTTTATGGGAGGCATTATATCGTTCTTCCCACCGTATGTGCTCTCCATGATCATCGCTTCCACTCTGGCAAAGTTGGTGTATGCGGGCTCGAAGAGATAAGTTCTTCCATACTTGAAGTCGCCAGTATAAAGCAGATTGAAAAAGCCCTCTCCTATGTGGAGGTGTGCCATGGCACTACCCAGAATATGACCCGCATTCTGGAATGTTAATCTCATGTCCGGAGTGATGTCGCAAACCTCTCCGTAATCAAGAGCTATGCTGTGCTTCACAGCATTTCTAATTCCTTTAGAAGTGTAAGGAGGATCTATCCCATCCTTCTGCAACACATCTATATAGTCCAGTTGTAGTAGCACCATCAAATCTCTGGTGGGAGCGGTCAAATACACAGGTCCTTTGTATCCGTACTCATAAAGAAACGGCAAAAAGCCAGAGTGGTCGAGGTGAGCATGGGTGAGTATGACGGCATCCAGCTCATCCATCTGGAACTCTGGAGCGTCAAGGTAGGGATGAGGGTTGTTACCTATGGACATGGATTCTCCACAATCAAGAAGCACTTTGCTCTCTTTCGTTTGAAGCAGGATGCAGCTTCTTCCAACCTCTCCAGCACTGCCGAGAAAAGAAACTCTCACCCACCCTTTCTTCGAACCTTTCTTGAACTTAATCATCTCTCCTATCTTGTTGAGGAACTTGACTCTGTATTTCGCTTCCTCGTGCAAAATCTCTCTGGCCTTTTCGACTATGGGTGAGTGGTAGAGTGGAACTCTCAGAACCTCAGGGCTCCAGCCCACTGCCTCCTTTATTTTTCGCAACGTCTCACCATTCTTTCCAATCACAAGCCCGGGCTTTTTGGCAAAGATCAGAACTTTGGAGAACTCCGGCTCGAATTTTATGTCCTTTATCTCGGCTTCTTTCGGCACAATTTCCATTATTTTCTTCTTTGCTTCTTCCGGATCAAGTGAAAGGACGGGGTCAGGCCTTATCTCTATTCTCTTCCTTATCTCGGAAATAATTTCCTTTATTTTTTCCCCTCCATTCAAAAAGAAATCTTTGTTTTTAGTGTAGACCACTATGTTCGGTCCTTCAAACAGCGCTTTTGTTATCTCCGCATCTTCCGGAAACTTTTTTTCTATCAGTTCCTGCAAGCTCTTATATTCCACACTCATACTTTCCATCTCCTTCAGTTTTCACATGAAAAGCATGAAACATTCGTTCGGGCTCGGACGGAAAAAGAAGATAAAATGATCTATACATATTCACCCATTTAGCTTCTTTTCTATCAGTTCCTGTGGCACTTCCTCCACGCCTTTTTGCGTGACGGTAATTATCGTCATGGATTTACCACCACTATATACGTCTCTTTCCCTTGCTGCTTTTATCGCTCGTAGCAGGAGGTCTACCCCTTCCTTAGTTGTCATTTCGGGATTGTACTGGTCTTCCAGCACACCAACGGCTATGGGTGAACCAGATCCGGTGAAAGTAAACGTCTTTTCCTCGCTCACACCTCCAGCCACATCAAGGGAGAACAATCTTGCCCCAGTGTGATCATAGCCACCTATAACCAGCTGCACAAGCTCGGGCACGAAGGATTTATAAGAAGCTCTAAGGATGTTCGCAAGCAGCGTTGCGGCAGCTTTAACCGTCACAACTCCATGCTCAAGCTCGTACAATTTCATCTCAGCCCTCAGCAGCCTGACCATCGCCTGAGCATCTCCCACACTTCCCGCTATGGTCATGGCTATGTTATCGGTTATCTTAAACACCTTCTGGGCTTCCTTCGAAGCTACGATGTTTCCCATAGTGGCCTTTTGGTCTGCAGCCAGTACCACACCATCCTTGCAAACGATACCTGCAGTGGTCGTTCCCGTTTTTAGTATGTATTCAGAAATCTTCACCACCCCTTTCACAGAATACTTGGGTTATTTTTAATCTTGAGGGAAATTTTATAAATGTTTGCCAGCTCGTGAAAAATTTATAAAAAATAGACTCCTGATTGAGTTGCGGGTGGTGAAATGTGAAAAGAGAGGACGCGCTTCAGCTCTTGCAAAAATATGTGAAGGATGATAAGCTTGTGAAGCACTGCATTGCTACTGGCGCGATAATGAGAATGCTTGCGAGAGAGCTGGGAGCTGATGAGGAAATGTGGGAAGCTATCGGCATTCTGCACGATATAGATTATGAGGTTGTTGGAAAGGACATGAAGAGGCACGGAAAGGAAGGAGAGAAGATTTTGCTGGAGGAGAGAGTGGATGAGGAGATCGCAAGAGTGGTTGGCAGGCACAATCATTTCGCGCTTGAGATGAGCATAGAGGAATATGAAGAACCGGTGGAGATAGCATTGCAGTGTGCCGACAACCTGTCCGGGCTGATTGTGGCATGTGCCCTTGTAAAGGACGGAAAGCTGAGCGAGGTGAGCGTGAAAACAATTAAAAAGAAGTTCAAAGAGAAGTGCTTTGCTGCCGGGTGCCTGAGAGAGAACATAAAGCTGGTGGAGAAACTCAACATCCCGCTGGAAAGAGCTTTCGAGCTTGCTCTGGAAGGAATGCTTGATGTGAAGGACGAGCTTGAGCTGGAATGAGATGGTGATGTTTACTTGGACAAATTCATCTGAGCTGTTCCGCAATCCCCTCCTTTCCATACTCCAAATCCTTTCTGCACTCACGGCAAAGAGCATCTCCCGTCTTTCTTTTTCTTTTCGCAACCTTCACGGCCTGCTCTCTAAGATCCACGAATCTGTGCTCGTACCTCCCGGTTCTGCCGTTCACCACTGGCCTTACAACGTTCACCTGTCCCATCGCACAGTCATCCAGAATGCAGTGAGTACCCAGTATTTCCACAGTTCCTTCTCTTCCGGGTCGCGGAGCGCTGAAAAGATGAGAGAACTCATGCAATATCATGGTGTACATCGCTTGTGGTTTCACATCGGAGTACCATTCGCTTATTCTGTAGTCGGAGATTATCGTGAATCCGGGCGGAATCCTTCCTGTATTGATGGGAATTGTGGTTCCGTAAACAAAATTGTTATTTCTATCACCGGAATAGAGATCGATTCCTGTGAGAACGAACTCCACATGGGGCTCTGCCTTTTGGTAGGGTTCCATGGCGCATTTAACCAACACCGCGAGAGTTGATGCCTGCTCTGTTCCCTTGGTCTCCCTCCCCACGTTCAGTGCTTCTTCAAAATAATCGAGAGAGGACACACCGAAGTACTTAACAGGGAACTTGGTTTCGTACCCTCTACGCACAATCTCCTCATCGAGGACTCTCAATCCCAGCTCAACAGTATCTCTACCCACCTTTCTGTCGTGCCACACGTAGAACGGAAGTCAGTTCATTCCATTTCCAGTTCGAATATCTCCAGAAGCCGGTTGTACTTGCACGTTCTCTCTGCTCTCGCAGGTGCGCCGAACTTTACCAGATCTGCCCTCGCGCCGGCAGCAAAATCCGCAATGAACACATCTTCGCTATCTCCTGACCGGTGAGAAGGGATGACAGCAATTTTTTTCTTCTTCGCAGCTTTTACAGCCATGATGGCTTTCGTCACAGTTCCTATCTGGTTCGGTTTTATTATCACCCCGTTTATCAGCTTCTTCGCATACCTGTCAATCACCACATAGTTCGTTGTGGTTAGATCATCGCCCACCACCAACACTCTCTTGCCAATCGAGGCGTAAAGCAGTTGCCACCCTTCCAGATCATTCTCATCCATCCCATCTTCGAGATAGACAAGCGGGAATGCTGATGCAAGTTCCTCGTACACCTCCGCCAGCTTTTCTCTGCTCATCTTCCTCTTCTGCAAAACATACAAATCTCGCTTCTCATTGTAGAATTGAGAGGCCGCAGCATCCAGACCAAGTGCTATTCTACCCGTGATTCCAACTTCATCCGCGCATGCAAGAATGAGCTCAAACCTGTCACGCACATCTCTCAGCGGAGGAACGAAGCCGCCCTCATCAGCAACCAGTGTGTGCACGGCTCCGTATTTTTTCTTCACCTTCTCCCTAAGAACATTGTAAAGCATGCATGCGTCCATAACCGCTTCGCTCAGCTTCCTGTAGTTTTTCATTATAACCAGATGCTCCTGAAAATCGTTCTCTATACCAGCATGCACCCCACCGTTTATGAAGTTCATCAGCGGGAGCGGAAAACTCCGCCCTTCGGTCTTCGCTTCACCATTTTTGCCAATAAATTCCTCAATCAGCTCCCAGCACTTCACACCTTTTGCATGGGATGTTGCTTTGAATAGAGCAATGGATGTGGCTATGGTGAAGTTACCCCCTACACCCTTTTCCAGCATTGAATCCAGCAAGCTCTCCAGCCCCTCCAAGCAGGTAATTTCGCTTCCTACAAGATGTTCGGCATACTTCGTGTTAAACTCTTTACAGCTTTTTTTCACTCGCAAAGCATTAAAGCCGGCACCACCATCCGTTCTGATTTTCACTTCCCTGCTGCCGGTTGACGCTCCTGACGGAGATGTGCCCGAGAAAACGCTACCGTCCTCCAACACTACAACAACCCTAACCGTCGGTCTTGCTCTGGAATCCACAACTTCCATGGCATGCACAGCTTTTATTTTCATCCGCCCACCATATCTACGCAGTTACGTATGCAGCATACATGAACACGAAGTAAAGTGAGAGAAGTATGATCCCCTCCCATCTTGTGTATCTTTTATGGAGAGTCATCAGCGTGAAAATAACTGTGATGAGTATCATGTTAATCGTGCTAACCATTCCGCAGAAATCCACCACCATGGGCCTAAGAATCGCAGCACCTCCCAATGCAAGGAGGAGATTCACAACGTTGCTCCCGACTATGTCTCCCACAAGCAGCTCATAGTAGTGCTTCCGCATAGCTGCTATGGTTGTAAAGAGCTCCGGCAGAGAGGTGCCGACAGCCACAGCAGTCATCCCTATAAAAGTATGTGTTATGCCCAGAGCATCAGCGATCATTGCGGCCGAGTTGACGACGAGCTGCGCACCAAAAATCACGAAGACAGAGCCGAAGTAAAGGAGAGCCAGTTCCTTTCTGGCTAATTTGTTCGCTCTCACTTTTTTTCTTTTCATCTCGCTGGCCCTTCTCTTCTTTTCTTTATTGTACCATAGATAAAAGTAAAGGATGAAAAGAAGAAGAGACACAAAACCCTCAACCCTGCTTATGAACCTTCCTGAAAAGATGAAAATGCTCCACAGAAGTGTTATGGCAAGCATTTCCAGCTCCCCGCCCCGTTCACTTCTCGTTACCTTCATCGATCTTATGCCGAGCATTCCTATTCCAAACACGAGCCCTATATTGGCTATGTTGCTCCCCACTATGTTACCTACGGCTATCCCTCCAACTCCCTTGTAGGCAGCATATAGTGTGGAGGCTATCTCTGGCAAAGATGTGCTGATGGCCACGCCGAAGAACCCCACGATGAATGGAGAAACATGCATCTTTTCAGCGATTCTCTGACAGCTCTCCACAAACCAATCGCTACCCTTGTTAAGGAGCACAAGTCCTACCACGAACATGAGAAGCAGGATGCTTAGCATCATGATTTTTTATCTTTTCGAGCTCCCATATAAAGGTTTTGTCCCGCAGAAGACGTGAAACACTCTTTTCCAGTTGCTCGCTCTCAATCCATTTACGCGCTTTCGTTCATCCACACATCATATACATTTGCGCACTCTGTAGTTACTCTCACTTTATACACACTGCCAAATCCAGCGGGGCAGGTGGCTGTGAAGTCCCTCACTTCATTGCTACCGAACTCCACACCATCACCTCCAGAATACACATCACATCCGCTGAAGGACTTGTTGAAAGCAAAAACTCTCGTTACCTTTATCGGCTCAGCTCCCGGGTTTTCAACTCTCACCACAAGCCGATCCCCCTGCCAGAATACCCCACTTATCTTTATCAGCTTGTTGGAACAATAAATTACGTTGGTGGTGGAGCTTTCAGTTTCTTTCGTCTGAGTTAAAGCATAGTTCCTGAGCCATGAGCCCACAAACATGGAGAGACCAACGGTTATCACCACCAGAATAACCACGGCTATGAAAGGGGAGATAGCCTTTCTGCCGGAAGACACATCTCTTGCTTTTTCACTCATAACAATTATTTCCGGCAGGAATTGCATATAAAATTTTCGGTTTTATGTTTAAACTTGAATTATTCTGCCCTCAGCAGCTTTTTTCAACCTGTTCATTATGCTTATCCACAACCCATCTTCAATCCTTCCTTCTGCAACGATGAAATCCACGTTTTCTTTATCAAATTCTCTCAAGACGGAGAACAGAGTTCTTGCTGCTTTTCTCGCGTCTCTTCCACACAGCTTTATCACCACAAGGTTTTCAAGCTTTTTCAAGGCAGCATGAGTTTCATCATCGAAAAGCAGGGTCCCGACTTTCCTCCCTTTCTTCAGCTCGGAGATCGCAACTTCAGAAATCTTCCTAATCACAAGGTCGCGGTTTTCACCCACCACAACCACCATGTCAGCATCAGGAGCATAATGCCTGTACTTCATGCCGGGAGAAAGGGGCTTGCTCAGGTCTTTTCCTTTCAGCTGCTCGTAAAGAACGGCTTTCTTCCCAATCACACTTTCGATATCCTCTGGCGTTATGAATCCCGGCCGGAGCACAACAACCCTGTCCTTCTCGATCTTTACAACCGTCGACTCTAGGCCAAGAGGAGTATCTCCGCTGTCTATTATCACGTCCACTTTGCCGTAAAAATCCTGCATGACATGTTCCGCTTTCGTTCCGCTTGGCTTGCCCGCTATGTTTGCACTGGGCGCGGCTATGGGTGTTTCACACCCCTCTATGAGTTTAAGCGCAACCCTGTGGGAGGGCATTCTGACTGCTACGGTATCCAAACCTGCGGTTACCTCAGCAGGTACTTCCTCTCGCTTGGGAAGCACTACGGTCAGCGGTCCCGGCCAGAAAGCATCCATGAGCTTCTTAGCATCATCACTTATCTCCCTTGCCACGTTTTCCACCTGTTCCATGGAACAGACGTGAACGATAAGCGGGTTATCGGCTGGCCTGCCCTTTACCTCAAATATTTTTCTCACCGCTCTTCTGTTGAACGCATCAGCTCCGACACCATACACGGTTTCGGTGGGGAAGACGACCACCCCGCCCCTTCTTACCGCTTCTATTGCCGGCTTTAACGCATCAATGCTCGCTTTTTCCTCATCAACCCTGATGATCTCGGTCATGTGAAGAGCGATGGTGCGGAATCTTTAAAGAATTTGCTTTCGAGAAATTTCTTACATGGAACGCAAGGGTTTCGCACAGCTTTTTGCTGTTGCGCTTATCGTGCTCGGTTTGACAGCGGTTTTTATGGTGAGCACGCATCAGAATCCGCACGCTGCAAGTTCACAAACTCGCAAGCTCAGCTTCCAGTACGACGTTTCTGGATGCGGTGATGACAGCAGGAGCGAGGTAAAAAGAGCGGACATGAATGTTGAAGCCGGCGGAGGAATAAACGTTAATACAACCTCAGATTCCATCATGATTCTTCATGAGCTCAACTACTTCTGCTGCGCAAAGCTCAAACTGGAGGCAGCACGACAGAACAGCACCATTATCGTCACAGAGGTGAATGAAGGGGATGTGTGTAAGTGCATATGCACCTACAGGGTGAGCGCTGAGATAAAAGACCTGCAGCCGGGCAGATACACCGTGATCCTGAAAGGCGTGGAAATGAAGCACGGCAACATAACGCACGAGGGAAGCGTGCTGTGGAAAGGCGAGGTTGCGGTTGGCTCGGAAGGAAACATGAAAAGTGACGCGGGGCAAAAAGAGCAGGAAGAATCAGGCACTGCCGGTGCTGAAAAAGAGGGGAGCGGAAATGAAGGAGATGGTGGGGAGTTCTGTGGCCTCTCAACCAAAGGTAAGTGCAGCAGCGATGACGACTGCATCGTATCCGGATGTTCAGCGCAGGTCTGTCAGAGCAGGTTTGAAGCACCTGTTATGACGACGTGCGAGATAAGGAAGTGCTATAACGCTGCTGCCTACGGAATGAAGTGTAAATGCGTTGACGGTAAGTGCATGTGGGTCAAGGTTGCATGATCTTCTGTTTTACACAAGAGACAGGTACGCTTCGCAATACTCGTTCGATACTCTTTCCCAGCACGCCCTTTTGAGATCGCAGGACGGTGGAGTAAGTTTCTCTGCTGAATAATCAAAAGCAATCAGCGCTTCAGCCAGTTCCTCCACAGCAACACTCCTGAAAGTTTGCACGTTTTCGATCACTTCCAGAGCTCCGCACCGTTCTGAGCAGAGCAGCGGGATATTCAGCACGGCGCAATCCACGAGACTTATCCCGTAAGGCTCAAAATGAGCCGGATGGACCACCGCTCTGGCTTTCGAATACGCTTCTAGCAACTCGTTTTTCTCCACGAACCCCCGAAACTCGACCATGTTCTCGAGCCCGAGAAGTCCAGCCAGCGTTCTCAGCTTGTCTCTCAGCTCACCATCTCCGATAATCACAAGCTTTGCGGGCTCTGAACTTTCATCCAGATATCTTCGATAAGCGCACAGGAGCACATCAACACCCTTGTGTCTGGTCAATCTTCCGACGTAAAGGAAACAAGAGCTTTCATCATCTTTTGTTTTTGCATGATGTTGGAAATATCTTACAATATCTTGAGATGAAAATGTTGGTCCGCCATAGGTAACGCTATCTATGCGCATCCCCCTCCTTGTGGCTTCCTTTTCCATCAACCTGCTCACGGTGAAGACGAAAGATGCCTTATCTGCAATTTCTTCCAGTCGCCTGAGCTCATCATTCTCATGCTCGAAGGCCTGTCTTGTAAACCAGAAAGAATGGTGGGTGTGCACCCATCTAACATCCTTTCCCAAATGGTTCGCCAGCATGATACCCATCCAGTCGTGCGTGTGAATTACATCAAACTTCTCGCTTTTAACGAGTCGTTTCAATCTGCTTGCGTAATGAATCGAATTTTCAATTATGTTTTCTGAATGAGGAAGATGAACGTTGATGACTTTCTCATTCGGAGAAATGCTGTACGGTGATGCACGTCCTTCCCATGATGGGAGCGCCATCCAGACATCAAGCCCTTCTTCTTGCCTTAAAAAGGAGAACACCCTCTCCAGATGCACCTCCAATCCACCATAGATGGTGGGATGCGTTCTCCACCCAACCAGCAGAACTCTTGGCTTAGACATCAAGCAATAATGATGTGGAACACAAATTTATAGATGAAGATCATCAACAGCAGGTTAACCGCCGAGCTGACTGCAGAGTGCATGTATTCCGGCACGTCTGAGGAACGCGTTCTCAGAATGTTAAGGATGGACTTAACACCAAGGGTGAGCACAAATACAGCCAGCAGAGGTACACCACTGAGCTGAGACGCCATATAACCGAATGCGCACACCACAAAATCTATCAGCGTGGTTAAGCCAAAGTTCACCGGCCACTCGTCAGGATTGACGTACTCCCTCCACAGCCAGAACTTCAACAGCTTGAGAGCAATGTTGGGTACGAGCAGAGTCAGCAGGATGCCATTAACTAATCCGTACCTGTAACCGAAGAGAAAGGTGGCTGTGGTGGTGAACTCCAGTCCCGGAAAGGAAAGGGTGCTCAGCACGGTCTTTTCCATCAGCATGATGAAAAGACAGAAGGCCATGAGCTTGTCGAAAGGCAGCACAATCATCACCGGAAGAAAGGTTATGTAAATTCTGTATTTTTGAAAGATGTTTTGGCTTTCCGCCGGGTCCACATTGCGTGTTTTAGAATCAGCATGCCGAGCTTTACGGTGGTCGTCATCACCACTACTTGATTCACCATCACTCTCCATAACGATAAAGAGATATGCGGGTTGGATTTTTATTTTTTAGGGTATGCCACCCCCAAGCAAAAATGTAAGGTATGTGTTGTATTATTTTAACTCCTTCCCATCATTATCTCCAGCAACACCTCCCTGACCTTCTTGGGATCGTAAGCTACATCTCCCTTCTCAAGAAGCAGATCTCTGCCTATGAACCTTTCATCCTCGACACCGCACTTCACCACATCCAGAAGCAATGGCTCTTTCATCTTGTATTGGCGCAACCGTTTTTCATCGACGCTTGTAGTGTTGTATATCACGTAGTCCAGCTTCGTTCCAGCATACCTCTCTATCACATCCACGAAATCCTCAACGAAGAAGCCGTTGCTCTCACCGAACTTCGTCATGGCAGGAGCTATGAATATTTTTTTCGCTTTGGTTTCTGCTATCGCTTCCCTGATTCCTTTCGGCAGGAAACAGCACACCAAACTTGAGTAAATGTCGCCGGGCCCGATTATTATGAAGTCAGCGCTTTTTATCTCTTCCACCACAGGAGGATAGGCTTCCGCTTCCGGCTCCAGCCACACCCTGACTATGCGCAGATTTCCGTCGTGCTGCTTCGGCACATCTATCTCATCCTCTCCCTCAATCACCTGCCCGTTCTCAAGCTCAGCACACAGCTGCACCTTCTCAAGGGTTGCAGGGTAGCACTTACCCTTCACCTTCATGAATTCGTGCACCACTTTCATCGCTTCCTCAAAGCTGCCGAGCACGTGCTCCAGCCCGGCAATAAAGACGTTCGCAAAGCTGTGCCCTCTATGACCTCCACCGAAAACAACGTCATTGGCAAACCTCAGCTGCCAGAGCTTCTTTTTCCATTCTTCCGCTTCCGAAAGAGCGAGTATGTGCCTCCTTATATCCCCGGGGGGAAGAACATCCAATTCTTTCCTCAACGCTCCGGTTGAGCCACCGTTATCCACCATCGAAGTTACGGATACAAGTTCCACACCCTCGACATCCTTCAGCTGAGAGAGCACGAGTTCTGGCATTGCCGAACCGCCGCCAAAGCAGAGCACTTTCACCATCCACTCATCACCCTCACATCTTCTCAATCATCTTTTCGAGCTCGTCCAGTTTCTGAACCCACCCATCCGGACTGCCTTTCTTCTCAGCTGAAACCAGCACAGTTTTCATGCCGAGCTGTTTTGCCGGCTTTAGATCGCGTTCCCAGTCATCACCCACAACCACACACTCTTCCGGCTTGACATTCAGTTCTTCCATTATGATGCGATAGAATTTGCGGGAGGGTTTCATTGTGCCCGTTTTTTCCGGCGTGACAACCATCCTGAAAATACCCCGCCATGAAGGTAACGCTTTATCGAGCTTCAGCTCGAGCATGTCCATGAACTCGTCACTGGCTATGCATAGCACGTACTTTTCAGCAAGCTTTTTTATGAACCTCTCAAGCTCTGGTACGGCAGGACTGAGCGTGGAGAGTATGCCCTCCCAGAAAATGGAAAGCGCTTCCTCCATTATCCTTTCCACACCATCCTCGTGCGTCACTCCGAACTGCCCGAGAACTATGTAGAGAGAGTAGTATCTGCTCCTTTTTTCGGGATTTTTCGCATCCTTCGAGTTAAGTATGTTTCTCACATGTTCACGCCACACGCGTTCAACCACACTCTTCTCCTCTTTCAGCACTTTGGCAAGGTAGCGAAACATCTCGTCGTAAGCGTGAGAGGTGTCCGTCGTGTAGAGGGTGTGATCCGCGTCAAATATAACAACCTTAACGCTCACGCTTCACCACCATTTTCTCGCCTTTTGTGAAGTAGAGCACGTTTGAAGGCACGTTTTCATCAACAAGCGTTGCCGGTCCCACCACCACATTGCTTCCCACCATCTTGCCGGGCATTATGCTGCAATTTATACCGATTTTCGTGTTCACCCCCACAATCCCGCCCAGTTTTCTTCTGCCCGTATCGATCTTTTTTCCTTTCACCTCCGCCATGATGTTCTTCCTGTCAAGCCTGACGTTTGCGAAGATCGTGCCCGCTCCAACCTTGACTTCTTCCGCCAGCACCGTATCTCCGAAAAATCCTGAATGGACGTGCACACCATCCAGAAAGGCGCTTCTTGTGACTTCAGCGTTGGCTCCGACCACCACATCCTCCTCCAGCACCGTGTAATCCCTCACAAGAGCATTTGTTCCAACAACAGCATTCCTTCCTATATATGCTGGACCTTTGATCACCGCGTTTTCCATAATTTTCGCTCCACTTTCAACCATAACGTTACCTTCTATCACCGCTCTTTCGGAAATGCTGGCATCATCACTTATCCAACCATCCCTGAACCATTCATCAAGCACGCTTCTTGCAAAGTCAAGAACATGCCACGGGAATTTAAGGGTGGTGGTTTCTCTTTCCATAATCATGAGCTCCGCGCTCTCTTTTTTCAGCATGGCGTCCAGAGCTTCTTCATAGGAATAATGGTGTTTGCTCACCTTTTTATGATAATCAAAGAACTTGGAAGACAGGAGGTAGATACCCATTATTCTGATGTTCGACGGCTCTTTACCCTTCTCCGGCTTCTCCACAAGTCCGACTGGTTTACCATCCTCTCCCAGCACGAAAACTCCATAGTTCCATGGCGCTTCTGTCTTCCTGCCCACAACTACCGTATCCGGCTTTTTTCTCTTCCACACATCCAGCATGCTTTTAACGAAGTGGTGCGCATCCGCATGATTGGGATTGAGCACAAGGAAATAATCATCTACAAGCTCTCTCGCCTTTTCAACAGCATCCCCCATGCCTGCAGGCTTCTCTTGCACGACGAAATCGATGGTTGCATCCACATCGTAGCTTTCAAGCGCTTTCTCAACATCTCCCGAGGGAGATTGCACCACCACGAAATCCTTTATGCCGGCTTTCATCAAACTCAGAATCGTCCACAGGATAATGGGTTTTCCCGCTATCTTAATTGTGCTCTTATGCCTCGTTTTTCCGGATGGCGCTTCATTCAGAGGCCAGAATCTTGAGCTTTCTCCTGCAGCAAGCAGAACAGCTTTGATGTTCCTCATTTACTTATCACCAATCATATTTTAGCGGTAATATTTTTATTACTCAATTGTACTGTTTACTCGTGTTTGTAAAAAATAAAAAATAGTAGCGATTTTGCGCGTTTATTGCATCAAGGATTCGTTTATGACTTCCTCGATCGCCTTTTTTACGTATTCTCGTTTATCTGCCGGTACTTTGAATATGTTCCGTAAGGCGTCATAGCCCCAGAAAGGAGGCTCTGCTATAAATGGAGGATTATCTCTGCCTTTTTCACTGTAAGCATCTCTAGATGGCACACCCGCCAGCAGGATATCCTTACTCTCATAATCTGGTATATTGTAGACCCAATCTCTAATTACTCTTGAAATGTGGTCTTTGCTGCTTACTGCAAATATTCCCTTTGCTCCTTCTTTCTTAGCCAGATCATATATATTTTGTACATTTTCAAAGGTATTTTTGGAATCCTTCTCTAAAACGACATTATATTTCTTTATTTCAGGCATTTTTTCTTTAGCCCACTGATAAATTATGTCTGCTTCCTTTATGCCATCTTTTTCGACACCTCCAGAAATCACCACTTCACATTCGATGCCATATTTTTCCAAAAATTTAGCCACTTCTAATGTTCTACTCAATCTGTCGTTAACCACAGCATCAAAATTATCTGCACTTGGATTGTATCCGTGCATTGCAACAATAATATCGCTCACACCACTCACCTCCTTTATTCACTTTCTCGTGGTTAAAAAATAGAGCAGAAGCTTTTTAAACAGATATTTAAAAACTTTTTTAATCCATTTTTACCGATTTCAAAAATATTTTTAAAGATTCCACACAAATTTTCAAGCATGTTTCTGATCGTGGATGAAGGAAAAAAGAAAGCGTATCCTGCTGTGCAGGCAGATGAGGAGATGTTGAAGGTTGTGACACATCCCTTACGGCTCAGAATTCTCGAGCTTCTCTCCCAGGACTCGCTCTATCTTTCGGAAATTGCCAGAACGCTCGGCACAAATGAGCAGAAAATCTTTTATCACCTCAACTTGCTAAAGAGGGCAGGACTGGTTATGGAGGACAAGAAGAAAAGCCACGCCGGGTTGAAATATTTTAAGGCGGTGAAAAAGGGGATCGCGTTTCTGCCCGATTATGTTGCTTCTCTTACCCATGATCTCGAGCTGAGCGATTTCATAGCGGTTCCTGAAATTCTGGACGGGTTCGTGCAGGACGGAAAGATAAACTGCAAGATCGTGGTTGGTGCGCCATTTCCCCACGGAAAATGGAACAAAGGAAGTAGATCCAATTATCTGGCTGCTGAAGTTGCAAGTGTGCTGGGGAAGTACGGCACCACCACGGAAAGGCTTGCCTATCTGGACGTGGAGCTGGACGATGAGATGAAAAAGGATAATCTGGTGGTTATAGCTGGCATGCACGTCAACACCCTACAAGAAGAGCTAAACCCATACCTTCCTATAAGGTTCGATGAACACGGTACCCGAATAATCTCAACCATCAGCGGAACCGAGTATACGGATGATGATTGCGGTTTTGTTTGTGTGGCGGAAAATCCGTTCGCTTCGGGCAAAAAAGTGCTCGTTCTTGCAGGACTGGAATCGATTGGCACGAGGGCTGCGGTCTTTGCCTTCAAAAACTACATCGAAAAGCTAAACAAGGGAAATATGTATGATCGCGAGATTAAGGCACGGGTTGTAAGGGGAGTGGAGAGCAAGGGCGATATAAAAGAAATTGTGTTTCTTGAGTGAGAAGATTAACCGAAAAGTGATGAAAAAATTGAAAAGTTTTTTTCTCTCAGGAATGAGTTAGAGATAACACACAAATCAAATTAGTGGGGTGAGTAAGATGAACGAGATTAAAGCTGTGCCTTACGTGGAGGTTGATTTCTCCAGAATCTCAGAATCTAAGGTGCTGGGGTTGCTGAATGAACCACCTTTTAGAACAACAGAATGTGTAACGGCCAACACCATTTACAGAGGTATTTTATTGGAGGACTACACTACATTAATAGGAGCGGTAGAAACTCTGAAAAAATCAGACCCTACTACCTATGAGTTGGTGCTTGAAGCTCTTGAGGAAGATGGCAGGAAGGGAATAATAAGATTAGTTTACTCTTCGAGAAATGAGCGCGCATAAAATAGCGCACAATCCAAGAGCGATGCCGTCCATCAGGAAAGCAGCCCTTATGCCGTGGTTGTGGGCAACGAAGCCAGCAACCAGAGAGCCGACAGCCACACCCAGAGCAGTGATGAAAGTATCTAACACCGCCCCTTCTTCTTCGTTGTGTCTGAACGTCCGTGCAATTAGCCCGCTCTTCCCGCTTTCTGAGACAAGCTTTGCGCTGTATTCGATAAGGTAAATGATGAAGAGAAGTGGCAGGTAGAAGCACGTAGCAACACCGAGAGCCATGATGGATGATATGCTATTTCCCACGAGCAGATTGTTCTCACTTTTCCTTTTCTCCACAAATTTTGCAAGTTTCCATGAGATTATTATGGAAATTAGCGAGGTAATGGATATCCATCCAACTATCCAGCTTTTTGATAGATAAAACTCATTTTTGAGAAGTAAAACAAAAAAGCTGCGGTACACACCGGCAGAAAACATTGCTATGAATGCTGCTGCAAGGAAGATTGCGATTTTCATCTCGTAGCGGGTTTTTTTATGGCTTGTAGCTTTGCTTTTTTTAGTTAGAGTTGCGCTATCAGCATCTGTTTTAATGAATTCCCACTCCCGCACTGCAAAAACCACCGCGATGAAATAAACCAGCAGCGAGGTCATAAAAACCTCTCTGAACGAAAACGCCCAGAGAATCACACCCCCGATTGTGGGTGCGAGAAAGTTGGAGTAGAATGGTGCACTGTAAAAATACAGGAAATCCTTATCGTACGACTTGCTTTTATGTTCCATTATAACGCTCCTCATGCCAACATAAAACAGTGCGGCGCTCAACCCTAGCTCCACCTGCCACAAATAGAAGGTTGTAACACTCCTTGCAAATAGCATGCCGATGGAGTAAGCAGCATAACCCATCATACCTGTGGGAATAGCGTATCTGGCCGACACTCGCTCTCGAGTGATGAGTATCCACACCACGATGCTGAAAAAGGCCATGCTTGCATAGAGCAGCATATACATCGAACCTATGACTGCCAGATCGAATCCCTTCTGCTCAAGAAAAAGTGGATAGTAAAGGGAGAACATCTTGTAGCCAAAGAGTACGAGAAAATGAGACAGAGAAGCGTAGAGCACGGGCGTCATTTCGGAAGTATGAAGCAAAAATGTTCTTTTCATGGAAGTACTGTTTTGATTTTCCATTAGATAAATGTTATTCTTTATACTGACTCATACTCTCTCTGTAGCTTTTCAGTTTCTGTGCTGATGTGTTTGCAGGATCAAAATAAAAGCCATTCACAGGGTCGAAGAAAACGATGCCAGTTTTGACACATACTATGGGGTGGCGGAGTCCCACGACACCTTCTTCTCTGAACTGACCCACTTTGTCCTGATAGCTCTCTTTTGGTTTGCCGATAAGTTCGACGTAAAACCCATTCACGGGATCAATATATGCTCTTCCTCTTTTTGTATCAACCACAGGATGTCTCACGAAACACCACCTTTTTAACTTTCGAATGTGTTGAAAAACTTAAAAATCATTTCTCCTCGGCGGTGAAGAAAAAGTTATAAGGGAGTTCTGATCAAGATTATCTCATGGAACTCTTCACACTTCTTGCGGTGATGTACCTGGCCACGGTAGCTGTGGGTATCGTGCTTGAAAGGCTTCGTGTGCCTTGGATTTTTGGAGCGCTGCTATTTGGGGTTGCTTTGTCCGCGCTTGGAATTAAAATGAAAAATGGCAACATGGAATATCTTGAACCTTTAGGGGAGCTCGGGATGCTCTTCTTGCTGTTCATAATAGGGTTCGAGATCAGCATACATGAACTTAGAAGACAGAGCAAATACGTAATCTCTCTCACGACGTTCATCATTCTTTTTGAAGCACTGATGGGAGGGCTGACACTCCACTACATTTTTCACTATCCTATTAAAGTATCCTTCATCGCAGCATTATCTCTGGCCACCATCGGGGAAGCTATTCTCGTACCCATCCTTGACGAGTTCGGGATCGCGAGAACGAGAATCGGGGAAGTGATAATAAGCGTTGGCACACTTGATGATATCTTTGAAGTTGTGGCCATATTCTTTGCGGGATTGCTCGTAAGCGCGACAAGCTATCAGACCCTCGAGAGAAGTGCGATTGCTCTTGGAGTACTGCTCATCAGCACCGCGGTGCTTCTCAAAGTCAGAAAACTGATAAAGGAAGAAATAAGGCATGCTAAGCTCAAGTACTTCCTGCTGGGAGGCTGTCTGTTCGTATTTTTCAGCTTTGTGAGCATTGCGAAGTGGGGAGGAATGGATGCCGTGGGGGCCATCTTGGCTGGAGTGGTTGCGGGAAATCTCCTGCCTTCCGGACTCAAACGGCACATTGAAAGCGAGGTGAGGGTTCTTGCGTATGGATTTTTTGCCACCATATTCTTCTTCGTGGTCGGGCTGAGCATGGATGTGCATGAAATCCTCGCATATCCTCTGCTAACCCTGACCATATTTGCGGTTGCGACCGCAAGCAAATATGTTGCGGTGTGGGTTGGCGGACTCGGAAGGATGAATGTAAGGGAGCGGCTGGTAACAGCAACAGGACTTTCGGTCAGATTTTCCACAAGCTTGGTGGTGGCAAAGATATTGCTGAACAACAAACTCATAGATATCTCCCTTTATAGCGCGTTCGTTGCAGCTTCATCCATATCAACAATTCTCGTGCCCTTCGTTTTCGCATGGATGCTGAAAAGGTGGAGGGAAACGTTCGTATAAAAGTTAATCGTCAGCGACCGGATGGAAAATGAGAAAATAACAGCTCTTCCATCACTCAAACCGCACCCATGGATTTGAGCACACTCTCCAGCTCATTCATGATCTCTTCCTTTATTCTTTCCAGGGCTTCCTCGTTATCGGCTTCGAACCTGCATTTTATCATCGGCTCCGTGTTTGATGGCCTCACTATCCCCCAACCATCTTCAAAGTCAACTCTCACTCCATCCATCGTGTTGAGCTGATAGCCCTTGGCTTCAAGCCTTTCCCTCAGCTTTTCAATGACATCCCATTTCAGCTCATCCTTCACTTTTATGTGGATCTCCGGCGTGGCCATGGCTTTCGGCAGCTCTGCCACGAAAGAACTCAGCGGAACATCAAGCTTGCTCACGAACTCCGCCATTTTCGCGCATGCGAAGATACCGTCGTCAAAGTAATGGTAGCAATAGGGGAAATACATGTGGCCCGAGAGCTCTCCTCCAAAAACAGCATTTCTCTTCATCACCTCGTCCAGAATGTAGGCATGCCCAACTTTAGTTATAACAACCTTCCCTCCATTTTCCTCCACGAACTTCATGACAGCTTTTGATGTCCTGACCTCAAACACGACATAACCCTTTCTGTGCTCCAGAGCCTGCTTTGCGAGTATCATGAGGATCTGATCCTGCGTGACAACATTTCCTTTCTCATCCACAACTCCAATGCGATCACCATCTCCGTCAAGCGCTAAGCCGAGATCCGCTTTCTCTTTCACGACCTCCTCCTGAAGCCATTTCAGTGTTTCAGCTTTGAGGGGATCAGCTATATGGTTGGGAAATGTGCCATCCGGCTCCTTGAATATGGTCTTGACATCACAGCCGAGCTCCTTCAGAATTCTCTCGGGAATGTCCGCGCATGCTCCGTTACCAACATCCACCACAACCTTCAGCTTCCTTCCCAGCTTTACACGGGAAACTATGTTCTGGATGTAATCCTCAACCATGTTTTTATTCTCAACAACTCCTCTCTCACTTGCTTTCTCTACCTCACCTTCCGCAACCATCCTTCCTATCTCATAGATTCCATTTTCGGCGTAAATTGGGTAGGCATTCTTACCGTTCAGCTTGAAGCCGTTATACTCGGGTGGGTTGTGGCTTGCTGTGACAGCAACACCACCATCGGTACCCAGCTTTATTATGCCGTAATACATGAGCGGGGTTGGACCGAAACCCAGATCAATTACATCACACCCCGCATCGAGAATTCCCTCGATTAGCTTTCCTTTGAGCTGGGGTGTGCTTGTCCTGTAATCTCCTATCACCACCAGCTTTTTTGCTTTCAGAAACTGTGGAAAAGCGAGCCCCATCCTGTAAGCTATATCCTCGTTCAGCTCAGAAGGGTAAATGCCACGAACATCATAAGCTTTGAAGATGCGCGGGATCTCAGCAGGCATACTGCACAACCATGAGGTAAGAAAAATATTTAAAGGGAAGGGTGCTCGAAAACGGCAAGCAGCACCCCACCGAACCAACTTCACTCCGGCCCTTCCAGCTTTTCAAACCTGTCCTTGAACTTCTCGAGCACGTGAGGCAGTGTGGTGTACTCCATCTCGTCAGCGCTGAGCCTGTGTGGCTCGAACGGTCCGTGCCTTCTGATGTAATCAGCAACGAAATTGGCTGTCTCTCTTGCTCTGTCAAATGCCGGGTCATCGAACATGTCAATTGGACCATCGAGCATTCCGTTACAGAGCTGGAATCCGGCTGCTATGACACGCGGAGGTCCGTCAAACCTTGAAGGAGTTGCGTGCTTGAAGCTCACAGGCATTAATGGACCGTGGTGGCTGCCGCGCATCCACCCTGCAACCATGTGAGGGAAAGCAAATGGCTCAAGCACCTCACCCACTGCGGGGAAACCACTCTGGCATCTCACTATCATGACAGGGTCGTCCTTGCCAACGTACTTGCCTGCCATGAGGTTCAATCTCTGGGTTGAGGTTACTGCCGCCACCTCGCCATCACTCTTCCTGAACACGCTTTTTATCACGTATCTGCTGGGCTGACCGATTAGGGCAAGTAGATCATACATTTCTTCCGGCACATTGAACCTTATCTTTTTGTGCTCGATCACATCATGCACCTCAAAGATGAAGCCATCATGCATTTTTGGATCTATCACAAGACCTGCTGTGTTGAATGGATCCGCGAATATCCTGAATAGAGGCATGTTCCATGCTCCCGGCTCCGTCTTATCAGCCATGAAAACGATTACCGGTTCGGAGGGTCTCTCCTCAAAAGCCATTTCAGCCACGCCCGGCCCCATACCTTTCACATTACCGCTGAACGTGTCCTTGAGTAAGTCCTGACCGGCTCCGTAGAGCTTTTTCTCCTTCGCAACCTCTGTAGCTGCAAGAAAAGTATCCCATGCCGCTTTGTGTATCTCCTCGTTCTCTATGAACTTATCATGCGTCATGATAAGCTGGAGATCATCACCGCATGCCATGACCCTGTAGTCAAAGATCACTCCTTCCTCTTTCTTTTGTTCCAGTACTTCTCTTGCCTTCTCCATCAGTGCGTAATGCACGCGAGAGTGGCCAACAAGGCCACCAACATCCGCCTTTATTACGGACAGCGTTACTTTCATTTTATCACCTCCATCATTATTTGATAAAGCACTTGATCATGTTACGCTTAGATGGCTTGAAAACAGCCACATTACCCTCATACACTTTATCATTTATACTTATCATCTCCACATCTTTCGGCATGATGAGTTTGCACTTACAGTTTGGCTTCTTATCGAACACAATCTCCATCTGATAAAGATGTGAGAGCTTTGCAGCGGTCAAGCTGAAATTCTCACCCAGCATTCTCAACTTCCCACGCTTCCAGAACCGAATACCTGCGGGAAATTTGGGAGATACTACTATGCAGTTTTCTTCCGCATCCACACCCATCAGGAAGCGATCAACTATGAACGGCACGAGAGACACGCTCCAGAGCTGAGCTCCCGCTCCGACCAGCTCACCTGTTTCGGAATTCCACGCTTCTCCCACAAACCCTATATGACCTCTATCCACATCCGCAAGCAGCTTTCTCAGCAAAATGATGCCGTGATGGAGTTCGCCGGCCATAAAGCACGTGGCACTTCCAAGCAATGTGGTGAAACCCCACGCACTTCCTCTGTGATAACTCCAGCTCCAGTATTTTGCATCGAGGTTAGAGAGTGTTCTTATTCCATAATCGCATTCGAGCTCCTCCTTCATCTTTCTCACGATGGCTTTGAGCTCGTGTTTTGTGTAAGCGCCAAAAAGTGCGGCTATCATGCAGTTAGGAGTTACGGAAGCATCCACCACTCTCCCAAAGGAATCAAACGGATACATGAAATCGTTGTTCCAGTAAAACTTTCTGAACGCGGTTTCAAGCTCCTTCGAAAGCTTCCTCTTTCTGTTTCTCAAAGCCTTCCACCACATGGATTGAATTTCCACTGCTGTTGGCCCTCTGCTTATCGAGTCCATCCACGTTTCGTTTCCCTTGTGAATGACAAAATTCTGCTCCACTTCAAGCGATTTAAGCACTTTATTTTCCACATTCTTGATAAAAGGAAGAGCGATGCCACTGATTTTTTCGTATTCATCAGCCACAAGAAGGAAAAGCGGAGAAACATCAGCGCCATGATATAAAGCTTCCACATGATTAACATCCAATGTGAGAGTGCATGGCACTCTGTTCTTGGTGTTCTTGGCTAACAGCTCCATAATTTTACCGGCTTCTTCGTCCATGCCGAGAGAGAGTAAAGAGAGAGCAGAAAAGAGATTGTCTCTACCCCACATCTCGATAAACCATGGGTATCCCGAAATCAAATAAGTTCTATCATCCTTTTCATATAGAAATGAATCCATATTCAGGAGAGCGATCTTGAACATCGTGTTGAGAGATTCATCATTGGAAATCAAGACGTTTCTCCTCAGAAGTTCGAGGACGTGCTTGACTCTTTCCTTCATCAGCTTTCTCCAGTCGGCTATGCATGCATCTAAGCTATCGATCGCTTCCCTCTTTCTGAACCCTGCTGCCAGCACAAACGGTAAGTAGTAAGTTTCATGAGGAGCCAGTGTAAATTTCACAACATAGCTTGCGGGCAAAAAGCATTTCTGTAGCTCTCCCGAAGGATAATGCTCTTTGTAATGAAGAATGGGAGTTATCTTAATATCCAGCGCCTCTTCCATGAAATCACTGCCATAGCACGCATAAAGTCCATCATCACTCCTCACTATAACACTCTTTCTCTTACTTTCAACTTCAACATCATACTTCCTCAAATTGAATTCTTCCTGCTTCCGTCTGATGTTAACTGCGACCTCTGCCCCCACCTCCACATCCCTTTCCTCATTACTCTCATTCGTGAACTTGAGAAGCACGACGAGCGAGTTCTGGTTTAAAGGCACGAAAAGAATCTCCTCCACCTCAACATCATCGTTCATACTGTTTTCAAGCCGATATTTGTGAGTTGCACTATAATAACAATATTTAGTTTCAGTTATATTCTGAGGAGAAAGCCACTCATCGTTGATCTTGAAAGCGAAATATTCGTAGAATTTGAATGGTGGCTTCCATATTCCACACCACTTGTTCACAAATCCATTATTCGTGCATCGATAAAGAAACAGTTTTCTTCCTGAAAGGGAGTAAAATGATCGATGAATTTTCTCCCCTTTCACGACATAATGCGGTAACATGATGTAAATTAGCGGTAGAAAATCTTATATACTTATTGTTCCCAAAATAAAAACCATAAAGTACAAAGATTTGCCATCACGGCAAAATCGTAGCATTAAATCATCACTACCAAATAATGAACTCGTGATTTTTATGGAACAGAAAGCTAAATTCGTGTTTGAGGTTTCTTATGAGGTGTGCAATAAAGTTGGGGGCATCCACACCGTCATTTCTTCAAAAGCCCAGTTCATGAAGGACGTGTATGGTGATAATTACATAGCAATCGGTCCATATTTTGAGGAGAAAGCAAAAATGGAGTTTGATGAAACAAAATGTCCACATGCATTTCTGGAGGAAGCCATAAAAGAGATGAAAGATGCAGGAATAGAATGCAAATTCGGTGTTTGGCGAGTGCCCGGCAATCCGTATGCTGTTCTGGTGGATTATCGTGCGGTCATGGATATCAAAAATGCTGTTAAGGGTAAGTTCTGGGAGCTTTACGGCATCGACTCCATAAGATCTGGAATGGATTACGATGAACCCCTTATGTGGAGTTACGCATGCGGCATTCTGATAGAAAAAATGCTGGAGAAGATGAAGCACGATGAAAAAAAGAGAGTGGTGGTGCATCTCCATGAATGGTTGAGTGGCGGCACATTGTTTTACCTTAAGATGAGGGACATAGACGTGCCTGTTGTTTTCACCACTCATGCGACCATGCTGGGTAGAACGCTTGCACACCATCTCCACAACTTTCATGAGGTGGTGGAGTCGGGATTAAAGGAAGGGAAAGTGGTTGATGAGAAGATGGCATACAAATTCTGGATGGAGGCAAAGCACCAAACAGAAAGAAAGTGTGCTGAGCTTGCAACGGTTTTCACTACCGTCTCCGACACCATGGTTGAGGAGTGCATGTTCATTCTGGGGAGAAGACCTGATCTTGTTCTCCCAAACGGGCTGGATATGAGGAGTTTCCCTTCCATAGAAATGATCACATATTTGCATGTGATGAATAAACAAAAGTTGCTGGATTTTGCAAGGGGATACTTTAGCCCGTATTACGAAATAAAAACGGACGGTACGAGATTCATATTCATCTCTGGAAGGTACGAGTTCAGGAATAAGGGCATAGATATTTTCATTCGTGCTCTGGGGAAAGTGAACAGAATGTTGAAGGCAGAGGGGTGCAAAACGGATTACTTTGCATTGATTCTGGTGCCTTCTGGAGTAAAGGCAGAACGTCAGGACGTGCTCGAGAACATCTCCCTTTATAGAGGTATAAAGGACTACATGGAAGAAATACTGGAGCGTGTGGAAGATAGATTCATGGATGTGGTGACAAACAGGAGAAAGGGCGACATAGCCTCACGCATAAGAAACGTGCTGACGGAGGAAGAGCGGTTGAAACTGAGAAAGCTTTCCCTCTCGTTCCAATCAAGAACAGAGGATCGTGCACCACTCACACCTTTCGTCTTGAATTACGAGGAAAAGGATGATATCATTCTCAATGAGCTAAAAAAAGAAGGTCTTCTCAACAGAAAGGAGGATAAGATTAAGGTTGTGTTCTATCCTTCTTACCTCTCCATCACCGATCGTTTGCTCGGCATGGATTACAAATCCGTTGTGATGGGTTGTAGTGTGGGTATCTTTCCTTCATATTATGAGCCATGGGGCTACACACCTCTTGAAACGGCAGCGTTGGGGGTTGTTGCCATTACGACTGATTTTGCTGGATTTGGTAGGGCTGTAATGAAGCTGGAGGAAGTGGATAAAGATGGTATCATCGTGCTGAAAAGAAAAGGTAAGAGTGATGAGGAGGTTGTGGAAGAGCTTGCTTCACATATTTACACACTTCTCAAATCTCCAAAGGAAAGAATAGGTGTGCTAAAACATCATGCGGTGGAGCTTTCCAGACATTTTGACTGGAATGTGCTTGGGTGGAGATACATCGAAGCGCATAATTTGGCGATTGATAAAGTGAGTAAGGAAGGCACTTAAAGATTGTTGGAGGGTATGAGAGCATGGAGGAGCAGGCGCTGAGCAGGAAGATCGCAGAGAAGATAATAAAAAGACTGGGTGTGGATGAGAAGGACATCGAATATGGAAAGAAGCCAAAAACAGTAGTGCTTATAACCCCTGATTTCTTTCCAAGAATGAGTAATGAGATAGCATACACAACTAAAGAAATTGCTCAGCATCTCGCCTCAAGAAACCTAAACGTGCATGTTGTGAGCTACGATCCGTGGAAAGCCGAGCAAAAAGAGAGTTTTGCAGGTTTTACCGTGCATTATGTCAACAATCCTGTGAGGGCATACTCCCCATTAACATGGACTCTCACCTTATCCATGGAAGTCAGCAGGGTCATTGCAGATATATTTCATGAGGAGGGCAATATAGACCTCATACATGCTCACGAATGGTTGAGCTTTCCTGCTGGCATTCATTTGCAGGCAGCCCTGAAAAAACCGTTGCTTGTAAACTATTACTCCATCGAACATATAAGAACACCGGGAGTATGTAATGGTTATACAGAGGCAGTAAAGCAAATTGAGTGGCTGGCGAGCTACGAATCAAGAAGAATATTTGTGAATCAGGAATGGTTAAAGAACCTACTCCACATGCATTACAGCACGCCGTATGATAAAGTGAATGTCGTGAATCCGGAGGATAAGGAGTTTGATAGAAAAATTTTGCGCGATTACACATGGGTGATGAGGCAATGGAGAGAAATGATGGAGAAATAACTGTGTTGCATCTGAGCTGGGAGTTTCCGCCTTTCAAAGTTGGAGGGCTGGGTACGCACGTTTACAATCTGAGCAGAGCTCAGGCGAAAGTGGGGTTGAAGCCCATTGTGCTCACCTGCGGATTTAACGGACTCTATGGAAAGGAGGAAACGAAGGATGGCGTTACCATCTACCGGATAAACGCGGACAACATTCCTGCTGAAGATTTTTTCTCTTGGGTTCTGCAGATGAACATGCTTTTGCAGATCGAGGCTGCAAGGATTTTCCGTGAGAACAGAATAAGCATAATTCATGCTCATGACTGGCTCGTGACCACGACAGCAGTTGCGCTAAAACACATATATCGTGTGCCGTTGGTGGGGACCATCCATGCTCTTGAAAGCGGAAGGTATGGTGGGATAAGAGGAGATAGGCAGGTGTTGATTCATGATCTGGAAGCCAAACTTGTTTTTGAAGCGTGGCGTGTCATCTGCTGCTCCAACTTCATGAAGTACAGTGTTGTAAGCACCTTCGGCACGCCAGAGAACAAGATTGATGTCGTGCCCAATGGTGTGAATGCTCAGGACTTTGACTTCGAGTTTGATGAGGAGGAGTTCAAATCAAGATACGCTTTACCCGATGAAAAAATCGTGCTGTTTGTGGGGAGACATGTTTGGGAAAAGGGTCTTGACATTCTGATGGGAGCTGTGCCGATGATCTTGGCAAAGCATCCTGAAGCCAAATTTGTGGTCACGGGAGACGGTTATCTTAAGCCCAAATGTGAGGAACTCGCAAGGCAGAACGCGCCTGAAGGAAAGGTGCTCTTCACGGGCTACGTGGACGATGACACACTCAAAAAGCTGATGAGAGTGGCAAGCGTTATAGTTGTACCCTCCCGATACGAGCCATTCGGCATAGTTGCTCTTGAAAGCATGGCGGCAAGAACGCCTGTGGTGGTGGCAGATACAGGGGGGCTTGGAGAGATTGTGGAGCACGATAAAACCGGCATAAAGGTGTGGGTGGATAATTCCGAGTCGGTGGCGTGGGGTGTCAATTACGTTCTTGATGAAGCCAACGCACAGAAGATTAAGGAGATTGTGGATACCGCACATAAAATTGTCCGAGAAAAATACAACTGGGAATATATTGCTAAAGGAACAAAGTCCGTGTACAGCAGAGTGCTCGAAGAGTATGAGCAGATAACTTGGAAGCCCAGACCGGAAATATTTGGGTGGAGAGAAATTGAAACTGCGTGAGGTTTTGGCACTGCGGGAGAGTCGATATACTAACAATATAAATATCACAGGATTTTACGGATCGAGTAGTGGTGTGCTATGGTATCTGTTTGCTTCTACTTCGAGGTTCATCAGCCGCGCAGGTTGAAGCCGGGATGGAGGATAAAGCTGGAGGGAGTTGAAAGCTTTGAGGAGTTTGAGAAAGCGATATTTGATGAGGATACGAATGAAAGGATAATGAAAAAAGTTGCATCCAAATGCTATCTCCCGACCAACAAGCTCATTCTAACTCTGGTGGATAATTATCGGAAACAAAAAAAGAAGTTCAAGGTTAGCTATTCTCTCTCCGGAGTATTTCTGGAACAGGCCCAGAAGTACGTTCCGGATGTTGTTGAAAGCTTCAGATGGCTGGCCGATACTGGCTGTGTGGAGTTTCTGGCTGAAACCTATTACCACAGCCTCTCCAGCCTGTGGATCAACAACGAGCTCCATGATGAATTTGTCGAGCAGGTGGAGATGCACAAAGCCATGATCAAGGACCTGCTTGGTGTTGAGCCGAAGGTTTTCAGGAACACGGAACTCATTTTCAACAACGACATAGCCAAGGTTGTGGAAAAAATGGGATTTAAGGCGATGCTTGCTGAGGGGATAGAGCATGTGCTGAATGGCAAGAGTCCTGAGCATATCTATAAAGCTTACGGCACGAATTTGCCCGTTTTGCTCAGGCATTACAGGCTCAGCGATGATATAAGCTTTCGGTTTTCTGCAAGGTGGTTTGAAGCTTGGCCTCTAACCGCTGATAAATTCGCGAGCTGGGTGGCTGCATGTCAGGGAGAGGTCATAAATCTATTCATGGATTACGAAACGTTCGGGGAGCATCAGTGGGAAGATACGGGCATTTTTGAGTTTCTGAAACACCTGCCCTATGAAATTTTCAAGTATGAACATGTCGATTTTGTAACGATAAGTGAAGCGGTGCAACGATATCCCATTAGAGGCGAGATAGATGTGCCTGGATGGAGCACTATATCGTGGGCTGACCTTGAAAGGGATCTCTCAGCATGGCTTGGAAATGAGATGCAGAGAATAGCTTTCAAGGAGCTCGAAAAGATAGGAAAGATGCTGAAGGAGAGAAACATCGAGGAAGCAAGAAGGTTGTGGCGCTACCTTCAAACATCGGACCATCTCTACTACTGCTGTACCAAACACTGGAGTGATGGTGATGTGCACAAATACTTCAGCCCGTATGGTACGCCGCACGAAGCTTTTGAGGGTGTGATGAAGGTGCTCACCCATCTCCAGTATCTCATGAAAAAGAGTTATGAGGAAGATGAAGCTGATCTGGATGTAGAGGAAAAGGCAATGAGTGCGGAGTGATTGCAATGGCTCTGGAGGTTTTGATTTCTGAAAGTGAAGACAAAGTGGAGGCGACAATATTCAGCAGAAAGGGGAATGAGTATGTTGATGTTCAGTTCGTTATTCTTGCAAGGTATGGTGGTAGTGAGGGGAAAGAATTGCTGGACATCCTCTGTTTTCAGGAGGAAGGTGGAGCGCAGGTTTCACCCATCTTTCACTATTACGCCAGCTTTGAGGATGAGTGTGGGATAAGGAAACTCGCTACCGGAATTTACAGATTGGTTTTGCCGAAATGCGCCGCTGATGGAAAACAACTGCAAGAGCTTGAGGTTGTGGGTAGTGCCGGCATTGTGCTGAAAAAAATAGAAGTTGGAAGAGTAAGAGGTCACTCATAAACCCAGTCAACATCGCATCGCTCATAGTTCAGAATTTCTGATTCGTTAAAAAACAGTTCGATTTCCCTTTTTGCTGTTTCAGGCGAGTCGGAAGCGTGAATCAAATTCCTTCCTATGTCCATGGCATAATCATGCCTTATGGTGCCGGGCTCAGCTTCCTGCGGATTCGTTGCTCCGACCATTTTTCGAACACAAGCAATGGCGTTCTTGCCCTCAACCACCATCGCCACGATTGGAGCAGAGGTTATGTAGTTGATAAGGCCCTCAAAAAAGGGCTTACCTTTGTGCTGTTCATAATGCTTTTCCGCAAGCTCATTCGTAACTTTCATCATTTTCATGGCAACAATCTTGAGACCCTTTTCCTCAAATCGTGTGATTATCCTGCCCATAAGGCCGCGCATAACTCCGTCGGGCTTTATAAGAACCAGCGTCCTTTCCACACCCTCGCTCATGAAATGTCACCTCATTTCTTTCCTCCCTTGTGTTTACCCAGCCTCAGCATCTTGTTCTTTCGATAGGCCTCAGTCCACCTGACCTTAACCGGATTTCTCATCTGAGCGTTCCTCTCGCACTTTGAACTGCAGTAATAAAACACAGTGCCATCATTCTTCACAAACATGGTGCCTCTTCCGGGTGGAATTTCCTTCCCACAAAACGAACAGCTCACCATTTCGTTTCACCCCACATTTCATGGTGTAAACTTCTGAAAAATTAAAGGCGTCACTCGATTGTACCGACGGTCTCCATTTCCGGCTCTGCTATCATCAAAATATCGCCCTTTCTTACGGGCCCGAGTACGTTCCTGATTATTACCCTGTCCTTTCTTGGCCCTTCAAGCACTCTACACCTTGCTCTGGTAACGCCTTTTGACCCGCTTCTGTCAATGATTTCTATGACCTCAACAGGCACAGCCATGAAACATCACCAATATCTGGTTCACTCATTCTTTTTGCCTCTCAATGCTTCAACTTCCTTGATTATTTCAGCCATCTTTTTCTCGGCTTTTCCCGCATCAACCACAGCAACGGCTGAGGCAGCTACTTCTATACCTGCGGCAGCCCCCAGCTCTTTCTTGCTGGGCACGAATGCATAAGGAACGTTCTTTTCCTTACAGAGTGGTGGTATGTGCATCACTATTTCTTCCGGATTAACATCCTCTGCCACCACCACAAACTTCGCAAATCCCCTCTCTATGGCTTTGGTTGTTTCGTTGCTTCCCTTCTTAACAACTCCACCACTTTTCACGATTTCCTCTATCAGATCGTAAATCTTTTCGGCAAGTTCCGCAGGAATCTGCACATCCACATACGCTGGCATGTTCATCACCTCTTTTCATCAGCTCATCAAAACATGAAATTTAGGTTGCGTGATGTCATAATAAATAAAGAGGATAATTTTATAAAGGTTGCGAGCTCACGAAAACTGCTCATAATCGGGTCTTATTTCTTCACTTTACTCTTACCTCCTCGATAACTTCCTTTCGCAACAATGACAGCAAGAGCTGGCACAACAGTGATGGCTGCGATGAAACACATCGCAACGCCGTAGCTCATCATCGCGCCCAGATCTTTAAGGATAGTTATGGTACCCATGCCCATGGCTCTGAAGCCTATCAAAGCGGCGAGCGTTGTGATCAGCATGGGGTAGAACGTTCTTTTGATTGCTGTTTCTGCCGCTCTTTCCACATCTCCGTTCCTGAGCTCCTGCCTGAAACGGTTCACCACCTGTATTCCGAAATCTATACCTATACCCATTATCATGGAGATGGCTCCTGATGTTGAGGGGCTTATATCCACACCCATCAATCCAAACATTCCATAGACCCAGATCGTGCCGAACAGTATGGCCGCAAGGGAAGTCAGCCCGAATCTGACGGAATAGAGGATAAGGCAAACTATTATCAGAATGGAAAGCAGGGAGATGGTTGAGGTTTTCCTCATTATTTCACCAACTCTCATTTTAATCTCGGTTCCATAAACAATACCCCCTCCAAGTTCAGCCACAACTCCGGGAGGAGCGGGCACATCCTCCACAACTTCCTCCAGTTCCTTTACGAGTTCAGCGCTCTGATCCTCGTTGAGAGCATAAACGGAAAGGTGTATTACGGCTAATGTCCTGTCATCGCTGACATACCCCTTCAGGGGATCGGTTCTGATGCACTGGATGGTGTGCTTTTGTTGCGGAACGATGGTTGAAAGCATGATTTCGAGCTGCTGTAAACCTGAGGAGAGGTTGACCAGAGCTTCTGAAACCATCATGCTTGCGTTTGCTGAAGCATTCATTCCCGCTGAAATCTGCTGGAGGGATGCGCTTATTCCCTCCAGAGCCATGGCCATTCCGTCCAGAGCACCGGCAAGTTCATTAAAGTGGTATCCGATGTTCTGAAACGCGTTCGTTATGCTGTTCAGATCGTCCTCAAGCTGCGCAAGCGAGGCAAGCATTGCATCCTTCTCCTGCTGCGAGAGGGTTGGTGATGTTGAGATAGCGTAATTAAGCGTGTAGAGCTGCACGTAAGCATCTTCCAGAGCTTTGGTATCCATCTTTCCCTCCCTGATGTTTCTGCTTATCGTTTTTAGTGTGAGACTGAGGGAGCTCAACCCGGCAGATATTTCAGAAAGGCCGTAACTCATGTTGAGCTGCGCTTCCCCAACTTTCTCCGAAACTTCAGAGAGCTGAAAGCCGGCTTCAGCAGCCTGATGAATTGCTTCCTGCGGAGATGGTGCTGGCGGGTAGCATCTGATCTCGGAAGCGTGAATCGCCCTCAAAACGTCGGACTTGGCGGAGGGTATCGTGCCATTGGTGTACGGCAGAATGACATCCAGAATTGAGGAAGCGGAGTCAATGTAGGGATTGGTCAGCAACGCCCCCGTTAACCTGTCCATGTACCTGAGCACTGTCGGATCCAGCACGTCGGCAGCGCCACTTCCATCAGCTTTCACAACCACATATACCGTGGAGGATGTCATACCGAACTCATCAATTATCGTGAACATCGCACCTATCTCATCCACACTCTTGGGTAGCATTTCCTCATAATTCATCGACTTCGTTTTCACCTTGGATCCGGCCACACCCATCACGATCGTGAATATGATTATGATTGCAAGTACCAGCTTTGGATTTCTTGCAAGGAAGCGTGCATAGGTCCCCACAGCTCTTGAAAACACACTTTCTTCCCCTCTCATTCACGACCCCTCCTGAAGCGAACAATTGTGCTTTCCATCAGCAAAAGCGAAGGCATGAAAAAGATGGTTATGAAGAGCATGCATCCTATACCCAGAGCGAGAGCTATACCGAGTGACTCGAGCATGGGAAATGCCGTACTTAGCAAAGCGAGAAATCCTGCTATCGTTGTCATGCCGGAACCCGTTATGCTTGAACCCACCGACGGAAGCGCATTTCTTATGGCGTCAGGTGGTGTTGAGCCCCTCTCAACCTCCTCCCTGTAGCGCTCCACCATGAAAACTCCGTACTCCACCCCAAGCCCCACAACCATGGCTCCGACACCCACGGTGGCCATGGTAAGCTTCCACCCCATCCACCCGAAGATTCCGGCAGTCCAAGCAACGCCCATTGTGAGGGGTATGAATATGAGCACAGCGTCCTTCAAACTTCTTCTCAGGAACACGAGAAGAACGAAAATGATAATGATCGCCAAACCCAAGGTGTAAGCCATATCGTGCAGCATCAGCTCAAACAGCTTGCGACGCATTGGCGGCATGCCGGTTATGGTGTATTTCAGACATGCAGGCCTCTCGACGCTCTCCATGATCTGCCGAATTCTGTCCGTGTTTCTCTTGATGCTTTCCTCACTGCTACCTACATCCATATCGATCAGCATCACCGTGGATCTCCTGTCCTTGCTGATGAGCGAATCCAGACCCGCCTTTTCTATTATGCTCTTGATCATACCCTCATCGGCGGGCACATAACCCATGGACGTGAAGGGCAGTGCAATTGAAACAACGCTCCGGACATTCGGCTCATGTGAAAGCTTTTCAGATGCATCAATCAAAAACCGGATGATGGCCGGGGAGGTAATCTCCTTGGGTGTGGAGGTTGCAGCGCAGTTCTCATCCAAACTGACCAGAATGAAAACTTTGTCGGCCGTGCCGAAAACATCTCTAACCGCAAGCTCGAGCTTCACGCTTTCTATATTGGAGGGAAGGAGTTTTACGATGTCGGTTTCCATATTCACACTGGGTATGCTCAAAATCATCAAGAAGGTAATTGTTGTCATCAGCACCAGAATATAAGGATAATAATTAATGTGGATTTCGGCCAGCTTTCTCAGCGCTCTTTCCGCTGGCGTTGAGCGGGATGAAGCTTCCGCTCTCTTTCCTTCGGTCACTCTCCTTCTCTTACTCTTTCGTCTCGAATCCGTCATGAAGTGCACACCCTTCAAACTTCCATTCTGCTGAAGCTTATCGCGCTCAGGACAAAGGTTATGGTTGCTGCGATGCATGCTACGAAAGCGTCATACACAAGCCCAATTTCCCCGCTGCCGATCAGCATGTGCCTTATCCCATCCAGAATGTAAGATACCGGGTTGATGAGAAGTATGTTTCTCAACCATTCGGGAGCAAGGGTTATCGGCATGAAAGCCGTTGAAAGAAACACCATCGGCATTATGAAGATGTTCTGCACGAACTGAAAGCTCTCCATGTCCTGCATTCTTGAGGACACTGTCAATCCTATCCCCGTGGCAAATATGGAAAGAGCAATTATAAACGGCACGGCTGAAATAAAACCGGGAAGGTTCAGGTTTATTCTCATCATCATCGCTATCAAAACTATCACGCACGCCTGAATCAGCGCCGTTGTCACAGCTCCCAGCGTTCTGCCCAGAACTATGGATAACCTGCTGACGGGAGCAACGAGCACCTCCTTCAGGAAGCCGAACTGTCTGTCCCATATCACCGCTATTCCAGCCATGACGGATGCGAAGATAACACTCATACCTATGAGCCCGCAGAGCAGAAATTGAAGGTATGTGATACCACCGCTTGCCCCAGCTGATGCTCCACCGCCCAGGGTCAGCGCTCTCCCCACACCCATTCCGAAAGCCAGCAGGAAGAATAATGGCTGTAGCACGCTCCCCAGCACCCTGCCTTTCGTTCTTACAAATCGCTTCATGTGTCTCATCCAGATTATGTACACTGCCTGAAGCTCGTTGGTGGTTCTTTTTCTCATTATCAACACCTCATGCCATTCTCGAAAACCTCCTTTTTCTGAAGGGAGGAATATAAGCCCCACCATCGTTTCCGTTTTCAACATCTTCCGTGAGTTCCAGATAAACATCTTCAAGCGAGGGATACTTCACGCTGAGCTCAATTAGCCGGACACCCCTCCTGACAAAAAGTTTTCGCAGAGCGCTGATCTTTTCCTCTATTCTCGAGCTTTCCAGCTCCACCGATTTCTCTTTCTCCACGATTACGCGCATCTCGCCCATCTCCCGCTTCAGCATTTCAAGGGCTTTTTTCTTGTCCGCTTCTGAAGAAAACACCACCACCAGCCTTTTCCTTCCGAACTTCTTTTTCAGCTCCTCAGGCGTGCCTTCCGCGACGATCCTGCCTTTATCGATCACAGCCACCCTATCGCACAGTTTCTCTGCTTCCTCGATGTAATGCGTTGTGAGAAATATGGTCAAACCCTTCTCCTTCTTTATTCTCAGTATATGCTCCCATATTTTCTTTCGGGTGTGGGCATCCAGCCCTATGGTCGGCTCATCCAGGAAAAGCAGTTCGGGATCATGCATAACGCTTCTCGCCACCTCCAGCTTTCTCCGCATACCTCCGGAGTAGCTTGAAACGAGCTTATCTTCCCACCCCTCAAGCTCCACAAGAGACATGAGTTCCTTTATCTTTCTTTTTATTTCATCCCCGCGCAAGCCATAAAGACGCGCGTGATACTCCAGATTCTCTTTACCCGTGAGCTTGTCATCAAGAGCTGGATCCTGAAACACAACCCCAATCTTTCTTCTGACTTCCCATGGGTCCTTCACAACATCATGGCCCATAACAATGGCATTTCCACTCGTTGGTTTAAGCAGAGTGCAGAGAATTTTCTGCGTGGTCGTCTTTCCAGCGCCATTTGGTCCGAGAAACCCGAATATTGTGCCTTTTTTGACACGGAAGCTTATGGATTTAAGTGCCTGCACCCCACCTGCATACGTTTTGGTTAAGTTTTCAACAATTATGGCGTCCATGATCAGCATCACCCACCATCCTCAATCCATTTCTGCCATTCTTTCCAGTTTCTTCCTCGCGTTTTCAAGCACCTTTCTGACTTCTTCCGCGTCCACATTTTTTTCGGACACGGCAATGAACACCATCTTGATCAATTCGTTCAGCTCATCGATCAGACCGCTATCTCCAAGCTTCTCCTTACTGATGTTATTGAAGGTCTCGAACAGCATCCTAACCTCGTTAACATTCAGACATGTGGACACGCTTATCATCTCGTACATCTTTTCCCTGAGCTCTCTCTTGATCTCGCTCACCTTCTCGGCAAGCTCGCTGCCCTTCTGAGTCAGCCGATACACCTTCTTTCCCCTTTCCTCGCGCGAAACTACAAGACCCTCTTTTTCCATGCTTTTCAGCGCGGGATAAAGCGTGCCGAAGGACGGCTTCCAGAAGCCCGTCTCCCTCATTATCCTGTTTCGGATTTCATATCCGTGAGCATCCCCCTCCCTCAGCACAGCCAAAATGTGAGCTCTCAAAAACCCTTTTGGAATGAATTTTTTACCTTCAACTCCAGTTTTTTCATCCATCAAAACTCACCGTAATGGTGACCTGCTGCTTTACCCTTTCCTTCTGCGGTAGAGATACACAAGAATCAATGCAATCACACCCATTATCGCAACCAGAACGGCTCTTCTTACCATGATATTTCTTGCCTCCGCAACATTCACATTCACGTACTCTTCTCTCACCACCACATCATCTCCCGCCAGATACCTTATCTCCACCTTCAGCTGGTAGCTCTTTGGCTGCGCGTTTCTGTCTGCGCTGAGTGTGAAAACAGCAGTACCTTCAGCCTGTGGTTCGAGAGTTCCGATGTAATCGTACCTGTTATCCAAGCTTATGGGGACGAGAGCGCTTTTGACCAGTCTCACGGAAACGCTTTCAGCTTTCTCCTCGCCTCTATTCACAACCTTCAGCACAAGCCTGCCGTCACCACCCTGCACAACCTGATCCGGCTGGACGGAATAGCTTTCAAGCACGACTTCCGGATAGGGCGGGAGCTCTATGATGAGAGGTAATCGAATCTCCCGCTTAACCGATTTGCCACCACTCCTCTCCACATATTTTATCAGCAAAGTTGCATTGTAGTTGCCGGATTTAACACCTTCGTCGATATCAACATAAAAGCTGGCTGTGGCGGAATCCCCTTCCTTTATCTCTCCCAGACCCGCAACATTGCTGTATGAGTGAGATGGCTCGAATCCATCCGGCAAAATGAGGGTTGCAACCACCCCGTAGGCAGGAGCATCCCCCACATTCGTAATCTCGACCTCAAGCAGGTTTTCCTCGCTGTCTGGAAGAAGCTTGGAAGGCACGGTGGAAAGCTTGGTTATCACGAACTCGGACTGCTTGCTTTCCACATATATCCGGAGTTTTTCCTCCTTCCAGATGGCTCCACCTGAAGCTGTGCACCTGATCTTGAGCTCGTTCCAGCCGTCAGATGCCAGTTCATCCACCCTCAACCTGAACTGCATCAGAGCTTCCTTCCCGGGAAGTAGATCTCCAACGGTGCAGGATTTCTGCTCTCCCGGCAGAACTGAAAATGGAAATTGCTCTACGACAGAACAAGAGACATTTACCGCCTCTTCATTTCCATCATTGACGACCTTAATCCAGACATCCAGATCCTTCCCCGCTTCAGCAGGATAGGGTTCATATTTAACGTTCAACACGGTTAGATGTGGCGCAGCAAAAGCACCCGTGTTCATAAACACCAACACGATTAATGCAAAAACTAGCGCACGCACCACATTTCCATAATCAATTCTGTGCTCATATTTGCCAGACATAACTCCACCACCCCTGAATTTATATCGAACCGATATATTCGTCTATTATCGTAAAATTATTTATAGATTTCGGTGACATCCCACACAAAAATAAAAAGCACCTACCCAAACTTACGGCAGCACCACAGTTCATATTCTCATTATCTTGACCAGAGTTTCAACTCTGTCCTCCATTTTCTGGAGCTGCTCCACGCATCTCTCCAGCTCATCTATGCCTTTAGAGCGAGTGTCCTTCATCTCTTTTATCAGCTTGGTGAGCTCTCCAGTGCTTGAGCCTATCTCGCGGAGCATGGACACAATCTCTTTATATCTGGATAAGCTCACGAAGACCGGTCCTTCAACCTCGGCAATGGAGCGCATCTCCAGCATCCTTTTTTCGAGATTTTCTGCACTCATCTCCTCACGGACAGCAGGACTTCTGACACTCTCTTTCTTGGGAGCTTGAAGAGCTTGAGCTGGTTGGGCATCGGATCCTGAAGCAACCTCCTTTCCTTCACTCTGCTCAACACTCTCCACACGGAACAGCTCCTCCTCAATCGGCTTCAGATTTTCCAGCTCCGCAACTTCCTCTTCTGGAATCACCTCAATTTTCTCCATCTCTTCCTTCACTTTCTCCGATTTCTTCTCCTTCTTTTTACTCGGAGCCACTTTGACCTCTTCCTTAGCTTCAGGCACGACTTCCGTAACTTCCACTATCTCCTTTCCCCCCTCCTTCGTTTCAGAAGCAGCAGCTTCAACATCCTTTGCTATCTCCTTCAATTCCTCTTCAAGAAGTTTGAGTTCATCATCAAGTTTATCATGTTTTTTTGCTTTTTTTGAGGTTCTGGCTACCATGGTATCACCTGTGTGTATAATATGCCAGCAATTCTTTATTAAGTTTATCATAGCTTTCAATTCTGCAGAATCCGAATCGTTCAAACTGGACTATTGTGTCGGGCTTCACACTGGCACATGTGCTCTCAGCATAACCCTTGAGAATTGTTGCATCAGGCATTACAACACGTGCACTGATGAAATCATGGGCTGGTACCCACTGCACCTTTACAATTTTCCTCATATCCACTTCATCATCTTCAATCCTCCTTACCACCATTCTATCATTTTCCTCCCCCACAAACTCCACATTCATCAGATCTTTTAATCTTACAATCCTCTGAGTCCTCAGGAGCTCCGCGTCCTGCTTGGTTATGTAAGCTTTACCTTTGAACTCCAGCTTTCTATGGCCACGCCCCCTGAAATCCGGATGTAACGGAGGTGTGGCAGCTACGGGCTGAGTGCAGTTTTCAATCTCCAGAAGAACAGGGTCATGCACGAAAAAGTATCTGTTTGCCAGCGGATCGATAAGCCTTCTGTTCTCCTTGTAGAGCGCTTCCACCGGCACCACTATATCTGCTTCGCTCATGCCAACTGATAGCACGAACCTTCTGATGGCTTCCGGCATGAAGCCCCTCTTTCTCAACGATTGCATGCTCCAGGTGCGCGGATCATGCCATCCCATGAACTCTCCACTTTTCACCTCCTTCTGGAACTTGCTCTTGCTGAGCTTTACACCTTCTATCCTCATCAGGCCAGTGTGAATAACAACGGGGTGCTCCCAACCAAAAATATCCCAGATGAACTTTTCCATCTCCGTCTCCATCATCAGATCCTTACCCCTCAGAATGTGGGTGATGCCAAGAAGATGGTCGTCTATAGCCCAGGAGAATTCCAGCAGAGGCCACACCACATACTTGTTTCCTACTCGCGGATGCTCTCTTTCACTTATCCTCATGAGCACTCTATCCCTGAAAGCTGGGTTCGGGTGCTTCATGTCCGTTTTTATGCGGAGGGATGCCTCCCCCTCTTTATACTCGTGGTTCAGCATCCTTTCAAAATATTCAAGGTTTTCTTCAACGCTCTGCTTCCTGTGCTCGCACTCCATACCCTTCCTCCTGTTCTCCCTCAAAGTTTCCACGTCGCAGAGGCACACGTATGCCTTACCCATTTCTATGAGCTTCCTCGCATAATCGTAATAGAGCTCCAGCCTGTCGGATTTATAAACAACCTCATGCCATTCAACGCCGAGCCATCTCAACCCCTCGGGAATCAAATCATAAGCTTCGGGATCTATCTCCTTTCCTCCCCCGCCGATGGTGTCGTCAAAGACCAGAATGAGCTTTCCATCGTACATTTTCACATACTCATCGTTGAGAATGAAGGGCCTAGCGTTGCCTATATGGATCGGGCCTGAAGGAAAGGGTGCTATGCGCATCACGACTTTTCCTTTTTCCGCATGAGGTAATGGAGGGAGCTTTACTCCTTCATCCCCACCTTTTTCCTCCTCAACTGTAGCCACACCAAGCTCCGTTGCAAGCTTCTCCATTTCCTCTTTGCTCATCGAATTGACCTTAGCAACAGCTCGCTTTACCGCTTCCATCACAGCTTTTATATCCTTCTTCAGCTCGGGATTCTCCTTAAGAATCATACCCATAACTGGCTTCTCACTCGCTTTACTATCGTGCTGCAGCGCATTTTTCAGAGCCATTCGAAGCGCGATATCTTTCAGATTCTGCATAGGAGGCATGCTGATATTATGAAGGGTAACATTTTTTAAAAGCTCCGTCAGAGGTGTGCGCAAGCGAATTGACGGATTCACCCTACTCGGTCAGAAACAGCAGCCCCACTCCAAAGAAAGTCAAACAAAGCAAGATTAGAGCTACGAGTCCACTCAGCAAATCCATGAAAGTTTTGATGGATGAAGTTGAATATAAAGCTTTTTGTGTCTCGAGATACCGAAAAAATTAATAATTATGTGTTTTCTACCATTTTCATGGTTCACGACCCCATCGAATATATCAGAAAGATAAGGCAAGAGGAGCTGGAGAAGTGCACCGCAGCCCTGAGGGCTGCAAGAGGAGAGGAAATAGAAAAAGCTATGCTGGCAAAAAGCTACCGGGAAGAAAGATGGCAGCAACTCTACGAGCTGCCGAGAGATCTGCAGAAAAAATATGTGTGAGTTATATCGTCCACACTTCCCTGAAGCTCATCCTGCCGGAGAGTACCATTTCCACAAGCAAGTCCCTGTTCTTCTTCTCAAACTCAAGCTTGCCGTAAATCTCGCGGGGGTCAGCATAATTGAAGTAGGAAAGCGCTTCCTTCAGCTCTTTGTGTTTTTTAGCATATTCCTTAAGCGATTTACCTTCAGCCACAGCTTCTGCTGCCTGCCTCATGGCTCTGGCTCCGGCTTTCGTGCCCTTCGGATGGCCGTGCACGCCACCCCCTGCCTGCGCAGTAACATTTTTGCCGTGCAAAGCTATGAGCGCTTCCATTCTTGCCGGATCGAGCCCTCCAGAAGCAACAGGCATGAGCGGCTTTATGTGGGGAGCAAACTCAAACTCCAAGGCGCCAAGGTAAAGTTTATCGTGCACCTTTCTCTTTTCTGCAATCTCGTGAAAGTGCTTTATCAAAAGCGTGCCTCCTTCCATCTTGCCCACTCCCGTGCCTATGTGGAGCTGATCCACCCCAATCATGCGGTAAAGCTTCTCAAGCACCTGAAAGTTTATGCCGAAAGATCCGCGATGCCAGGCAGCGTAGCCAGCTCTGTGTGCATGGATGGCAAGCCTCCTTTTTCTCGCTTCCTCCACCAGAAAGCTGAGCGCAGCAAATCCAAGAATGAAAACATCCAGCATTATCATGTTGTGCCCTCTTTCCACCACGTAATCCATTCTATCCAGCATCCTTTCGAAGCTCACATCGGTGATGTTGGTGCAATACAGCTTTTTCTCGCCCGTTTCCCTTTCAGCTTTATCCATCGCATCAAAGGTGGCATCAAACCTTTCCTTCCATTTGCAGAACTCCTGATCCACCAGATTCTCATCATCCTTGACAAGGTCAAGACCACCGACCCAAGAATCGTATGCAACCTGCGCAAACTCCTTCGGAGCAAGCCCGACCTTTGGCTTGACTATGGTGCCGACATGCGGCCTTCTGTTTTTGGTGGTGCCGACATGCTTCCTTATGCCCTCAAGTCCGTAGAGCGGGCCCTTGAACTGCTTCTGGAACTCAGCGGGGAACTTTATGTCCAGCACGTAAAGCTCGTCCAGCTCTTTCAGGCCAAATATGTTTCCGAGCACTGACGCTTGGAATTGCAGCAGGTTTTTGGTGTCGAAATGCTGGAAGGGATAAGCCACAAAAACGTAGCCGGATGTCTCGCTCGTTTTCTCGATTCTGAAAACTCTTGCTCTGTATTCCTTCAGAACTTTCTCGTTCATGGTCTTAATCGCGACCCATGTTCCGACCGAGCTCTCGGAAGCCACGGCTTCAGCAAGCTTCTCCACCCTTTCCTTTCCCTTCACCCAGAAAAGCACGATGAAATCATCCTTTCCCGGCTGGTAATCCGGCTCAAGATAACTGTAGCCGCCGTATGCCATAAAACCCACCACTGTCCTGCACTCAACATATCTAAAGTTTTCGTTCCAATATATAAATTATGGTCGCCGACAATAACAACACCCGGACTGCAGCTCTCATAAGAGTATATGGCGTGGTGCAGGGCGTTGGCTACAGGGCTTTTGCCATGCAGCGTGCAGAAAGGTTGGGGCTGGTTGGCTACGTGAGGAATCTGGATGACGGAAGCGTGGAAGTTTATGCGGAAGGGGAAAAGCAGGCAATAGAAGCGCTGATAAAAGAACTGGAAGAAGGTCCGTTTCTTGCAAGGGTGGAGAAGGTGGATGTGCAGTGGGTCGAGCCCTCAGGAAGCTATGAGGAGTTCAGGATAGAATATTGATGGAAACGAAAAAGCTGAGCGAGTTATTGCAAGTTATTGACAACAACATGCAACAACAAAATCACAACCCGAAGCCCGGCATGAGCTTGCCCATCTTCATTCCCCTCCTGAACATCCTGCCCTTCTTCAGCTTCCTGATCATCTTCTTCATTTCCTTGTAAGCTTTGATTAGTTCAGCTACTTCTTCAGGCTTCGTTCCGCTACCCCTCGCTATCCTCTCGATTCTGGAGCGGTTTATGATTTCGGGATTCATCCTCTCTTCCTTCGTCATCGAATCTATCATGTACTTCCACTTTTTGAACTTCTCCTCCTGCACCTCCAGCATATCCTTCGGTATCTTCACACCCGGCAGCGGAAGCATCTCCATAATTCTGGCAAGTCCGCCCATCTTCCTAACATTTTCTATTTGCGCGTAGAAATCCAGAATGGTGAACTCGCCCTCCAGCATTCTTTTTGCCTGCTCCTCATCCACAACTTCTTTTGCCTTTTCAAGCAGCGTTTGCAGATCACCCATACCAAGGAGGCGAGAGACAAACCTGACGGGATCGTACTCCTCAAGATCGTCTATTTTCTCTCCAACCCCTATGAACTTGACTTTTGCTCCAGAGGCGTGACAGGCAGAGAGAGCTCCACCCCCCTTGGCTGATGAGTCCATTTTGGTCACTATTATTCCTGTTATGCCTATCGCTTCGTTGAATCCTTTGGCTTGAGTGTAAGCCGCCTGTCCGATATCCCCAGATATAACGAGCCATTTTTCATCAGGATTGAGAATGCTCACTATAGATTTGAGTTCATGAATGAGCTCGTCATCCAGCGCTGACCTTCCTGCAGAGTCCACAATCATAACATCATACTTTTTCTCATCATAAACTCTCATCGCTTCCCGTACGATTTTCGTCGCATCCCTCTCGTTCTCCATCCCGAAGAAATCTATGCCGTGCTTCTCACACAGTTGTTTGAGCTGAGCATAAGCGGCTGGCCTGTGCACATCTGCCGCAACCGCAAGCACCTTCAAGCCGCGCTTCATGAAATACCTCGCGAGTTTAGCAGTACTCGTTGTCTTCCCGCTTCCGTAAATTCCCACAAGCAGAATCTTCTGCTTACCGATGTTGATTTCAGCTTTACTCTCTCCCAGCAACTCCACAAGCTCGTCATAAACAACCTTTATAACATGCTCCCTTCTTGTCATTCCTGCGGGGGGTTCTTTTTCAAGTGCTCTTTCCTTTATCCGCTTGGAAAGTTCAAAAACCAGCTTTACATCAACATCCGATTGAATAAGAACACGCTGAATATTCCTCACAAGTTCTTCCACTTCCGCTTTACCTGGGGAGGGCTTTGAAAGGAAAGCCCCCACAGCATCCTTAAGCTTGGATAGCATGAACGTTGTTTTGGTGGCTTAATTTTTTAAGATTGTAAAGCTTGTTTAGGGCGTGCTCTGTGCGAGCTGTGCAAACGCAGCACATTTTTAAAGGTTCATGTACAGAAGCATGGTAAAGCGATAGAGGTGTGTAGAATGGTGGATGAGCAGCAGAGGTTTGCAAAAATCATGCAGGCGGAAATTTATGGGCAGGAGATGAAGAAGCTGGAGCAGGAATACGGCATGTTGATGATGCGGCTTCAGGAACTGGAAAAAACCGTAAAGGCACTGGATGACGTGATCGCAAAGAAAAAATTCAAGGCGATGGTTCCGTTAGGGAGCGGTATATTCCTCAATACTGAAGTGAATGACGTCTCTCAGTTTCTTGTTGCGGTCAGCTCAAAATATCTGGTTAAGATGGATCCGAAAAGGGCAAGAGAGTTCCTACAGGAACAGAAGAAGCTTGTGGAGGATGCTGCTGAAAGGCTTGAGAAGCAGTTCGAAGCTCTGGAAGAACAGCTTCAGAAGGTCGTCAACGAGCTGCAGGAAATGGAACGGGAAACCGAAAGCCATAATGAGTGATGGTTCATTTTTACTTTCACACTGGCGCAGGTGGAAGGAGGATGGTAAGAGGAAGTGTGGTTGATGAAGCCCCTCATATCAACGATTTTGCCAAGGACCCTTACAAAGACAGAATAGTTGTCGGAGTGATCATCTATATCTTCGATGAAAAGGGCAGAACACTTCTGTTTAAGAGGAAGAACCACCCGTATCAGGGTTACTGGGAAGCTGTCGGAGGTAAGGTGAACTTTCTGGAAAGGCTGGAGGAAGCGGCTGTACGTGAAGCGGAGGAGGAAGCGGGAATAAAGATAGAGGAGGAAGATCTCAAATTCGTGTGTGTTTTTCAGCATATAGTGAAGAAGGAAAGATATCATCGTGTTCTTGTGGTTTATGCCACCAAGGTTGATTCGTCGGTGCATATAAAACTCAGCGAGCATGATGAGTATGGATGGTTCGAGATGAATAAACTGCCGGAAAAGTTTCTCTGCGGGCCTGTGGAAGAAGCTTACAAAGTGGTGTTCGGTGAAGAACCGTGCTTAAACGACTGAAGAAAAGACTGGAGAGTATTTTCAAGGATGTGGAAGAAGAACTTGAAGAGAAGGAAGTGGAAGGGCTGGAAGGTAAAGAATCTAAGGATGGGATGGCAAAAGAGGTTAATGGTAGTGGTGAGGTTAGAAAAGACGAGGGGAGGGCTGCTGAAAAAAGCAAAGCACTGCCATTGTTAACGGTTAAGCTTGATGAGAGTAAGCTTGATGATCTTCTCTGGCAGGTGGAGCTTGCGATGCTGGAAAACAATGTGGCTGAGGAAGCATCTTCCTTCATCTGCCAGAAAGCGAAGGAAAAGTTGATGGGTAAGGTTGTGAGCAGAAAGGACGTTGGTAAGGTTGTCAAGCAGGCCATAAGGGATGTGATGGAAGAGCTTTTAACATGGGATGATGTTGATGTTGTCAAGATTGTTGAGGGAAGAGCGAAGGAAGGTAAGCCAGCACTCATTCTTTTCTTTGGATTTAACGGTACGGGTAAGACGACAACCATGGCTAAAGTGGCGAAGATGCTTAAAGATCACGGCTTCAGTGTCGTTTTTGCGGCAGCAGACACTTTCCGTGCTGCTAGCATAGAGCAGCTGGAGGAGCACGGTTCGAAGCTGGGTATTAGAGTGATAAAGCACAAGTACGGCTCTGACCCCGCTGCCGTGATTTTTGATGCCATGCGCTATGCGGAAAGCAAGGGGATAAACGCTGTGCTTGCAGATACAGCGGGGAGGAGTCACGCTGACAGAAACCTTCTGGAAGAGCTGAAGAAGATCGTGAGGGTGAACAAGCCAGATCTGCGCATCCTTGTGCTTGAAGCCATAGCTGGCAACGATATAGTGGAGCAGGCGAGGAGGTTTGAGGAGGCGGGAGTGGATGGGATAATTCTAACCAAGTGGGATGTTGATGAGAGGGGGGGAGCCGCTGTCTCAGTTTCCTACGTATTGAAAAAGCCCATCCTCTTCATAGGCACGGGACAGAACTATGAGGATTTGGAGAAGTTTGACAAAAAGAGGGTGCTGGACGAGATAATCGGAAACTGATATAAAGATTTAAATTCTAGTTTTTTGTGGGGGTTGAAATGGTGTTGACAATAAGGAAGATAAAGAGTAAAGAAATGGAAGATGTTGAACTTTCTGAGGTGGAGGCAAAGATAGAACAATTGAAAAAAGAAGTAGAAGAAAAAAAGAAAAAGGAAAAAACATTGATTAGTAAAAAGAAAGATGATGAAGAAAATAAAAAAATTAAAAAAGAAATTAGTTCGCTTCATAATGAGGTAGAAATGCTCAAGATGGAAGTTGATAAAATTAAAAATATCGAGAGCTCTGAGCTAAACCAAAAAATCAAAATTCTTGAAGCCGAATTGAATGGATTAAAACCGGTTGTCGATAATTTGCGTGCTGAGTTTGAATCCAGTGAAAAGAGAAAGGATGATTTGAACAGAATAAAAGAGCTCGAAAGCCATGTAAAGGAGCTCGAGGACAAGCTTCTGAAAATGGAAGAGACGATGCTCAAGATGCTGGGTCTTATAGAACAGCTAGTTAAATGATATGATTTTGTGGCGAGCCCGGGGGGATTTCCAGCAGGGCTCAAAAGCCATCAGGTTTTCTTGTAGAAACCCTGATTTTGAACCCCCGACCACTGGCTCCGAAGGCCAGCGCTCTTTCTGACCGCACAGCTTTACAGAGCGTGGCCGTGCGGAGTCCAGACTGAGCTACGGGCCCGCTTGATATACATCAAAATTAAGTCAGTCATTCTTTAAAATTCTTTCTCTGAAACGCAGCATGCAAAGAGCAAGAATTTCACTTCACCGTCACACTCTTCGCCAGGTTTCTCGGCTTGTCAGGGTCATAACCGCGCAGCACCGCTATGCGATATGCGAGATACTGGACGGGGAGAATTGAAAGAATGGCATTTCCTATTTCGGTGTGAGGTACCTTTATGAACTCATCGAAAACCTCATGCCTCCTTGAACCAATTCCTATTATCCACCCGCCCCTGCTCTTCACTTCCATCGCGTTGCTCACAATTTCGTCATGGGTTTCATCTTCCGGGGCAAAAACGATACATGGCGTGCCCTTTTCTATCAGAGCTATGTTGCCGTGCTTTAAAGCTCCACCAGCGAACCCCTCAGCATGGATGTAGGTGACTTCCTTTATTTTGAGTGCTGCCTCCAGCGCCATGGCGTGAGATATTCCCCTTCCTATGCAAAAAATGTGGTGCTTCTCCACCATCCTCTCCGCAAGCCCGTCCAAAAAGTTTCTGTTGCCGGGTGAGAGCACATCCCTGATGTGCGGAACCAAATCCTCATAAGCTTTTCTCACTTCCTTTGCTTTCTGAACGGTTGCATAAGCCAGAGTTTCCAGTATGGCTAGCTGTGCTGTGAAGGACTTTGTGGCAACCACACATATTTCTGGGCCGCAGTTCATGAGGATTGTGAAGTCCGCCATCCTCATCAGGGTGGAGCCCATAACATTCGTTATTGCCATTATCCTGGCTTTCTTTTTCTTGGCTGTCTTAACTGCATCAAGCACATCAGCAGTTTCCCCACTCTGAGATATGGCAACAACAAGCGTCTTGGGGGTTATAAAGTGCTCGTAATATTTGAACTCGGAAGCATCAACCACATTTATGTGTTTTTTTGCCACCTTCGAGAAAATGTATGAGGATGCCAGCGCCGCGTAATAAGATGAGCCGCACGCCACAAAAAACACACCGTAAGCTTCATTCAACATGCGGGCTGCTTTCTCAATAACCTTTTCCGGCTGCATCACAGCTTTGAGTATCGTGTCCTCCTGCTCCATGATTTCCTTTTCCATGAAGTGAGGATAACCCTGCTTCTCCGCTCTGCTCACATCCCATTCTATGATAATGGGATTCTTTTTCTTTAGGACATCCCTCTCCAAATCAATTATCCACACACCATTCTCCGTCACAACACCCATTTCGTGGTCATCTAGAAATATTGCTTTTTTCGTGTGCTCTAAAAATGCAACGGGATCACTGCATATGAAGTGGCCGTGGTCAGCCATGCCTATAACGAGGGGTGAGTCCTTTCTCGCGCATAACAACGCTTTACTGCCACCATGAGCAGCTATAATTGCATAGCTTCCCTTCAGCTCACGTATCGCCTCTCTGAACGCCATCCCAAAGCTCATGCCCGCCTTCATATTTTCCTCGATGAGGTGTGCCACCACCTCGCTATCAGTGTCTGATGAAAACTCGTGCCCCTTTCTTTCCAGACGCCTGCGGAGTTCAGCATAGTTTTCTATAATGCCGTTGTGAACTATCGCTATGTTTCCTGTGCAGTCAAGATGCGGATGAGCGTTGGCTTCACACACACCACCGTGTGTTGCCCACCTTGTATGACCTATGGCTGCATGAGCATTAACCCCATCATCAAATCTTAATGTTGCTTCACTTATAGCACCAACATATTTTTTTACCGCCACACTTGGATTTGAAACAAGGGCAATACCCCAAGAATCGTAACCCCTGTACTCGAGCTTTCTGAGACCGTCCAGAATGATATCCTGCAACTCCTCTCTTTTACGTCCGATGTATCCCACTATACCACACATGAGAATGTATCGAGAACATCATTCCTTATAAATCTACATTAAGAGTGCGTATTAAACACTAAAATCCGATTTTTAGATAAGTTTTAAATAGCACCTTTTATACCATCTTGAGATGTCGATATGCTTGAAGGTAAATTTATAAATCTTATCAAAAGTTTACAGTACATTCTAACAAAAGCTATTAAAATATTACAAATAATTTTTTAATATCGCTACAATCATTCAACCAGGGTTGTGTTTTATGCCGTTCATAATAAAGGACGATGGAAAGATTCAGAAGATGAAAAGTGCCGAGATAATAAAAGACGCCGGGAAGTTGAGAGCTCTTCTCCACGAAACACGATGGAAGATTCTGGAATTGCTGGCCGAAAAGCCGAGACACGCGCTCGAAATTGCAAGAATACTGGGGGAGCACGAGCAGAAGATATATTATCACATCAGGCAGCTTGAAAACATGGGTTTGATACGCTTGGTCAAAAAGGTCGAAAGACACGGCACGATAGCCAAAATCTATACCCTGAAATCTCACGCTTTTATACTCGACCTCCCCGGCGGGACTGAGGAGTCCATCGACAACCCCATACCTAAAAAAGACAAACATCTTTTGAAGTTTCTGCACCCCCACATAATAAACGGCAAAATCAACACAACCATTGTTGTGGGTTCTCCGGACCCTCACGGCCCCTATCAGGTAAGAGCAAGGGACGCCCACCACGCAATAGAGCTTGCGGTTTTGCTTGGGAGCTATGCTCCGGAGGTAGAGAGGGCATCTGTTAAACTTGATGTCGAGGTGAAGGCCTCAAAAGCTTTTGATTCCAACATGATTCTGGTGGGAGGTGTGCTGACCAACACCATAACCTACGAAATAAACCCTCATCTCCCGATAAGGTTTGATACGTCCAGCTTTCCTTTTCGTAAAATGATATCCACGCTTTCCGGCAAAACCTACGAGTATGAGACCTCCGGCCTGATCGCGAAACTTCCCAACCCGTTCAACCCGGAGAAATCAATAATAGTTCTTGCCGGAACACGGCATGCCGGAACCAAAGCAGCGATACTTGCCTTATGCAAGTTCAGTAAAGAAGTGCTGTCAGATTATGAAGGAGAGGATTTGTGGGCGCGTGTGATAAGAGGTATGGATCTTGATGGTGATGGAAGGATAGATAGTGTGGAAGTTATTGAGTGATGTGTGTATAAACTTTTTATTATCGAGTTTTCTTAAAATGGATAATGAAAGAAGTGAAAATAAATATATCCATAACAATAAGTAGAAGACATTTCTTTATACTATCGGGTTTGCTTATTTTAATTGCATTAACAAATCTCTCGAGTTTTATTAAAGCGGACATTAGTAACGGAGTTTATCACAATTTAAGGGACATTGTTACAGATATAGGGGGCGGGTTAGAGAATGTGGCAACATCGGATGGTTACATAAATTCCAAATTTCTGAAAATAACCAGAAACCTGAACATGAATGGGCATAATGTGGTTAATGCAAACCAGGTTAGTGCAAATACGATAAAGGAAGGTGGGAGCTTACTGAGCGATAAATATGCCATAAAAAGCCACACACACGATACAAGGTATTACACTAAAGGTCAATCAGACAGCAGATTTTTGAATGTTGCTGGAGACACCATGTACGGAGACCTAAACATGAATGGATATAGTGTGGTTAATGCGAACAAAATTTCCGGGAACCAGTTGTGCATAGGCACAGAATGTAAAACTAGTTGGAGTGAGATTAGCGGTGGATGCGTAATTGAAGGGAGGAGAGTTTCCGATGGTGTATGGGTCATACTTGCTGATGCGGCATCAGTAGATACTAATTGTTTCTATGACTGGGGGAGAAATTGTTATAAATTAGAAGTGGTTTATAGTAGTGGGTTTAGAAGATGGGGTAGCGGTCAGAGAAGGGTAACTAAGAATGGTGCTTTGCTTGGGGTTTGTACTAGTGGCTCAGATCCTAAAACTTCCGACGGTTATTGGATTAGTGCGGGAACCGATGGCGACTATGGTGGGAATCCTTCTGCAATGAAACAATATTGCGAAAATTGTTTGGGTGGATACGGGGATGTAGAGCAGTTTAGTTGGTATTGGCCAAGCGGGTGTTATTGTACTCGGGTAACTTCGGATTGTCGATGTACCGGCTGTGTTCCTGCAAATAGCGGTTCTGCTGTGAAAAGTTTTGTTTGTTGTAAACCTGAAACGATATATGATGGTCTACGAGTTAGATGTGGAAGTAACACATACTATTACTGATTTTTTGATAATATTCGAAATGCCTCATTTTTCCTCCTTTTCCTTTATCAGCTTCACGAGCTCATCCGCTTCCTCGATATCGCTCAATTCATCCAAACCTATGGTAGCCACGCCCTCTATACCCTTCCTTCTGGATTCCCGTGTCAGGAGGAATTTGTGGACGGAACAGAAATCTGCAAAGCTTTTAAACCTCGCTACGGCCCTTCTATTCACCGTGCTGAGACAGATTTTGGTGGCAATAACTTCCTCTTCCTTTTTCTTTTCTTCCTTCGCAACATTCATCGCGTCTGCAGGAGCTCTCTTCACAAAATAACACCTGAAGCCATACCTGAGCATGAATCTATCAAACTTTCTTTCAAGAGTTGTTGAAGGCCTTTCCTTTTCTGGCTGGAACTTCCACTCAAATATGTTGATGGGCTTCGTTATTCTTTCATCGAAGAAGTTTTCGATTTTCTCTACCACCTCCAGACTCGCTTTGCCTTCGCGCTCCATCAAGTATATTGTTTTTTTGGTCACATTTATTCTCTCGGCCAGATCGTCCATACTCATCTCTCTGGATTTTCTGAGGTCTCTGACCTTGGAAGCATCAACGCTTGCAATTCTCTTTCCTTTTTTGGATAATGTAAAAACTTCCTCACCCTCTATGATTCGTTTGAAGGTGGAAACAGACACCACTGGAATGTTAAATCTTTCATAAATCACATCATCCTCCACTCTAAAGTTCCTGCCTCTCACAGCAATTATGATTGGAGTGGCGTTAAGGACAGATGCCATGGTTTTCAAATTTCTGGCCTGTTCTTCTCCATAGCTGTCCACATTGGCAAGAACCTTCGCCAGCAGTATTTTTTCATCTCTTTTTGCTATGATATCAAAGGCCTCACGTTCCATGATCAGAATAGAGTAACCGCTCTGTAAAAGCACATCCCTGACTTCCTGTAAAAGCTTGTACTGAAGTAACATATAAATCGCACCTATTTCAATAAAATGTGGTCAATCTTTAAAGATTTTTTGAATGGAATTGCAATATTTGAATGGAGTAAGTTAGCGGTGCTTCTCGATTCTCGAAATCTTTAAAAAAACTACCTCACGATTAATACATAACTTCTAGTGGGTTGGAAAAATGAAGTAAATACTGGAGAAAAAGGTGACTGTTTCAGAGGTGTTGAATATGGATGTTGCGCCGGACATAATGGGATACGACAGGGCCATCGTGATCTTCTCGCCAGATGGTCGGCTGTTTCAGGTTGAGTATGCGAGGGAAGCTGTGAAAAAGGGTACTACAGCCATTGGTGTGGTGTACGATGAAGGTGTGGTGTTGGTGACCACAAGAAAGAAGAGCAATGTTGTCATGTCTGGTGAAAAAATAGCTAAGGTGGACGATCACATAGGCATAGCTTCTGCTGGATTGGTGGCGGATGCGAGAATTCTGGTTGATATGGCGAGAATAAAGGCCCAGCAAAACCGCTTGCTTTATGATGAGCCCATAACTGTCAAATCCATGGCCAAGTTTCTGGCTGACAGACAGCAGCTATACACACAGTATGCGGGAGTAAGGCCGTACGGTGTATCCCTCCTTATAGGCGGTTATGATCTCGAGCCCAAGCTCTTTGAGACGGACCCTTCTGGCGTGATGCTGGAAGCTAAAGCAAGAGCGATAGGAAGGAACAGCGATAAGATAAACGAGGCGCTGGAAAAAAGCTACAAGAAGGGAATGAAGTTCAAGGACGCAGTAAAGATGGTGATTGACCTCTACAATAAACACGAGAAAGATCTGAAAATAACCAAGGACACATTTTTCGGGGTAAAGATAGACAGAGAAGGGTTTAAGGAGATTGATGTGAAAGAACTGAGCAAGCACGGGATAAAGCTATGAGCAGCAAAGAGATAATTGCAAGGATCAAAAAACATGGATTGAAGTTCGAAATCGTTATTGATAAGGACAAATACTTGGAGTACAAGGAAGGGAAGATAAAAGAGCTGCGAGATATATTGATAGGGGATGCTGTTTTTAGCGATGCGAGCAAGGCGATGCGGGCAAAAAAGGAGGATCTGGAAAAAGCTTTTGGCACCACGGACTTTTTCAAGATAGCAGAGGAGATAATAAAGGACGGGGAGGTGCAGATAACAACAGAAGAAAGAAGAAAGCTGATTGAGGAAAAGCGAAAGAGAATAGTGGATATGATTTCCAAGAGGTGCATAAACCCCCAAACCGGCAAGCCACATCCACCCCAGCGTATAGAGATAGCGATGGAACAGGCCAATGTACACATAGACCCATTTAAAAATGTTGAGGAACAATATAAGGCAGTTGTTGAAGCTCTCAGAAAAATACTGCCCTTAAGGGTTGAATACAGGGATTATGTGGTCAGAATTCCTGTGGAATATGCTGGTAAGGTAAGAAGCGTTGTTGTTGATATGTGCACCCTGAAGAAAGAGGAGTGGTCCTCAAACTACTGGTATGCTGAAATTGAGATGTTGGCTGCGATGGAGGAAGATGTGTTTTCAAAGCTCAACTCCATAACGCACGGACATGTTGAAAGCAAACTGTTGAATAAAAGGTGATGATAAAGAAAAAGGTGAGTGTGATGAGCTCAGATAGTAAAACGGAAATTGTGTTACCGGGAGATGTTCTGTATAAAGGTAAGAATATGTTACCCGGAAGAGGTACATACCGTTTGGGTGATGAAATCATTGCTAAAGTCGTTGGACTGAAAGCAATAAAAAACAGAACCGTAAGCGTAATACCTCTTGCCGGAACTTACATTCCAAAAGCAGGAGATTACGTTATTGGAGAGGTTGTGGAGATAGGGCTGAACTACTGGCTCATCGATATAAACTCTCCATACCAGGCAGCTCTGCTCATGTTTGACCTGCCGGAGTTTGTGGAGAAAAACACTGATATTTCTCGCTACTACGACTTCGGAGACATAGTGTTTGCGAAGATAACCAACGTCACCAAAACAAAATACATCAACCTGACAATGAAAGATCCCAAGTGTAAGAAGCTGATCGGAGGGTTGATAGTGCACATAACTCCAAGTAAAGTTCCGCGACTCATAGGAAAAAAGGGGTCTATGATCAACATGATAAAGAATTTGACCGGCAGCAAGATTTTGGTCGGACAGAATGGTAGAGTGTGGATAAAGGGTGGAAAAGAAACTCTGGCTGCCGAAGCAATCTACATGATTGATAAGTACTCTCATCAGAGCGGATTAACCGAGAAGATTGAGGAGTTTCTCAAAAAAGAGTTGGAAAAAGAAGCAAAGGGTGAAATAAATGCCGAAAAAGAAGAGTGAGGAAAGTAAAAGTAATAATAAAGGAGCTGTAAGACCTGACGGAAGGAAGGTGGATGAACTCAGGCCTGTTAAGATGGAAGTGGGAGTGATAGAGAGGGCTAACGGCTCTGCTTATGTTGAGTTTGGCAAGACAAAGGTTGTGGCAGCGGTTTACGGGCCGGAACCCATGCACCCCAGACATCTTGCTGATCCAGAAAAAGCGGTGCTCATCTGCCGTTACAACATGCTTCCGTTCTCGGTGGAGGATAGAAAGAAGCCCGGTCCCGACAGGAGAAGTATAGAGATAAGCAAGGTGATCAAGGATGCTCTGTCAACCATAGTTGCGCTCGAGGAATTTCCCAAATGCATGATAAGCGTTGACATGGTTGTGTTGCAGGCGGACGCCGGTACAAGAGTGGCTGCACTTACCGCAGCATCTCTTGCCTTGGCCGATGCGGGCATACCCATGAGAGAGATGATGAGTGCCGTGGCTTGTGGAAGAGCCAACGGGAAGATAGTGGTGGACCTCACAAAAGAAGAGGAGGATGCGGAGGATGCGGTTGATGTACCCGTAGCGATGTCCTCTTTAACTAAAAAAATAGCGCTTCTCCAGATGGATGGTGATATGACGCTGGAAGAGTTTGAAGAGATTCTAAACAAGGCGGAAGAGGCATGTTCAAAAATATACGATATGCAAAGAGAAGCTTTGCTGAATAAATATGAGAAAGAAGGTAAAGAGGTGAACATAAATGATGAGTAGCAAGCTTACTGCTGAATATGTCAGGAGTTTGATTGAGAGAGGTAAGAGATTGGATGGAAGAAAGCTGGACGAATTCAGAGAGATTAAAATAAATTATGGTGTGTCGGAAAAAGCTGAAGGAAGTGCCGAGGTCATGATAGGCAACACGAGAGTTGTTGCCGGTGTGAAGATGGATATTGGCGAGCCCTATCCCGATATGCCCAACAAAGGTGTGCTTGTGACAAGCGCTGAGTTTCTGGCAATGGCCGCTCCCGAATTCGAGCCGGGTTTGCCGGGTGAGAATGCCATAGAACTGGCGAGAGTTGTGGATAGAGGTGTAAGGGAGAGCGGAGCCATTGACCTTGAGAAACTTTGTCTGGTGGAGGGCGAAAAGGTCTGGGTGGTATTCCTTGACATATTCGTGCTGAACCACGATGGCAACCTGATAGATGCTGCAGGTATAGCAGCCATAGCCGCGTTGCTGAATGCAAAGCTTCCAAAAATTACGGAAGATTACGAGATTGTGAGGGATGAGCTGACTGACCCACTTCCGATCAAAGACATACCGATTCCGATAACAATCAGGAAATACGGAGAACATCTGTTGCTGGACACTACTGCACTGGAGGAAGATGTGCTTACAGGTAAGTTCACAGTGACCACCAAAATAAACGGAAACATATGTGCTATGCAGCTCAGCGATGGAATGAGCATGACGAAGGATGAGGTGTTGCAGGCAGCCAGAATGGCAAGGGATGCTGCCACCAAGATAAGGGAAAAACTGTTCAAAGATAAGCTCAAGGAGCTCAAAAAAGCGTAACTTTAAAAAAATTTTTCCCGAAAATATGGCTGTTCCGGTGGTGTTCTTATGGCACGCACGAAGAAGATTAAATCTGCGGCAAGATTCGGAGCAAGGTACGGTAAGAAGATCAGACACCTTGTTGCAGAGATAGAGTCCTCTTCCCGCGCCAAACATGTTTGCCCTCAATGTAAAGCCAGGAGGCTTAAAAGAGTCGCCGCGGGAATTTGGGAATGTAGAAAATGTGGCACGAAAGTTGCTGGCGGGGCATATGCCCCCAGCACTACTGCAGGCAAGATTCTGATGAAGGTTGAAAGGTTGGCCAAAATAAGTGAAGCCGAAAAAGTTAAAGAAGAGCTTGTGGATCTTCTGGAAAAGAAGGCGGAAGAGTAAAGATGGAGATGGTGATAAAACATGTCCGAATATATCTGTTACAGATGTGGAGCGAGGGTGGAGCTGAATAATGTGAACACTGTTATCGCATGTCCAAATTGCGCGTGCAAGATATTGATAAAAGCTGTGCCGAACGTCGTTAAACGCGTTTCCTGTGACTGAAAATGCTCAGAGCTTTTCTTAAACTGGAAGAAGAAAATGAGGAAGAGGCAAAAAGGGTCTATCTTGCAGCTTTTTATGGAGATGTTGTGGAGGATTCCCGTGTTAAGGTCAAACATCTGCAGAAGGGAAAAGAGATAATATTCGAAATTGAGGCTAAGGATCCTGTTGCGATGAGGGCTGTGCTTAACAGCATTTTGAGAAACTATAAATTGATTTGCTCCTTAAAAGATGTTTAACGGGAGTGGAGGTGAGTTAAAATGGTTGAGAATAGAGAGATGATCGCACAGTTCAACCAGCTTCAGCAGCAACTTCAGCTGATACTGGTGCAGAAGGAGACAACATCTGCTCAAATTCAGGAGCTTAAGAATGCTCTTAAAGAAGTGGAGAAAGCAAAGGGAACTGTGTATAAGGCAAGCGGTATGATAATGATAGAAATGACGGCTGAGGATGCAAAGAAGGATATAGAGATGGAACTGGAAACACTTGAGTTGAGGATGAAATCGCTTGAAAAGCAGGAGAAAGTTGTGAGAGATAAGCTCATGGAGTTGCGCGATAAGATTTACAGCTCACAGGCCGGTGGTGGAGCGGCTGGATGAAAATAGAGATGATGGATATGTGCAGCCGTTTGATTTAAAATTCTCCTTCTTTAATTTTTATCCATGCTTTCCGTGCTCAAAAAATTGTTTGGGGATGAAATAACTCTATCTGTTTTTGAATTCATGCTCAAACATGCTGACGATCTTATTAGTGTGGATGATATTTCCTCGAAATTCAACATCAAGAAGAATGATGCCAGAAAGGTGTTGGAGAAGCTGGTAAGCATCGGTGTGGTGGAGAAGAGAGGAGAGGGCTACATTCTTTCCATGGAGCATGAAGTGGTGAGATGGTTGAAAAATGAGGAAGCGGTTCATCACTTCTCCCGTGAAAAAATTTCCAAGCTCACAGAAATGCTCAAAAAAGCGAGGAAATGCGATATTCTGCTGCACCACAACGCTGATCCAGATGCTGTGGGTAGCGGTGTAGCTCTAGCCATTGGGCTCAAACAGCTCGGTGTTGAATGCAGGGTTGTTGCGCCTCTCGGGTTGAGTGCTCAGTCAAAAAAGCTTCTTCAGGCTTATCCATACCCCATCGAGGAAGATGCCAGCCAGCTTTCAGAAATGGTGATTGTGGTTGATACCGGCTCCTCGGCACAGCTGCCTGCACAAGCGCTGAACAACAAAAAGGTTGTGGTGATTGATCACCACACCCCCGGAGATGTTGCCAAGAGTGCTCTTATATCCTTCGTGGATGAAAAATGCAGAGCTACTGCTGTGGTCATATACTACCTGCTGCTCGGCATGAATGTGAAAATCACGCGCGAAATAGCCACTTACTTGATCGCGGGCATAGTTGCGGATACGGGTTTTCTCAGAATGTGCAGGAATGAGGAGGTGCATGTGTTGGACGCGCTCCTCAAAAAAGGTGTGGACCTCCAGCATATAATGAACGTTCTGCACGTGGAGAGGGACTATTCGGAAAGGATTGCCGTGCTAAAGGGTGTGCGGAGAGTCGAGCTTTATTCTGTGGGGGAAGTTATAGTTGCCATCACGGAGATAGGGAGCTACGAATCCATGGTTGCGCTGTCCTTGCTGAAGCTTGGCGCTGATGTTGGTGTTGCTGCGAACATTCAGAAAGATGAGATCAGAATTTCGTGCAGGGTGAGGAGCTCCGTTGCCCAACAGATAAATATGCTGGAAATTTTCAGCCAGCTTGAAAATCTACTAAATGGAAAGAGTGGCGGGCACATCACAGCCGTTTCATTCAACGGAAAAGCTCCTGAGAACTGGGATAAGGCGAGAGAACAGATTGTGAAAGCGATATCAGAAAAGCTTGGCAAAAAAGTTAAAAAGATTTGAACTGCAGGTATAAACAACTTCATTCTTGAAGTTAAAGCGCGGTTTCAAATCTCTGTTTTAGGGAGGTGATGCACATGGACGCATTACAGGACATAAAAGCCATTCTGAGAGAGCTCGCGGATGATAGAAAGATTCCGAAGAACGTGAGGGCTGTTATCGAAGATGCTATAAAGGAGCTGAACAAGGAAGAGCTGCCTGCCAAAACCAGAGTTAATACTGTCATAACCATGCTGGAAGAGGTCAGCAATGATCCCAACTTGCAGCCCTTCTCAAGAACTGAAATATGGAATGTCGTATCAATGCTGGAGATGATTCAGAAGGATCTGGGATGATCAAAAGCGCTCCCTGCTTCTTCATTTTATTCACTCTTTTTTGTTCGGAACACTGTAATCGCTGCTAAAGTCAGCACAGCCAGCATTTCTATGAAACCGATACCTGGCTGTTCGGTGGGTGCTTCGCCCGCTTTTGGTGAGACCACAGTATATCCTATTTTCTTGGGCTCGCTCGCTTCATTAAAGACGTTGCTTTTTGCAGTTACGTTGAAATAATAGCTACCCTCTTCAAGAGGCTTTATGTTCACAAACACAATTCTTCGTGAGTTAGCGTTGATTAAGAAAGTCACACAGTTTCCTGAGGGGCTCATTCCTCCATATTCCATCACTTCCACTCTTGCCCCTCTTCCAAACGGATTGTTAACACACACTGTAATGTTATCGGGTACAGGGTTCAAATTGTAGATGATGAGAGGCACCCTATATGATTCCATGTTTAATGGAATTATTAATCCTGCTGAGATTGTTGGTGCGCCCCCAATACTGGGTGCTCCTTTAACCTCGCTCAAGGCGGCGCAACTTCTATCCATCAACCTACATACGTGAGAGAAACATTCATCGTTAGAACTGCAAGCACATCCTGAAGCCTTCTTAACCTCAAACGTTCCTTTAATTTCCCATCTATTTCCTGAACCATCTTTGAGTTTGAGAGTATAACCGTAAGTTCCGTAGTCCTCACATTTAGTAGGAGTTCTGAAAGTGCATTTCTTTGAGAGTTCGGGTGTGGGGCTGGAAGCTGAGGCGAAGCATGTTGATGTTGTCATGTTGGTGGTCAGCTCCATATATGTACAGCCCGAATCATCATCCTCACACGTTATGGTGAAGTTGATATAGGAGGCGGTAGATGCTATCTCTGGCTCCACCAGCACGCTGCCTGCTGGCTTTTTCTTATCTATGAAAACCTTCACACTCTTCCAGTCCTCTTTATTGCCAGCATTATCCACACTACGATAGAACAATTCATCAATGCAAACCTCACCATCAGGACATGTGACCTGTATTGTGGCTGAACCGCCATCAACACTTTTCACATTGGATTGCCCTTGTGTGGCATAATAATATTCTATCCGATTACATCCTGATCCTGCAAAATCATTGCAGGTGAGTTTGAACTCTACATCCTGATTTGTCCAGGTTCCGGGAGTGTAGGAAGATACACGCTGAGTGATGGGTTTTTGTATGTCTTGTTTGAAGGGATTGCTTTCATGGGTGGTTTCTTTATTTCCCCATTTATCGATGCTGAAATAGCAAATCTTGTTTTGACACACATAGTTGGAACTAGAAGAGCATTTTAAAGTTAAGGTGATAGATTGGAGTTGAGAGGATGAATAATCATTGATATTTGTCGGGCACTGCTCCCCAACTTTAACCACCTTATAATATGTTTTATAACAACCCGACCCGGAAAAATCTGTGCACTTCAAGGTAACGCTTACATCCTCATTTGTCCAGTCCACACCATTCGGATTAATGGTGGTGGATGGAGGTTGATTATCTATGAATATTTTCTCGCACTTCTGTGTCCCTTTGTTGCCTGCTTTATCTACAGAATAATAGCATACCGTCCATGTCACCACCTCGCCCTCTGGCGAGGTTAGAGTGAAAGCTCCAGTGTACTTGGTGGTGGGGTTGCAGGTGGTGGAGGAAGTGGTCTTGCAGTAGTAGGTTGCTGCGCATCCGCTTGCTGCAGGACTATGGTCGTCACAAATTAATTTGACTTCAAAGGTGCTAGAGCTCTTCTTAGTTTTACTCAAGTAAGTTGTTGGAGGTGTGTAATCACATCTTATATATCCGTTGGAAGGATTATACCACCACCCTCCCACATTACCATTGACATCCTTGCATCTGAGAGCAAATCTAACCGCGTCGTATTGTTGTGCTTTAAATATGTAGGTTGTTCCGGTGCTCCATGAAAGATAGTGCCAACTACCACCATAATATATGGCCAGCTGGTAGGGATATGATGCCAGTCCGACATTATCGGTGCATTTCCAGTTGAGACTGTAGGTGCAGGATTTTGTCCAGCCTGCCACCACATTTTGCATGTATTTTTCCTCCGCACCTATGGAGACCTTCGGTTCTGGGCTTATATATTTTCGAATTCTTATATCATCCACCCACAACCATTGAGAATGGTCTCCCATATCACACCAATCACAGCTATAATCCATAACGATCAATCTTATTCTCACGCTCTGACCCTTGTACCGAGATATATCCTGACTGAAAAATGTCCAGCCAGTAGGTATCTTTGGTGGTGTGTAGAGTGTGCCAGTTTCAGGGTCTTTTCTGTTGGTACATGCACGGAGAGCACTCCACCCTCTATGACTGCACGCAAGCCAGTAAACGTTATTGTGAGTACCTCCGCCCAGTTCTATGCACGGCTTTGGTCCATAACCATAACCATCCTTTTCTATGGCGACACCTTTCAGCCAGCTCCAGTAATCTCCACTCACTTTAGCTTTGAATTCTATCTTGAGTTTGGCAGGTGTTGATGGTAATGTAACAGATCTTACCAAGCCCGCATCTCCACAGAAACCACTCCACCCAGTGTAAAGATATGCACCGTAAGGAGGTGATGTGTATGCTGATGCCTTAGTTGTGATTGTAGACATGGTATCGGTAGTTGTACATACATCGCGAGTATCTGCATCCCCCTTGTTACAATCGGTAACCCTGTTGATGAAGGATGTGAACCCGCTCGAGCTAAAATCATCGAAGAAATCAAATACTGCTGCGCCATTACTTTCGCTTGTTGCTGATGGATTACCGTAGTACATGTAGATCAGTGTTTTCTTGTTTGTTCCTGCCGGGAGCTTCGGCAGTTTGACCCATATTATGGCTTGTGTTGATGTGCATTTTTCTATATAGTAGCTTAACTTCTGTCCACCTTGGTATGTAACGAATCTTATATCCGAGCAATCAGACTTCATCTTTCCACTTGAGATTAATGTGGAGGGGTCAAAAACTATTTTTACAGGATAATTTGTGATTTCTTTTGTAGTGGATGAAGTTATTGTGATCAGTTTTCTGTATTTCCAGTTAGCGTTCCACCATCCACTACCTGTTGGCACTCCTGCATCAAAATAGACCAAAGTTGGAGGTTGTGTGTCTGCATATGTTTCAACTATCACCTCACAATTTAAACCCGCACCATCCGGACAGCAACAGCAACCACCACAACTGTTTCGGCTTGAAGTACCGAAGTGAAGTTTCCAGTAGTCGTGATACTTTGCCGTATAATATCCTCCTCTCACACTACATTTTGGTATGCTAACTACTCTCCATTTCTTCGTGTTGACATATAGCTCACCTTCAACTGCAGCACATCTGGCGCATCCGTAACAACAATCAGCATGCTCTGTTGTACCAATGAGCCTGATCTTCCATCGTGTGCCACTTTCCTTTATCTTGTTCGCATACCATCCTCTGTAACGAGTACAACAATCTCTACCCGGACGATAGTAGCACCAGTACTCACAGCACCCTCTACACGACGGGTCACTCGGATTCAAGCGGAAATTGAATGTTTCCGTATAGGTGAACTGACTGTTAAGGGTGGTGCAGTATGTGCTGCCCACACTTCCGTGGGAAGAGGTGAATGGATGTATTGGTCCATATCTAGCGGTTGTCCATTTTACACCCACTTCGGAACATGGAGCAGCGTGAGCGGTTGTTGAGTTGAGCGTTACAAATATCGTGGTGAATGCAAATAGAAGCACCGTTATTTTCAGAATAAAGGGTGGCGGTACATTGTAGGGTTGTGGGGGCAGCACACTTCCACCACTTTCATTCTCACCTTCACTTTTGCGTTGGGATATGTATTTTATGAGTAGGTAAATTACTACAACGATCAAGAGGATCAATATCAACACCATCCACCATTTCCTTTCTTTGGTCTTTGATTCCTTTTTTGCCTCTGCCTGCTCTGCAGAAGAAGGTAAGGTTGCTCCTGTCTGCTTTAATGATAAAGTTTCGGTAACTGAAGCCGATTTTAGGGATTCACCACCCGGATAAATGATATCAACTCTGGCCTCACCGTATTTGTTTGTGTAGGATGGTGCTCTAAATGTCGCTTTAAACTCGCCGTTCTCATCTGTTGTCACATCCATAACATGTTGATTTGTCACTCCATCATAAATTTCCAGTTTCAGATTAGGTACTGGAGTTCCTTCGGTGTCTTGAACTTCTCCTTCCAAAGAAATGTAAGTTCTATTAAGCTCGTCATGCCATATTTTCTTTTCAGTAATTGTAATTGTGATTAGCTTAGTGGCGTTATTACAAAGTTCGGTAGCTTCCGTTTCTAGCTCTTTTTCCTTAAATCTGGTATAGAATATAACGCTCTTGTGAATAACTTCTCCATCTTTATACCTGCAGTAAACATCCAACTTATTTTCGCCTTCCTTTGGGTATATCCATAAGTCGGTGTCATTCGCTAATGTTGAGTTCAGGCCATTGTTGAGAGAGTAAAGGCAGGTTTGTACGCTCCCTGTGTATGCCGCCCTAAATTTCACCTCCGATGATGTGTAAATGGCAGCATCTTCAGGATACAATATAGTAAGTTCTCTTTTTTCCTCCCATCCACACTTCACTGAATTATTCTCGATTGTTTTGTACACACATTTGTTAAGAGAGACATTATAATACCCGTCAGAATAGTAAGTTGTGCCTACGCATTTGTCCGGGCATTCGGTAACCGTTGTTTCCTTAGAAGGTTGAGTGGTTTCCGTGGGGGCGCCTATTTCAACCGTTTCATCTTCTTCCACCCCTGCACATAGAGGTGAAGAGTACACAACCGTTAAATACTCACACTCTCCCGTAGTTGAAATGCATATACCATTGGAATAGTAAGTTGTGCCTACGCATTTGTCCGGGCATGTAACGTCCTGGCATGGATCCACCGTTTCATTAACGCTTACCGGTGGCTGTGGTGGTGTTTCTGGCTCTGGAGTGCTTTCTTCACATATGTCGGCATTTTCAATGATGGTAAGATACATGCAATCTCCCGTCGAGGAATCGCATATACCATCGGAATAGTAAGTTGTGCCTACGCATTTGTCCGGGCATGTAACGTCCTGGCATGGATCCACCCATTCTGATTTACAATCATCAGGACACGTCTCTGAGTTCTCTCCACTTTCACATATGCCATCACCACACACGGGCTGATAAATCTCTAATTCTTCAATGGGTACTGTGGAATCTTGCATCGTATAAATATCATCATTACCCTCCCTATCTGACCTCCACACCACATAATAAATGTCATTACTTGAATCATAATAGAGGAAGGGATCTTCATCATTTGCTGTGGAATTTGTTATGTATTTGCTTGATGACCATCCGTTGGTAGATGAATAAAATGAATAATGGATATCACCTTGATGGGAATATATGGCCAGCAAATTGGTCGAGTTGCTTATCACCATACAGTTGGATACATTATGAGTCACTACCGATCCTCCTGTTTTAAGAGATTCAAGCCTGTCTCCAACCACTACATTGCAAACGTTATTTTCAATCCACGAGAGTATGTACTTTCCCCCATAATATGTTAAAACAATTCTACTGGTGTCAGAAGAAAATATTCTTACTTCTGTCTCGTTATTCCAGTCATCTCCATCCGAACTCCAGCTGCATTTCATCGTTCCAACTATACCCATACCCGTAACCTCCGCAAACTCAAGCCAGCACACCACAAAATGTGTTCCGTTAAAAATCGCTGTGGTACTTGAAATATCTGCATCATTTGATGGGATGTACAACACACTTGCATTTGTCCATCCTTCTTCGGGAGAATAAGTAGCATAATGAATCGCTTTTTCATTAAGCATTGAAGTGATGTTTCTATTCACCCACACTACTAGAAACTTGCCATTACCGTAGGTTACAGAAGGAAATTGGTTCAAAGTCGTGTTAGAAGTGTTAGATATCGTAGCACCATCAAAAGAAAATGATTTTGAATAGTATGCAGCTACAATATCCCATGTTTCCGAATTCTGTTCAACCCACACAACCATTGTCTCGTTATTGGGACTGATTGACATGGAAGGCATAACTTCATCCATTTCAGTCAGTGTAATTCTGGAAGGGGTCGCAGAAAAAGCTGCTTGATGTATGTATAGGAACGTTATAGTAATTATTAAAACCAAATAACAGATTCTTCGAATATTGAAAATACGCTGTATTGGGCACATGTACGATTTAACTGCAAGTTGAATTATATAAAAATTTTGTGGGTGGAAGGATTATCATGGAAATGGATACGTTGTTTTCAATCGGACTATTTTTTATATTACTTGGAATTCTAATCATTATTTTCAGCATTGTTCTGGGGGTTTCTAAAGGAGAAGAAAATGTGAAGGCAGAGGGCGCTTTCATCGGTTTTATTGGCCCCATACCTATAGTCATAGGCACGAGCAAACAGGCAATCATTACGGCCCTGCTCTTTTTCGGGGTTATGGTGGTGCTGTGGGTGTTGCTGCTGAGAAATCACGGTGTGTGGTGAGTGTGTGCGCAAAAAATTCGTGGTGGTGAGGAACACGACCAAAAAGCTTGAGCTAAAGGGCGTGGAGGTGGCAAGCAACATTTTCCAGCTCACCAGGGGGTTGATGTTTCGGAATGAGGGAAGCATGCTTCTCGATTTTGGTGTTGAATGCAAACCCGGAATCTGGATGCTGTTCATGCGTTATCCGCTGATGCTTGCATTTGTTAGCGCTGATGGGGAGGTAAAGGGAGTTGTGAAGCATGCCCCACCCATCACCTTTGATCCGAGAACGTGGAAAGTATTTTATCCTCCCACAAAAATAAGATACGTGCTGGAAGTTGATGTTCGTGCGGTTGAGCGTGGTGAATTTAATGCTGATGTGGGGGATGTGCTGGAATTTCTGCCTTCCTGAAAGCGCGGAGAACCATTTTTAAAAGTTGTGCTCCATCTTTATTCCTCGTGCGACTTGGGGCCGTGGGGTAGCTTGGCCAGCCTTCCGGCTTCGGGTGCCGGCGACCCCGGTTCAAATGCCGCGGAGCAAGCTCCTTGTTTCCAGTTACTTCGCGGCTGAGAATCCGGGCGGCCCCACCACAAAAGATTTGGAGGTGTGCTTACTTCTTGAAAAGCCTGTGTCTGTGCTTGAGAAGGTCGAGAAATGCCATTCTTTCGTATCTTGCCACCAGATACTTGACGTGCTTCAGCTTATCCCTCTCCACAAAAATGCAATCCACTCCGTGATCCACCAGCAACCTGATGACATCCACGGATTCAACAGCCCTGCCGCTGATCATCACCTTGAAGCCATTACTGTTGAAGTGGGAAATGCCAGCAGACAACATGTTCATGAAACCTTTATGGGAAGAGAGGTGTGTTATTGCATCATACCTCACATTCTGAAAAGCTGATCTGAGCAATGCATCAACATCGATCAACACTTGATTTATGCTCGCTTTCTTCAGCAATTCGCCCATGAAAAGGGATGCTGGCCTGTCTATCAGCACAGTTACATTTGTTCTTACCCTCCCAATATTACTGTTCTTTATGGCTGAAGCAATCGTTTCAAACTCATGCGGCAGCAAGAATGATGGAAGCACCACACCCACGTTTCTGAAACCCTTCATGATAACATTGGCCACGCTGTTCAGCTCCGCCATCAGGAAATTTCCCGCATCAACGGGATGCAGCTGAACCCATACAGGAAGAGAGGATTCATCCTTGATTATTCTGGAAAGCAGGGCACTCAATCTCGATACCAAACCGCCTCCATCCGATGAAATTCCTCCGTTCATGCTTTCTCCACCAAAGCCCATGCCTGCACCAAAATGAACGCTTTCTCCATACATTGCACTCTCCATAACTTCTCTGCTCACAAGGAACGCTTCCCCTCCTGGAGCTGATCTAATGGTGAAGTTGGGGTGCGGAATCACAACTCCAACCTTCACCGCAGTGATCAAATCTTCCATATGGCTGGTGGAGGGAACGACTTCTGTAACATCAGCATGCGAAATAGCATCAGTCATGGAGATTGTGCTGAACTCCTCCCTCTCCCTAAGGAGTTTCACGGAATTCTCTGCAGGGTCTATGATAATTTTTGTTCCTTCCGTAATTTCATCTTCCATTAGAGCTACGCCTTTCTTCAGGTATGATGCGAAGAGCACGGATCTGGATGTGATATTAGCTGCTTTTGTAACTATTCCGTTCAGTTTGTGTAGAGCTATGACGAAACCTCTGGATAAATGAGGTACAAATGCTATGCTCCCGTCCAATTCTTCCCTCTGCACCTCCGCTTCAGAAGACACGTGCACCACGATTCCCTCAGCATTCCATGGTGTAAGGCAAGCAGCTCTTACTTTCCTTTCCTCTTCCCCACTCGCGTCACTCTCCACAGAGTGCCGTGCAACACTCATTGCGCCTGATTTCAAAAACGGCAAAGGTGTTACTGACACCACCTGTGCTTTCTCACGCTGGAACACCACATCCACCAGGCAGGAGTCATCTACCGTGCTGCTGATCCTGTCCAGAATCTCGTGCACTTTTTTCAGCTCCTCCTCATCAAGCGCCGCTGATCTCTCCAGCGAGCCGTTGAGCGCTTCCCTCCTTATTTCCGTTCTTATAGGATCGGCAGCATACAGATACCTTTTTTCCCTTACAACTCTTTCTTCCACCTCACCGCTCTCCTTGGAAATCACGAAAAAATCCGCCACGAATTCATTCTCAAAGATGGGTACGCTGAATCCATAGCATGCTTCAATAACGAACTTGGAGGTACCCTTGGTGGGGTGGAAGGTAAGGGCTCTGCATGATTTTTCGGCATTTACCATTTCCTGCACAACCACGCTTATCTTGAAGGGGTTTGCACCCATCTTCTTGAGCATGTAAATGTTCTCCGCCTGAAAAGCATCCATCCATGCCCGCATCACGGCATTTTTCAGGGTGTTGAGACCCCTTACGTTAAACACAGGTCTTGAAAATACGAAAGGCGCATCCCCAAATACCAGCTTCACAACTACTTTAGAATCGCCTCTTGCAGCAGAAACGAGGCTCTTTATCTTCTCGCTAAGCTCATAAACATCATCATGCATGCTCATCCGCTGATACGCTTCCTTCAGCTCTGCTGTCAGCCACTCAGGGAACTTTGCGGAGAATATGGTTCGCTGCATCCTTTTCGATATATTGTCCAGAGCCATTACATCTTCTTCATCAAGATTGCGGTAATCATCCTGCAAACTCTGCCCTATACCCGCTTCCTTTATAAAGCGGTAAAAAGCCGCAGGTGTGATTATGAAGCAGTTGGGAACGTCAACACCCGCTTTTTTGCACTCCACCAATTTAACTATCTTCTCTCCCAGAAATTCTCTGTGCTTTTCCTCCACATCTTTCAGCCAGAGTATGCTGCTCATGAATCTCGCCTTGTAAAGAGAGATGGAACTCTGCATAATTTATGGTGGGAATTCTATTAAAATTTGGTGGTGGTTTCAGCTCAAATCACACTTTCCAATTTCCTCAATCTTTCATAGAACTCTCTACCCATGTCAGTTAAATGATATTTTTTCTTATCTCCATTTTCTTCACAATACACCAATCCCAAATCAGCAAATCTATTGAGGAATTTTCTCACACCCGAATGTTCCAAATATCTTCCGTCCTTCTTCCGTATTTCTGTAATAGTTAAGCCCTCACCGTTCATCCTATAGAGTCGCTCCATAACATACCTTCCTGTATCACTCGCCATTAATTTCAACGATTCCATTAATTTTCGGTAACTTTCCTCATCTTTACTCAGCAAGAAATCACCCCCCATGCGGCTTTCTTATTCCAGATAGATATGGCCGAAAACCTTCGTCCAGATCCATGGATCTTCAGTTTCCGCTTCCTCCCTATACCTTATCATGAGATCAAGCTTGGCATCCATCTCATCCGCGAGATGTACGGCCATTGCTTCCGGCAATTGAGGAGTTTTGGGCGAGCCGTAGTGGTTCTTGCCGTGATGGCTGAGAATGATGTGCAATACCTTCAGCATGAGGTTTTCAGGAAAATCGGGCAGGGCTCTTATTTTCTGGAGCACCATATCCTTGCCGAGCACTATGTGGCCGAGAAGCATGCCTTCACGCGATACATCGATGCTTGTCGTTATCTCAAACTCTTTCACCTTGCCAACATCATGCAGCAATGCCCCCGCCAGCAATAAATCCCTATCCATGTTCGGATGAATGGAATGAATGGCAGCGCATATCTTCGCCACATTGACCGTGTGCTCCATCAGCCCGCCTATGTAGTTCTGGTGGTAGTGCATGGCAGCAGGCGCTTTTCTGAACTCTTTCATGAAGTTCTCATCCCTGAAAAAAGCATTGAGAAGCGAGCTTAAATGGCGATTTTTCACCTCGTCCACGAAGCTCAGAAGCTCCCTCTCAAGCTCTTTCATGTCCTTCGGGCAGATGCCAACAAAATCCTCTATGTCGTATTCATATTTACTCACCCTGCGCAGCAAATCCTTTGAGTCCATGTTTATTTCCATCCTGTCCCTGTACTGCACCACCGTGCCGGTTATGTGCACAACATCCCCATTTGAGAAGGAGCTGTAAATCCTCATCACCTCCTCCCTGCTTGCTGAACCCCAGTATTTGGCGGTGATCTCTCCGGTCTTATCGCTCAACCTCATCTCAAAATAGTATCCCGACTCGTATGGCTTCGGAGGTTTTTTGAACTTGACTGCAAAGAAATCATTCACCTGCTCCCCATCCTTGAGCTTGTTTACGAACTGGTGCTTTCGCCTCGTCATCCTGTCATGAATTTACGGTGGGAAAACTTAAAAAAGTCATGAAGCAGAGAAGAATGTCATGCATCCGTACTTTGGCATGATTCACGGAATGGCGATGCTGTCAGCCAATTATATTGTTATGGAGCTTGTTATTGCAATAATTCAGGTTTTTGCGATTTATATTGCCTGCAAACTTCTGGACATAGATACCTCTTTTGGTTCCGTCATCGTTTTTGTGATAATGGTGTCATTGGTTAAAGGGCTCGCTCAGTTTGTTTTCGGCGCACTCGGCAGTATTGGAGGTCTTTTCCTTGAGCTGTTCATAGCAAAGCATTACTTTGACATTTCGTGGTTTAAAGCGTTTGCTCTGTTTCTTGTGAGCGTGATGGTTGTGTTTGTGCTGAGCATGCTAGGTATAGCTGCGGTCATTGCCGCGAGCATCATTTCCTCTTTATCGGTTTGACGGTGGTGTGTGGTGGAACAGAAAGGAAAGGACGGGGATATCATCCTTGGAATAGATGAAGCCGGCCGTGGCCCTCTGCTCGGGCCGATGATCATAGCAGGAGTGGAAATTGAAAGGAAGGATGAAGATAAACTGGTGGAGCTGGGTGTGAAGGACTCGAAGCTGCTCTCTCACACTTCACGGCTCAGATGCTATGCCGAGATCATGAAGATAGCGAAGGCCGTGCATGTCATCAAAATCCAGCCGAAGGAGCTGGACGAGAAGATGGCATTCATGTCCATCAACAGGGTGGAGATGCAGGCCATGGCAAAGATAATCAACAGCTCGAAAGCAGGCGTTGTCTATATCGATCTGCCGTCCAACGGCAAGAATTTTGTGCCGGCGCTAAGAGCAAGGCTGAAGAGGGATGTTGAAATTGTGGCTGAGCATAAAGCCGATGCGAAGTATCCTGTAGTGAGCGCTGCTTCCATCGTTGCGAAGTGCGTGAGAGAAGAGGAGATGGACAAGATAAGGAACAAGTACAAGCAGTACGGAGATATCGGATCCGGCTATCCTGCAGATGAAAGAACGATGCGCTTCGTGGAGGAGTATTACAGGAGAGAGGGTAAGTTTCCGGAAGAAGCAAGAATGAGCTGGTCAACCACAAAGGACATCAAGAATAAGCATGCTCAAAAAACTCTATTCGATGCACGCTCTGATGAATCCAAGGAATAATGGGTGTGGGTTTAGCGGGCGGCTCTTGAATTCCGGATGTGCCTGCGTTGCCACAAAGAATTTGTGGTTAGGGAGCTCGAGAAACTCCATGAGTATGCCATCCGGACTCTTGCCAGAGAACACGAGGCCGTGCTTCTCCAGCACCTCCACATATTTCGGGTTGACCTCATATCTATGGCGGTGTCTTTCGGAAACTTCCTTTTTTCCGTAGAGCTTGTGCACAAGCGTGCCTTCTTTAAGCACGGCTGGCCACGCTCCCAATCGCATGGTTGCGCCGTACATCTTTTTCTCTATGAGCTCCTTCTGCTCCGGAATGATGTCCACCACCGGATGTGGTGTGTCCGGATCAACTTCTGTTGTGTGTGCTCCCTCAAGCTTGCACACGTTTCTTGCAAATTCAACCACAGCCAGCTGCATTCCGAAACATAAGCCAAGGAAAGGTACGTTGTTCTCCCTGCAGTACCTTATGGCCTCTATCTTGCCCCCCACACCGGTTGTGCCAAAGCCCCCGGGCACGATGATACCATCAAATCCCTTCAGCAGGGCTGCCGCTCCCCTCTTCTCAATTTCGGTGGAGGACACCTGCTTTATCTCCGGTTTGAGCTCGAGATGATAAGCGGCATGTTTTATCGCTTCCATTACGGATATGTAAACGTCCTTGTGCTCAGCGCTTCCGTAAGCGACGTATTTGCCCACTATACCCACCCTTACGGGCTTTTTTGCCCTGTCTATCTTTGCCACGAACTCGCGCCACGGTTGCATCTCGTCCTTTCTCTTCTCCAGCCCGAGTTTTTTCAGAATCTTGGTTATGAGATTCTGCTCCTCGAACAACAACGGCAGCCTGTAGATGGAATCCAGATCGGGATCATCTATTATGTGGTCCTTCGGTATGAAGCAGCTTCTGGCTATTTTTTCCCTTCTCGGCTCATCCAGTCCTGTTTCGGAGCGCACCACCACGAAATCCGGAAAGATGCCCGTCTCTCTGAGCTTTGCTATCGCATGCTGAGTGGGCTTGGTTTTCAACTCGCCCACATTCTTCAAGAGTGGTGCATAGGTAACCATGACCGCCACGGAAGGGTACTCGTTCATCAAGCTCCTTATGGCAAAGAGAAACACGAGGTTCTCTATGTCTCCCGTCGTGCCGCCAACCTCAACTATGGAAACATCATAACCCTGTGAAGCTTCCAGAATCCTTCTCTTTGCTTCATTCATCACATCCGGGATGATCTGCACGTCTCTGCCCCCATATTCAAGTGCACGCTCCCTCTTTATCACCTCAAGATAAACCTGCCCTGTCGTTATGTTGTTTTTCTTCGGAAGGTTCATGTTGAGAAATCTCTCATATGTGCCCAAGTCCTGATCTATCTCGCCACCATCATCGGTGACAAAAACCTCTCCATGCTCCGTCGGTCTCATCGTGCCCGCATCTATGTTCACATACGGATCTATCTTGATGGCAGTGACTTTGTAACCGTATGCCTGAATCACCTTGGCTATGGAAGCTGTCACCACACCCTTACCCAGTCCGGAGAGCACACCCCCTATTACAAAAACAAAGCGTGGCCACTCTTTCGTACTCATTTCCTGCGCACCGTTGTTCCTCTTTCCCGGTGATGAAACACCTGAAGAATTCATACGTTATGTAAGAGACCGTTAAATTTAATAAGATGTTCATTATCTCTCCCGCTCCCCTCTTATAAACTCTTCAAGCATCTCCCTTGCTTTGAAATCCGGAATTTGCACGGGAGGGTGCTTCATAAAATAAGCTGAAGCCGCAATCAGCGCTCCACCCACACCTCTATCCATTGCAAGCTTCGCACATCTCACGGCATCGATCATCACACCGGCGGAATTCGGACTATCTTCCACGCTGAGCCGAAGCTCGATCTCGACGGGCACGTCTCCGAATTTCCTCCCCTCAATCCTTATGTAGCATACCTTGTTGTCCTTCAGCCACGGAACGTAATCACTCGGCCCGATGTGAATGTTCTCATCCGCAAGCTTCTCCTTGTTCATGCTCCTCACCGCTTCCGTTTTGCTTATCTTCTTGCTCTTCAGCCTGCTCCTTTCCAGCATGTTCAGAAAGTCCGTGTTTCCTCCGAAGTTGAGCTGGTATGTCCTGTCTATTTTCACCCCACGCTCAGCAAGCAACCTAACGAGCGTTCTGTGGACTATGGTGGCTCCCACCTGCGATTTGATGTCATCGCCTATGGCCGGGATGCCCGCTTCTCTGAAACGGGATTCCCATCTTTCATCCGAGACGATGAACTCCGGAATAGCATTTATGAACGCTGTGCCCGATTTCAGACAGGCTTCCGCATAGTATCTTGTGGCATGATAGCTTCCGACGGGCATGTAAGAAATGAGCACATCAGCATTTTTCTCCTCGAGCACTTTTGCAACATCAACTTCTTCCTCCTTGCTTATCGTGAAAGTTCTGTCCTCGGGCCATTCTCTCATGTGGGATGAGAAGCCATCAAGCACGGGAGCTTTCTCAACCACCACTCCTATTTCAGGAATATCCTTGCAAAACACGGTTGTGCAGTTTGGTTTTGCAAAGATCGCCTCGCCTAAATCCTTGCCCACCTTTCTGGCATCTATGTCAAAAGCCGCAACCACCTCTATATCCCTGATCCGATAACCTCCGAGCACGTTATGCATTAATCCCGGCACAAGCTCGTCATTCTTGTCAACATGCCTGTAATAGTAAAGTCCCTGCACAAGTGCGGATGCACAGTTACCCACACCTGCTATAGCAAGCCTTATCCTGCTCATCTTGCTCACCTCCACGATTTTTACAGTATCGTAAAAATTAATTTTACAATACCATAAAATTCTGATGTTTATAAAGTTTACGATATTGTAAATATTTCATGCAGAAGCCGAGCGAGAGGTTGAAAAGAAAGGTGGAGAAGGAGAATCTATGGCTGTTCATTCTGACTTTGCTTAGAGATAACGGCAAGCTCACTGGTGCGGAGATCAGGAAATTGTTGCTCGAGAAAATGAAAGTGAGGGTTGGAACGGTCACTTCCTACAAGGTGCTCTACCTTCTGGAGAGAGGAGGATACGTGAAGCGAGAGAAAGAGGGCAGGAGGAAGCTGTATTCTATAGCTGAAGCAGGGATGGAGGAACTCATGAAAGCTGAAGAATTGTTGCAAAACTATGTGAAGCTTCTCCGGAAGCATGCCAGGGGCAAGAGAAAAGTCAGGATAGGCTAATCTTTCACCATTTTCCTCGAGCTTCCATATTTAAATTTTGTTAACAAAGCATCTTTCATGCCGTTTCTTGGGGAGAGCGCAAAGGAGAAAAAGATAGCCGATGTGAACGAAGAAGACTTCATCGTGTGGATAGAGGGAATGGTTATCTCCAAGGGAGAAGGAAAGATGGTTGTGGATGATGGCTCCGCCACCGTAGAGGTCTATGCTACTCCCGCCTACATGGATGATGTGAAAGAGAATGACTATGTGCGCGTTATAGGCAGGGTTTTTCCAACGCCTTCTGGCATTGAAATTCATGCTGACATCATAAGAAAGCTTGAGATCAAGGACCTCAAAACGTACATGAAAGCGAGGGAACTATGGCTGAAATTCAACACGAAAGTGGATGAGATGATCAAAAATCTGTTTTAAAATGCTCAAAGTTCTTGCAGCAGCAACCTATAAAAATTTTAGAATTTTAGGATTTAGTTACCGGACGTGTGAAAGTTTTTCATGATGAGGTGATGAATGTGGCGTTCAAAGCTGTGTTTCTGGATGCTACCCTCTTTAGGGATGCTGTCCGCGCAATAAACGACCTCATTGCCGAGGGCATCTTCCGCTTCACCAGTGACGGGTTGAAATTTGTGGCTACTGACCCAACCATGGTGGCGATGGTGGACTTGTACATCAGCAAGGATGCGTTTGAAGAGCTGAACGTGGAGGGTGAGGAGGAGCAGATTCCGGTAAATCTGGACAACCTGCTCGCTGTGCTCAAGAGAGCCAAAAAAGCCGACAGATTGATCCTGGAGAAGGAGCAGGAGAACAGACTTGCTGTTGTGCTGGAAAGCAGTGTTAAGAGGAAGTTCGTCATCCCGCTGATCGACATGGAGGAGCAGAAGGTTCCGGAGCTCAATCTGCAGTTCCTCGGCACGGCTGAAGTTCTCAGGCAGGTGGTGGAGGAGGGCATAACCGATGCTGCTGTTGTGAGCGACACCATCATGTTCTCCATGGATCAGGACAAGTTCGTGATGACTGGAGAGGGCGATTTATCCAAAGCTGAGGTGGTTGTGGAGAAGGGATCCGAAGCGCTAATCTCGCTTGATGTGAAGGAGCCCGCAAAATCCAAGTTCTCTCTGGATTACCTGAAGAAAATGATAAAGGGAATGAAGCTCGGAGATCTGGTAAAGATAAGTTTGGGCAACGACTTCCCGATGGAGATGGAGATAAAGGCGGGAGAACTCGCAAAGCTGAAGTACGTGCTTGCTCCACGCGTGGAGGGCTGAGGGTAAATGTACTAGATTTGCCTTCCTTCTCACTATTTTGTTTTTCACCTTCACACTGCGCAGAGCTCATTTGAGCAGATACTTGAGAATGGGCGGAAGTACAAGGTTAAGAATGAGAAGAACAAGCGTCATCATCTCGATAACCCTAAACGCTCTCTTTCTTCTCTTATTCTCCATGAGTTCGTACAGCATCAGTCCGCCATCGAGCGGCCTTATAGGAAGGAGGTTGGCCACGCCGATTCCGAGGTTTAGCATGGCAAGAAAGTTCAGCAGGGTTATCAAGCTGAGCAGGATGTACGGAATCCTCTCTCCAATAACTTCCCTTACTTCCTGCTTCACCGTTATGTTCGTTTTTATGCCCGCAATGCCTATGAAAGCCATGCTCCTGTTTTCGGGGTGTGGTGAGAGCTTGACCGTGTAATTGCAGTGGTTTACGGTCAGCACGACCGTGTCGTTCGGCTCGAACTTTGACAGAACTTCCTTGAGATCACTTATGGTGTTTATGGGCGTGCCGTTTATAGCTGTCAGCGTTCCACCGGGCGGGATGACGGAATGTGCATAGGTTCCGTTGATGGTGGATGTGTAGATTATTCCGGCCGGCTGGAATATCAAACCCGCAACGTAAGTGAGTAACGTCATGATCAGCGCAAATATCACGGCAAATGTGAAGTTGCTCATGGATCCAGCGCCATAAACCGCGAGCTTCTTTCGTTTTTGAGCTTTCTTCAGCTGCTCCTCGTCTGGCTCTGCAAATCCCAGCGGGATTATGGCGAGGAATCCGTAGCCGATGGACTTGACCCTTATTCCGTGAGCCCTTGCCACCAGAGCGTGAGCGAACTCGTGCACCACCACGATGACAAGGATGGCCGTGATCCAGTAGGGAAGCGGGACGTAAAAGATCGGGGCTTTGGTTGTCTTGATGGGCAGCACCAGCTGTACAGAAGGTGCTGCACTTAGCGGTTTCAGGAGTGCGGATATCAGATTAATTAGCAGGTAGGTGGGAGCAATAGTCACCACACCTCCGAAGAAAAAGAGCGGTATGTAAGCGTATCGATAAACCTGCACACCCGCATGATAAAAGAGTAAAGCAAGGAAAAACGATATTATGGCGCCAATGAGGGCAAGTATCTTCATTCTCCTCCCGTCCTTAATCACCACCCTGCTTCCAAGCAGACCGAGAGAAATGAAGATCGAAAGATCACCGAAGAACTGAAACAGGTTCTTATGCTTCTCCGCCTGTTGCTCTATAAAACGAAGTCCTCTCTTCGTCCTTCTCAGCAACATGATTCCTTCCTTCTCGAAGTTCCTTCTGTCAATGGTGTAGATCAGCAGGGTTAGAAGGGCTAGTACAGCGATGGATATAATGTTTTCCCTTCCGATCTTTTCCATCAGAAGGTGAGCAATGCGTGCCACGTTTAACATCATTCGAAATTATCCATCCACACTCTTTTATATGTGTTACCTTGCAATCTCTCCTCCTCCTGCGGGAAGTCTGGCTATGATCTCGTCAATGCTCATCGATTCAAGCACCTCTTTCTCCTCCTTGGAAAGGAGGTTCATCAGCTTCGACTTAACCCGCTCCGCAAGCTCTTTGGGCTTTGTGGTGCCCGGCTTTATGACCACGAATTTGTTGGTTCTGCTCTTCACCGCTTCCACAGGCCACACCACAAGCTCATTATCCAGCAGAGCCACAGCAAGCGAGAGCTCGGCCTTAATCCAGTTTCTCTCGCCGTAAATCATGAAAGCTCCTTTTCCCATGTACTCCCCAGCCGGTGTTTTCTTGCTCACCTGCTCCGGCTTGACATAAAACACCTGCAGAGCCGTGACACCTTCTCTCCAAGCTCTGGAGAAGGACGCCACGAACTGAGCCATCTCCCTTAAATCCTGCAGAGGAGCTTTATCAAGTGCTCCCTTCAACAAACCAAATGGCGCGCCCTTGTAATCAGCATGGAAAACCCAGTCCTCTTTCTCAGCATATTTCTTGATGAGCACCTCGTTGGTTGTGGCATCTCTAGCGCACACACCCAGAAAGCCGGAAGAAGAGATGAACCACCTGAACTTCTCGTACCACTTCTTTTTCTTCTTTTCCTTTTTCACGATGATCTTCTTTTCTATCTCTTCTTCCACCATTTCTTCCTTCTGCCTCGCTTCCTCCAGCTTTCTTTTCGTTTCCTCCATCTGGGACTTTAGCGTCTCCACTTTCTTTCTCATGCGCTTCGCTTCCTCGAAATGCATCGATGCAATCTCGTGAATGTTCCTGTCAAGCTTGAGTTTAATCTCCACACCGTCCAGCTCGATGACCACTTCTTTTTCTTTGGCCGATGCTCTCTTGACAAGGGGGTGATGCATAATTTCATGCAGTTCCATCGTGCTGAATTTGGAAAGCATCTCCTCCACTTTATCGTAGTGCTCGTAGATTTTCTCGCCCGCTTTCCTCAGCTTTTCTTCCATTTCCTCGTATCTTTTCAGAGCTTCCATCTGCATCTCCAGCCTGTGCTCTAAACGTTCCGCTAAGCTGTATCTGCTCTTTCCCTTTCTCATTTCCTCGGCTTCCTTTACCTTCAGCATCTCCACAAAATAATCGTTGATGGCATCGTTGAACGATTCGTAGTGCTTCAGCTTCATCTTCTCGTAAACCTTAAGGCGGAAAGGAACGACATCCACCATATTACCCTGATCATCAAGAACTATGGCAGGACCGGGTTGTTTTTCAAAAAGCCCCCTCGCAGCTTCAACAATACTCTCCACATTTTCCTCACCAAGCTCGTGACACTTCTTGCTCTTCTCCACCCCTGCCCGCAGACACACCTCTTCTGCATACACTCCGCTCAGTCCCATTCTTTGAGCAAGGAAAACAACCACCTTTTTATCGCTTTCCTTCCTCATTTCCTTCAGCAGCTCCTCCATACTGACATTTCGTGGATCAAGGGGAGGAGCGGGTCTTTCATACGTTCCGTGTATCCTGAGCTCCCTGAATCTCAGATTCTTCTTTATCAAACAGCTCCAGATTATGTTCTTCTGGTTATCCACAAAGAAAATGTTCGGTTTGGGGAGTATCTCCACCACAAGCTTGTAGTCCTGCGTTTTAAGAACCACTATTCTATCAAATCCAAGCTGCTCAAAACTCTCAACTCTCTTGCCTCGCAGATGCTTTCTCAGAAGCATGGCAAAGTTAGATGGCTTTTCTGGCCTTGGCACTTTGTAGTTGAGAAGCGCGACAAAGTCTCCGCCAAGCAAAAGCTCCTGCTGGCCATGGCTCGCTTTGTAAAGCTGCAAGAGCAGCTTGTCTTCCTCCAGCTGGTAAATCTTGCGGATGAGCGAGCCCTCCACTTTATCTTTTATTTCCTTCAGCAGGTAATGAAGGTCTAGAGCGGTAAGCTGCGATTTCATGACTCTGACTTTGGATGAGAGGTTTTTAAATGGTAACGGTTGTGGTTTTCGGGTTTGAAATCCAAACGTTTTTAAAATCTGTGTGGTAATTACTTATGGGTGGTTAAAACGAAGGTGGGATGGAAAAATCCCGAAATAAGAGAAATTTATGATGATGTCGTTTCGGACTACCGTAATGGAAGGAAAGTGGAGATGGATGTTGTTGTTAAGCTGAAGTTCGGGTATCCTGCATTTCCTTCTGAGGAGGAGTTAGAGTATGCTGCCAGAAGGACGGGAGGTGTTGAATGCGAGAGGGTTTTCACGGATGGGGATAAAAGGAAAATTGATGCTGGAAAGGTGCTTGATGAGAGCGGTGGTGCGGAAGCAATTTACAAAGTGGTTTTGAAAGGAGTCACGTATTTTGAAGAGATAAGAGATGTCCTGTGGAATATATCCAAATATCTTAAAGACAAAAAAGGTGGTGTGCTACCTCTTACTGAAGCAGTGATTGACGAGTTGCATGTGCATTATAAGGATTGTGGACTGAAGTTTTCTGTGCTGGATGGAGAGGTTGTACTTGCTCCTTCGGAATTGAATTATGTGTGCGGCGGAAAGAATGATATAGTTTACCCTTCAAAATGTCCTTATCGAAGCAAGGAGTTTTGCAAGAAGTTTGCGAGGGAAGAGCCGGAGGATTGAGGTGGTTTGGTGTGCTGCTCGGTAAGGATGAAATAATGGAACTCGTTGATGAGGGCTGGCTTGTACAGGGCATGCTTGATCCTGAGGTGCAGGTGCAGCCAGCAGGCATTGATTTGACGCTCGCCAAGATTTTCAGGCTGGAGGGAGAGGGTGCAATAGATTTCTCCAACGCCAAAAGAAAGCTTCCGGAATACGTGGAGATTGAGCCGGATGAGGATGATTGCTGGAAGCTCGATAAGGGCACTTACAACGGCACGATGAACGAGTACATAAAGCTTCCAAACGATGTTGCAGCGATTGTGTTACCGAGGTCGTCCGCTCTGGTGTGCGGCATAGAAGCTCATTCCGCTCTCTGGGATCCGGGATATGAGGGGAGGGGCTTCCTGCACTTCACCATAACGAGGCCTGTGAGGATTTACAGGAACGCGCGAATAGTGCAGATGATATTCTTCAGGGTTAGCAGTGAGACGGAAGGTTATGATGGAGTGTTTAAGGGAGAGGATCTGCTTAAGAAAAGCAGGAGAGGTAGGGAATGATATGGTGGTTCTTGACAGAATTTTTGAAACCGTGTACGACCACCTCAGAAGAATTGGAGATGAAACAAATGAAGTGTCATTCAACCACTTCAAAAAATATGTGGATGAGGGTCGGTTTTTGAAAGCTGTGTGCGGCTCGGAGAAAATACTGAAAGGGGCTCTTGAAGGTGAGTTGAAGTGCGTTATCTATTACATCGCAAAAGATAAGGAAGGTATTACCCTAAATGAGAGTTTTAAAACCCTCTCCGAACTGTTCCGGGAGCTGGATTCTTCCATCAAAATTGAAGTTTATGGTAGGGTGTTGAGCTATGATGAGATAGGAGAGGATGAGAGGAAAATTGGAAACAAGTATTCCGGTTATGTCCTGACTCCGAGAAGAGTAGGGCAGCTCCACACCAAAATTTATGAGCAAATAAAAGACGATGACCTGCTCAGAGAGAAGCACGTTGATGAAACAACTGCCAAGATGGTCGTGTTCGAACGTGACTTTGAGAACAGCGGTGTCTCATGCGCGAGAGAGGAGAACGAAAAGATCATTAAGGATTATGCACTCTGCTTTTGTGGTATAAGAGATGTTGTTACATGGGCGCACGAGCTGGGACACAAACTCGGTTTGATGCACGTGCTTGACCCCCATGACATTATGTATGAGAGCTCGCATCCCTTTTCCTGCATCCCCATCCCCAGAAAATTCAGGAAATGGTCAAAGAAACAATGGAAGTATATAAAAAAGCGCATTAATTGGGCGGGATCTGCTGAAAAAAGGTAAAAGAGGTGAGAGTCGTGATACGAAAGATACTGCAATACTTAAAACCGGGTAAGGGTGATTCTTCATCGGAAATATCGAGCTTGATGGACGCGAATTTCGGCACAATAAAAAGGATGTTGAGTGAGAGAAAACTGGATGTGATTTTGTATCCGGTTGATACTGCGTGGCATTCATGGAACGATCTTTATGAAGATTATGTCAGGGTTTATGCTGCTGTGCGCAAGGGATTTAAAGAACTTGGTGGTGTGAATGCTGAGGTTTACTCTTTCAGACCAAACATGAGTCCTGAAACTTTTGAAGAATACTCGACCTTGCTTGACCTTAGCTTAAATAAGATGAAGACACTCCACCAGACAATATATGAGGATGTTATGTTCCCGCAAAAACTCGAGAATCTTCATGAAGATATAAGTGTTGTGAAGGTGGTTATTCTCCCCACCAAAAAAGGCGAAAATAGTTATGACGGAGGGGTTATCCCTCCACGCGAAGCAGAGTCAGGGAGATATGTGAGAGATTATGTGGTTATCAAGAGCGATAAACTTGATCCCGGTATGATTTTGCACTATCTCGGACATATGTGTGGATTAACTCACGTTACAGACGGGAAGGATGTTATGTTCTCACCATCTCCGGGATGTCCTTCCGAAGTTCATTCTCATAAATTCGGAAGGAAAAGCAAAGAACGATGGTCTAAAATAAAAAGATATTTCTCATGATAGGCTTTAAGCTTCATCCTTCTTGTTTTTTCTCTCATCTGATTTTTCCTGTGCTTCGCTTTTTTCTTCCTTTTCCTCCAGATCCTCCTCCCTTATCTTCAGCTTTTCAAAGTATTTTTTGAGTTCTGCCTCACTCTTCAATCCAAAATACTTCAGGAGGGTTTTGGTTACCCTGAGTTCTTTCGTGTGTCCTTTTGGTTTGACGGTGACGAATCCGCGCTTCACAAGCTCCTCTATTTGCTCGTAAGCCCTGTTGCCCCTGACTTTAACGACATCGCTCTGCTTGACAGGGCTTTTGTAAGCTATCAGCGCAAGGGTTTTAAGAGTGCCCGGTGAGAAATCCTTTTCTGGAGCGAGCTTCTCCACATGTTTGAGGTATTGCTCCCTCACATGCATTTCGTAAACGTCATTGCCCAGATGCCTCACAACCAATGACGTGTTTTCGTATCTCCTCTCCAGCTCCTGAAGGGCTGAAAGAACAGCATCCTTCTTCAAACCTGTGATTCTCTTTATTTCATCTACGCTTAACGGCTTGCCCGCCATGAAAAGAGCTGCCTCAACTATGTTAGCATCATTGTTGTTCTGCATAAGCTATTATTGATTTTTTGGCTTTATTAAAATTTCACCGAAGAGAACGGGCTGCTCGCACACGATTTTCTCGTCCCTTATGAGATGGAGAAGAGATGCAAAATCCCTTATTATCTCTTCCTTCGTCTTGCTTTTGACAAGCTCGGAGAAGAACACCACACCACTCGGATACAAAAGCTGGAGAATCCTTTCATAGATCTTTTCGATGTGCTCCGAGAAATCCTTTTGATTCAGCTCGAGGTTGACCATGAAATGGCGCAGCTCCCTTCTTTTCTTCACCTTCATCGCTTTGTTGAGAGCTTCAACCAGCTCCTCAAGCGTGATGCGTCTTTTGAACTCCCTTCTGATGGGTAAGCGTAACGGAGGAATCACCACTTGCTGCCCTCCACCCAGCTGTGCCTGCTCTTCCGTACCCTGCTGTTCTTGCTGTGTCTGCTCATCAGCTTTTCCTTCAGCTTCAACGCCCATCAGAGCTTCGCATTTCATTCTGTAGATGATGCTTGCGGCAAGGATTATCCTTGCCGGGATGCGAAGATTTTCATCCCTCATTTTCTGCAGGATGGTCGTGAATCTATCGCTGAGCTTAACTATGTCTATATCCCAGGGGTCCATATCCTGCACTAGCATTATAAGTACCTGCTCCCAGTCATCGTAGAGTATGGCTCTTATTAACTCTTCCTCGTAGTCCTTTTCAGAGGTAAAGCTCACTCTTTCATTTTCTGCAAGCACCTCAGGCATGTTGATTACCCTTCTACACCCACCAGACCACTCGCTTTCTCATGCCGATCTTCTGGGCTTCTGTCCTCCTTTTAACTTTGCCCTCAGCTTTAAGTCTGTATAGGTGCATGTTTGCTGTGCTCCAGCTTATGCCGAGCTCTTTTGCTATCTCGTAGGTTGAAAGAGGTCCCTTTTTGGAAAGCAACTTCACCAGCTCTTCATCCACAGACCTAGGCATGTTTTATCCCCCTTACTGGTCATCTCCGCCTGAAGAATCAGGCGGGTAAGTTTAGGTAGTGCTCAGCTATTTATATACTTTTATATGGTGAGTTTTTTATATTGGCGCGTCTAAAAAGATGGTGTTATATTGAGATATTTTGAAGAGGTTCCTGTGAGGGATCATAGGTAGTATGCAGGCACTCTATATATTGTACAGCCGTTCCTTTTTTCCTTTCCGAACTCGTTGAGGGTGATGACCAGAGCCCTCTCTGGTCTGTACTCGTTCAGAAAGCTGTAAAATGACCTTCCCAATCTACCAGAGGTGAGCTTTACTTCCACCGGTACTATGGTGTTTTCGTCCCTTATCAGCACGAAATCCACTTCAGCTTTACCTGTTGTGCGCCAATAACAAAGCTTGTACTCCTCAAACCCTGTGAATAGCTCCCTGAAAACGAAGTTTTCCAGTAGGGCTCCAGCATCACTCCTCGTCTCGAACTCGGAGAAGTTGTTTATTATTGCATTTCTTATCCCCATATCCAGAAAATATATTTTCGGAGTTTTTCTCAGCTCTGTTACAAGGTTTCTATGAAACGGTCTTAAAGTTTGCACGATATACGTGTGCTTGAGTATGCTGAGGTATTCCTCAGCTTTGTAGAAGCTGATGTTGAGCTGTGATGCGAGAGAAGATGTGGACATCAGAGATGCTGTTTTGAATGCCAGCAGCTTCAAAAAATCCTCGAACCTTTCCACCTCCTTTATCCCGAAGTGCACCACAACGTCTTTTTCGAGATATAGAGTGTAGATGTTTTTGAGTACGAGCTGCTTTTCCTCCGTGCCCTCTGTCTTTATCACTTCGGGATAGCCGCCGAAGATCATGTAATCTTTCAGGTGAGTCAGCAATTCCTTCTGGAAAATTGGCGGAGCGGGCTCGTCCCTTCCCTTAAGGAAGTTTTTTACTGAAGCGTGCTTCTCTCTGAAGACTCTGGCAAGACCATCATCCCTGGCTATCAGAAACTCCTCGAAATCGAAAGAGTAGAGCTCGAAAAGAAAGAGCCTCCCTACCAAGTACGGAAGCACATTTGTTCTTAATTCCAAGGATGAAGAGCCGGAGAAGATCACTTTTACATCTTCCGCAAAGTGATCGTAGATCAGTTTGAGCTTCTCTCCCGCATTTTTGACACGCTGAATCTCGTCCAGAAAGAGGAACAGCCTTTTTCCCTCTTTTTTGAATCTTCTCACAAAGTTTAAAGGGTCATCCTCAAGAGCGCGTCTCATATCTGGAAGATCAAGATTTATGAACGCTTTTTCTTCATTCTGTATTTTTTGGAAGAGGAGTTGAAGGAGGGTTGTTTTTCCCACCTGTCTTGCACCCCTCACACCCAGCATCTCCTTCCTGTCCAGCAGCTTCAATAACCTGTCCTCAAGCTTCCTCTTGTAGATTTTATTTGCACCAGCTCCATCCATGCAATTCTATTTTTACTCACAACTATTTAAAATTTATTCTATAATTTTTGAATTGAATTTGAAAATTCTAGAGATAAAAAAAGGACTCCAGTCATGAGTTGGATTGAGTCATGTAGTGTTAGATTTTGCTAACGGTTGTTAGAAAGTTGTGATAATTCATCACAAGCCGAAACTGGTAAGAAAAACGTTCCAGACAGAGTGTGCAATTATTGGTAGAATTATAGCAGGGTCAGGTTAAGGAACTCGACCCTGCTAAAACGCAATTTAAATGCCGGGGCTCATACTTTGTGTGGCTTGTATTGAATATTTTTGGTTAAATTTTTAATTCTACCTTTCTAAATAGGTTAAAATGCATTTAACCTATAGCTTAAGAGCAACCTATAAAAATTTTTAAACCCACATAAAAACCATGTCATCAAAGGCCTTTGAGCCGTGGATCCGGATTAGATATCAGATTCTGCTTAAAGAGTTCGGAGAGCGAGAATTCACAAGAAAGGATGCGGAAATTGCTTTAAGCAAGCATGACAAACCCTTACTAAACATAAACGAGCTCTTCAGCATCTTGGCAAAAGAGGGCTTGTTACAATCTAAAGAAAAAAACGGTAAGCACTTCTACAGGCTCACACCACCTACAGAAGAGAAAGTTAAGGCTACGAGGGACCAAATTATAAGAGTTCTGAAAAATGGGGCAGATATCATCAGGAATAGGGAATACAGAATGCTGCTTGTTCTCTTGTTCTATAAAGCTCTGAGTGATAGGTGGGTCAAGAAGGTGGAGGAATATCTTAAAGAGGTTGATGATGTCAAGGCTGCTTATCATCTCGCAAATATCGAATACTATTACCTTTATGATGAGCCAGAAGATAAGCTTTATACATGGGATGAGGTTGTAAAGGATAAGGTTAATCTGGTAAACAACTTCATAGTGGCCTTGAATAGGATTGCTGAACTAAATGATAAGCTGGCCGATATTAAAATTCTTGTCGATAAACTTGGATTTGCAGGATTTGTAGCCAATGAGGAGAACTATCTATTGTTTAAGGATCTTGTAGAGAGTTTTAACAGGTTGGACTTGAGGGAAGCTAACTATGATATCATTGGAGATGCTTATGAATGGATTCTGTCCTATTTTGCTCCAACCAAAGCAAAGGCAGGAGAGATCTATACACCTAGAGAAGTTATCCGCCTGATGGTTGAGATTCTTGATATTCCTCCCAATTCAGATGTTCTTGATCCTGCATGTGGTTCATGTGCCATGCTCATAGAAGCGTACAAATACGCTAGTGAGAAATACCAAGACGGTAAAACTTTGAGGCTTGAAGGTCAGGAATGGGATGATCTAACTTGTGTGCTCGGAAAACTTAACCTTGTTATGCATGGAATCACAGAAAACTACACGGTGCATCTTGGGGATAGCTTGATAAACCAGAAGTTTTCTCAAGCAGATTATGTTCTGGCCAATCCGCCTTGGAATTTAGATTATGACATCAACAAATCCATGAATGAGAAACTGAAGGAGATTTACAAGTATGGCATCACTCCAAAACAAAGTGCTGACTGGCTTTGGGTTCAGCTCATGATTCACTTTGCAAGAAAAAAGGTGGCTGTTGTTCTGGATAACGGTGCTTTGTTTAGGGGAGGAAAAGAGAGGATAATAAGGGAAGGTATAGTTAAAGATGATCTGGTGGAGTGTGTTATCTTGCTTCCTGAGAAATTGTTCTACAATACAGGAGCACCAGGAATTATAATGATTCTCAACAAAAACAAACCAGAAGAAAGGAAGGGAAAGATTCTGTTTATAAATGCTTCTCAGGAGTTTGAAAAACACCCGGAAGTCAGGAAATTGAACATCCTAAGCAGGAAAAACATCAACAAAATCGTGAAAGCTTACCGCGAGTTTAAGGACATTGAAGGATTCTGCAGAGTCGTGAGCTTGGAAGAAATCAAAGAGAATGATTACAACTTGAACGTCACGCTTTACGTTTTCCCACAGGAGGAAGTTGAGGAAATTGACGTTAAAAAGGAGTGGGAGGAACTGAAGAGGGTTGAGGAGGAGATAAAGGAGGTTGAGAAGAGGGTTGAAGAATTTATTAGGGTGGTGAAGTGAAAGAAAATATCTATCCTATAGGTTTTTGGAATAAGGAAGAGTTAATAGATATAATTAAATCTAATTTGCCAGAGGACATATGTGTGAAAACGATTGATTCAAAGTCTTTTCAAGAATTTCTTATATTGTCCGATGATCATGGAAAGATAATTCTTAATTATGATAAGAGTGGACACTTTATTTTAAACTTGACACAATGTAAAGAACCTGAAAAAATACAACAATCGCTAGAAAAGGCACTCAATTTAGACTACACTCTTCCAGGAAAATACAGAACTAAAACGTGGAAGTTAACTTCTCCTAATTTATCTCGAGAACTTTTGGAGATTTTAATAGATAACTTTCCTAACCAGGTCAAAAAAATAAAACACACCCCAGACATGTATTTTCAGTGCAAACTTATCGGCAAAAATACACTAACTCATATGAAAAATGGTGATCTCCACTTAAGAGTCGAGCACCGGAATAAAGCAATTGATGAAATTTATGAGATAATTGAATCATTTTTAAAAGATAAAATATCACAGAATATGCGAAAATTAAAAGAAATTGATGTAGGCAAAGAAAGCTACGAAGATTTTATCAAAAATCATATTTCTATAGACATTGTTCAGTATATTGATAAAGATGTTTACAATTATCTTTCAGGAAGAGACGTTTGGGAAATATCGGATGGATTAAGAATTTTTCATATGATAAAAATCGGAAATATCCCATTAAAAAATTATAAATGCTTAGTAAGAAATTTTTCTATTGCATTTGAAGGGTTTTTAATTAAATACTTTCTTGAAATAGGTTTCATTGATAAGGAAGAGTATGAGCAAGATCCAACCACGGCTAGGATATTTAGCTGTATTAATCGATTGAGAAAGGAGTATGGAGAAATAATTAATCGACGTGAAAAAGGTCTGACAGGAACACTTTCTGGATTATGGGTAGAGTGTAGGAATAATTATTTGCATTCTGATATGTACAGTTTTTCACACCTATACACAATAAAGGAAGCAGAGTCAAAAATTATTGAGATCTTACTCACAATGAAAAGATTGCTCAATGTGTTGCCTCTAATAAGAAACAATAATACAAATGGAGATGAGTCATGAAAATTAACATCGGCGGATCCGTACCGGCGCGAATGTGCACCATCCGGTGCACGGCCGAGTACGGACTTACCCGCCTAAAAGATAATTATGAGTCGGATTATATAAAACTTTCGATTTAGAAATTCGCGGAAAAATCGGAAAGAACTGGAAAGATATTGATAAGTGATAAAAGTAGATAGAAAAGATGATTAACTTACTGAAATAGTGAGTGTGGTCCTATGACATCTTACAAGGAAATTGAGGGATGGTTTGTGGATCTCATAGAAACATTTAGACGGGAGTATGAGAAACTCAGCGATTCAGAAAAATCGCAACTTTTGAACAGTTTTGATTATACTTTTCCCTGTCAAATCGAGGTCTTTTGGATGAATGACCCAATAGAATATCAAGTTATAGTTGTAACCCACGATGAAGATAGGAGTGATATGGAAATAATAATTCATGGTCCTTTTAAAGCTCATGAGTTTTTAGAAAAAATAGAAAAAATCATGGAAGAGTCCCGATGGCAAAAAGTTGCATATACGCGTCACCCTCATAAAGAAGTAGTAAAATATTCCGATCTCTTTATCTCAATACTCAGCAATCTATTTAGGATAATCAAAAATTCTATTTTTTCGAAAGTTAGTAAAGGGTATATCGGAGGAGTAGCTCTAGGAGCTAGAGAATGGTGTTGGTATGTTTCGGGTAATGTTATAGAACTTGATCCCTACGAGTTAGTAAAGAATTCAATTGACGAAATGAAGTACAGAGTAAAAAATAAAACTTCTCAGGGAGAAGAAACAATCCAATTATCTCGTATTTCTGAAAATAGATTGAAAGGTTATGGGACATACTTCTATCCTATGGTCTGGATAGGAAAAATACCTGAACCGACATTTAAAGAAAAGGTCACTGGAGAGTACAATTTATCTTCAAGTAAAGTTTTCGACACAAAATTTAATACTTTCAAACTTATCGTAAATTCAGACGGATTTATAGGAATAGTCACTGAAGACAGAACAGAAGCCATTAGGATTTTAAACCTGATCTTCGGTGTGGCGTTAGTATTAGGCCATACTTGCTTTGCTGTAAGGGAGTCTGAAATAGCTGAAATAGAAGTCGATCCTCAATCATTAGAAATCTGCTCAATTTCAATGCCATATTTATCCCTAAAAACTCTATTTATAGATCATTTGAGACCAAAGATTACGTATTTCGGGATGAAAGAAATTTCTGAAAGTGACATTAGAGAAATCATAAAAATAGCTGAAAAAATAAATAAAAATCCATACTTGTCAGAACTCTTAATTTTTCTACTTGAAGGAAGTACCCACTATGTAAATGCAGAATATTCGCAATCCTTCATTATGAATTGGGTCATAATTGAAAGATACATCGATAAATTGTGGAGAGAATTTTTAGATGAAAAACAAATGTCTAATAGGCGAAAAGATAAACTTACTAATCCTGCTTTATGGAACATAGATTCTATACTCGAAGTGTTAAATTTAAGTGGGAAACTTGATGATGAGGGTTATGAATTGTTACGTGATCTAAAAAATAAGAGAAATAATTTCGTCCATAGAGGGCGACTTATTGATAAAGAAAGCGCGAAAGAGTTGCTAAATTTTAGTTATGTGATTGTCAAGAACGAATTATTCGATTTCTTGAATCTTGAAAATAAGCAAGAGGTGAGGGAATGAACGAAAAAATGGTCATAAGTATACTCGTAACCGGACTAATAGGAGGTCTCTTTTTTGGAATTAGCTTAAAAACTGGGGAAAGTGTCAATCCAGAATCGATAATGATAAAAATGGGTAAATTGATTTGTGAAGAAATTGATAATCCCGAACTTTCTTCCACATGTAAGTTCAATATCCAAATCGTATCACTTATAGCAGGGATTTCAGGAATTATTGAAACCTTTTCGGTTGCTAAAAAAGCCGGTGATATTAGAATTGGTCTAATGTTATTGTTTGTAGGATTTATGTTTGGATTACTGATTTCATTGGTGAGTTAAATGGAAAAGACCTTTGTCGGACAAATTCCGAAAGATTGGGAAATTGTAAGAGCTGGTCACATCTTTGATATTTACGGCGGCACAACACCATCAACTAATAATAAAGAATATTGGAACGGTGACATATTATGGGTAACTCCTACAGATGTAACTAAATTAAACAATACTCCCTATTTAGATGATACCGAAAAGAAGATAACAGAAAAAGCTGTAAGAGAGTGTTCATTAAAAATTTTACAACCTGGAACGCTTTTATTGACTTCTAGAGCTACAATCGGATTTACTGCAATAAACAAAAAGCCAGTTACAATCAACCAAGGGATAACCGCACTTATTCCAAAGAAAAAAGATATGGTCGATGTTTTATTTTATAATTATTATTTTAGATTGCTAAGAACCTATCTTCAACAACTCGGAGCAGGAAGCACATTTAAAGAAATTTCTAGATCGATAATTAAGAAGCTCAAAATCCCACTCCCACCCCTCCCCGAACAAAAAAAGATAGCCGAAATTTTAAGTACAGTAGATAAAGCAATCCAGAAAGTCGATGAAGCGATAGCGAAGACTGAAAGGCTGAAGAAGGGTTTGATGCAGGAGCTTTTGACGAAAGGCATAGGGCACAAGGAGTTTAAGAATACGGAGATTGGCAGGATTCCGAAGGAGTGGAAAATAGTAAAGTTGGAGGATGTAGCCAAAGTGTTTGATTGCAAACATCGGACGCCCACGTACTATTCTGAAGGCTTTCCGGTTTTACTTCCGAGAAATGTTCAAGAGGGACGCATATCTTTAGAGGATGCTCCGAGAACAAGTTACGAAGAATATCTCGATCTCACAGAAAAATACAAACCTGCAAGAGGCGATATTATTTATACGAGAAACGCTAAAGTAGGAGTTGCAGGAATGGTGATGACTAATGAAGAATTTGCACTAGGACAAGATTTAGTAGGCATAAGACCTCTCAAAAAAGTCGAGTCCAATTATTTGTTATATGTGTTGAATTCTAGTATAATCAGGAGATATTTGATAAAAGCCCAAACAGGTTCTACCTTTAAAAGGATAAATCTAAGTTTAATTAGAAAATTAAAAATTCCACTCCCATCACTCGAAGAACAACACAAGATCGCCGAAATTCTCTCAACAGTTGATAGAAAGCTCGAACTCGAAAGGAAAAGAAAGGAGAAGCTTGAAAGGATTAAGAAGGGTTTGATGAATGATTTGTTGACGGGGAGGAAGAGGGTGAGAGTAGAATGTTAGCAGATAGTTTAATTGTTAAGGGAAAAGTTTTCGTTAATCTACCCTTCAGAGAGTATAGAAAATTAAAAGATGCTATAATAGAATTTATGAAAGCTGAAGGCTATGATTTTATTTCGCCTTTTTCTCTTTTTCATGAATTCTTATCTTTAACATTCACATTACGGTTCCCCAATGAAGTTCCAATTTCCTTACGAATCAAAAAGTTTCTTAACATTATCGACCATACCAAGTTTCGCGAAAAGGTGTATTTTTACTATCTCTTACGTGTAAGAAACGACGTACCTTTTGAATTGACTATTCTCCTCTATCCTGGAAAAATGAAAAGGAAAGATGGTATCATACTTGAAATAACAGCCAAACCCACCATTTATTTCAAACTTACACAACTCCACACAAAAACAAAATTAATTAGTGAAGAGGACTATAGTTTCATAATATTTGAAAATAAAGAATTTATAAAGAAAATAGCCAGATCTATTGGTGGGTACATAGTAGAAGAGCCAAAACCGTTGTTAGAATATGTAAAAAGTGAAGTCTCTGAAAAATTAAGAAAATTTGAATTTGATAGGTTAGCTAAAATATTAGAAGAGAGCAAAGCAAAAATAGAAACTGGTAAAATCAAAGAAGGTATGGACGATTTGCGAGGGTTCATTGAAAACTTTTTCTTTGAGCTTGTTTCTAGAACTGGAGAAAAACCAAAATCGAGAGATCAACCTGAGAAAAATCTAGAAATTTTAGAAAAAGTAGGATACATAAGTGGAGAAATAAAAGGATTAATTTATTCTTCACTTATCAATGGAGTATATAGAAAAATCTTATCTGAAAAACATCATAAAAGAGAATCCTCTGATCTATTCACAGCAAGATTATGTGTTAAGATAGTAGAAAACGTCGTTGATATTCTATTAGAGTTGGTTTATCATTATAAAATCAAGATACGAAATAATGAGGGTGTCCCCTAATGTCCCTTGAAAAAGCTTATCTTGATGAGTTTTGTAAAAAGCTGGAAGAGATTGGGTGGAAAGAGTTAAAGCCTCAAAGCTTGGATAATCATTTAATCAAAGAAATTTTTGAGAAGAAGGTGGAGGAGCTGAATAAGGACGTTCTTGATGCTTATGCGGAGCAGAAAGATAAGATCATGAATCAGGTTTATTTGACTATCCAGAATGCTGATGAAGTGAAGATGCTTGATATTTTGAGGTTTGGTGCTGACATCGTGATCAAAAAATGGAATTCTTTGATTCCTTTGAATATAAAGCTGATTGATTATGAAAATGTCCGAAGAAATAAGTTCAATTACATAAGAGAGCAGGAAATAAAGCATGGGAATAATGTTGACAGGCCTGACATTCTGCTTTTTGTTAACGGAATTCCTCTTGTTTTGATAGAGGGTAAAAGTCCGATCATGCAGAGTTTCGGCGAGCCGTATTATGAAGGACTAAAGCAAATAATGAGGTATCAAAAGGAAATAAGATCCCTCTTCAAATTCGTTCAGTTTGGTGTAGTTGCAGCAGATAGAAATCCTTACATCCCCACGTTCCCGAGAGAAGAAATAAAATCTCCTGCCGGCTACGGATTCTGGAAAGTAAATAGAAAGGAGAGCATCTTTGATCTGTTAAAACCTGACAGATTGCTTGATGTTATAAGACACTTCATATTTTTCACGAGAGACAAGAAGGGAGAGAGAACAAAGATCATAGCAAGATACATGCAGTATTTTGCCACAAAACGAGCAATGGAAAGGATCAGCAAATATTTGGAAAACAAGGATAACAAAAATCAGGGTTTGATATGGCATTGGCAGGGATCGGGTAAAACATACACAATGTTCTTCATTGCTTACCAGTTCCTTCTCAGGTATAACAAAAGGAATCCACTTGTGTTTTTTGTTATTGACAGAATAGAGCTGGAGAAACAGCTGGAGGATGTGTTTAAGTCAATAGAACACAAAAGAGTTGGAGATGTTAAAAGAATAGAAAAGATAGAAGAACTGAAAGAAGTCATAAAAAATGCAGATAGAGAATGGGGACTTAAAATAACCACGATACAAAAATTCCAGCCTAGGGAACTAGACATAAAAGAAAAGGTTGAGAAGAAAGAAGTCCTCTTTCTGATAGATGAAGCTCATAGAAGTCAATATGGAGATTTAGCAGCCACAATGAGAAAAATATTTAGCAAAGCCATCTTCATTGGATTTACCGGCACGCCAGTATTCGTAAACGAAAGAAACACATTCAAGCACTTTGCTTACCCTCCTGACGAAATATATCTTGATGTTTATTTCATTCAGCAGTCTCAGGAAGATGGCTTTACTTTACCTATAATTTTCAGAGTGATCGAGGAGAAAAAAGAGAAAATAGGGGGAATAGACATACTGCTAAGCGAGGATGATATAAGGGCGATATTAGAAGCTTACAAAGAGGATGAAATGGAAGTTGACAGCATCTTAGAAGGTGAGATAGCAAGGAAGTTAAAGAAGCAACTAAGGAGCAAAATTAGGAAGACAAGAATAATTCTAGAGAACGAAAAAAGAATTGAGAAGGTGGTGGAATACATAAAGGAGAATATAAGGGAAGACACGGAAAACTTTACTTTCAAGGCAATGATAGTAGCGGCAAATAGGACAGCTTGTGTAAGGTACAAGAAAATAATGGATAAGCACTTCCCAGAAGAATTTAGTGAAGTTGTGATGTCATACCAACAAAATGAAAAAGAAGAAATCCACACGTTTAAGGAGAAATTCCTTAAGAGATACAACACAAGGGACTGGAATGAAGCTAACGAAAAGGTAAGAGAAAACTTCCTTAAGAAGGAGTATCCAAAAGTTCTTATCGTTACTGACATGCTGCTAACTGGATTTGATGCTCCCATTCTCAAAGTGATGTATTTGGATAAGCCGATATTTTATCACAGATTATTACAAGCAACAGCAAGGGTTAATAGGCCTTATCCTGAACTGAATAAAAAACACGGGTTAATTGTGGATAGTGTCGGATTGCTGGCCCACATACAAAGAACCCTGAATATCTACCAATATCTAGCGGAAGAGAATTCAGAAAAAATAAGGGAGGATTTGAAAAATGCATTTAAAGATAGTGAGAAAGAGCTGGAAATTTTAAAACAAAAAATAGATTACCTGAAAACCAAACTAAAGGATTATGGTATCGATCTGGAGATGATAGCTAAATGTCTAAAGAACAACGATCTAAGCTTTTATGAGGATCTTAAGGAAAAAATAAGCGGTCCTAATGGTATGGCGATGTATTTCACAGAAAAAGAAGATGTTAGAAAAATGATGAGATTCGTCAAGGAAGCCTTGGAAATATACAAATCGCTTGGTGCTTATCCTAAAAAGCTGGATTATAAGTGGGAAAAAGATGCTCTTTTTGTAATCTATAATATGTTTTTGAAAACAGTCAACAAAGGAAGGAAAAAGGTTGTTGGCGAGGTGTGGGATAAATTAATTGAACAAATTCACAGGTCAACTGTAGTAGAAGAGCTCATAGATAAGGTGGAGAAGGAAGTAAAAGCTGTAAAGCCTATAAAACCCCAAATCAAAGAGGCTGCTGTAACGTTCTATGAGATTAGGAACGTTGTTATGGATAGACTTCACAACCCTCTCTACAGAGAGATTTACGAGAGGTTAGAAAGATTACGAAAAATGTGGCTTGAAAGAAACATCGGCGTTGAGGAGTTCATAAAGGAGCTTGAAAAAGAGCGGGAGGAGGTAGAGAAACTTGAAAAGTTAGAACAAAAACCAGGTTGGGAAAAAATCTACAAAATGACCTCCGAATATTTACAGAAAAATCTTGGTGAAAGATTGGAAATTCCAGAATTGAAAAATAAGTTGAAGGATATCTTCGAGAGAAATAGATTTTTAGAGGTGGATGAAAAGGAAATCAGACTGATTGTTGCGAAAGCTTTATTGAGACATAAGATGGATCCTAAAAAACGTTATGAATTAGAAACAAAGATCGTAGAAATGATAATAGACGAAGTTAGGAGATCGCTATGAGGAACCTGAAAGATTTAGTCGAGGAAATTAAAAAGGAACTTGGAATTGAAGAAAAAGTAAAGATCGAACTTAAGAATTATAAGCGGTTGATAGCCTCTACGTCCCTTGAGAAAAACATTATAAGAATAAACAGAAAGATATTGGACAAAGATTTCGTGGAGAAAAAGCTAGGATATGAAAATCATGAAGAATTCGTGATGAAAGTGCTGAAACACGAACTAATGCACATAAAACTAAAAACACGATGGCACGTTCCGCAATATTTTGAAAAATTGATGTAACGGCAGATTCTTTGGCGAGGAACTCTTTGTGTCCGCCATTTATAAATGTTTTTCCACTTGGGCAAAAACTGCTTGCAATTTGTTTCCACTTGGAAAAGAACTGCAGGTAGTTTTTGACCAGATGGAAAGAAATATTAGATCCTGCTGAACGTAACATCCCGTGCGGAATTAATATCAAAAACAAAACGTTAGATTTAAATAACAATTGTTACAAAAATCTAACATATGTTAGAAAAATGTGACGAGTTTAAATTGATGGAGTTGTTCTTCAGGAAGCCACTGTACAGATATCACTTTCGTGAGTTATGCAGGTTGCTGGGCTGGAGCCCCTCCAAGCTCAGGAGCAAAATAAACATCTTGAAAAGGATGGGTCTCGTGAAAGAAATGAAAGAAAAAAACATGAAAATATTCATTGCCAACACGGAAAATGAAAACTACAGGAGATACAAAATCGTTTACAATCTTCTAAATGCTTACAAAATTGCGGATTATCTCGAAAAAAACCTGGAATACTTCGATGTCATTATCCTTTTTGGCTCAGCGGCTGATGGAGAGGATACTGAAACCAGCGATTTCGATATATGCATTATGGGCAGTAAAGAAACACCTCTAAATCTCGAAACCCTCGAAAAAAAGCTCGGAAGAAAGATCTCGTTGCTTTTCATTGAAAACATAAATATGTTGCAGAAAAGAAACCCCGAACTTTTAAACAATATTCTGAACGGCTTTGTTATTAAGGGTTATCTGAAGGTGTTCTGATGCAATGGGATGAGTGTATGAAAAAGAATTTGGTAAAAATGAAAAGAAAAGATCCAGAACTGGCGAGATCATTGCTAAAAATCGCAATAGAAAGGGTTAAATTCTTTTCATCCAGAGATGTGTCTGTGTTCATGCTGGAAGGTATCTATGAAGCCATACTCGAAGTTTGTCATGCATTTCTGGCTCTGGAAAAATATATTTCCAAAGAGCTGGAAATTTTCGAAATTCTGAAGAATGAGCTTGAAAAGCGCCTGAAAATTCAATCCTAAACTTAAGATAGAAACACTCACCCTGCCTCCACCCCAGCCTTGCTTCTTGCTGTAATCTTCCTGTCCAGCACGAGCTTGCCGTTCTCGTCAAACTTCACGCCAAAGACTCTCGAGATTCCGCCTTCCATCACCACGCCGTATATGCGAGATGCCTTTTTAACCGTTATGTCGTTGTGAGAAATAACTATGAACTGCGAACTCTTGGAATACATGTTGATCAGATCGCCGAGCTTTTCAGAATTCACAGGATCCAAAGCTGCATCTATCTCATCCAGAGCATAGAACGGATACGGCTTGTACTGCTGCACAGCGAACAGAAAAGCTATGGCAACCATCGTTTTTTCTCCGCCGGACAAAGCGTCAATGCTCGTGATCTTCTTGTTTTTCGGCCTCACGTTTATCAGCAAACCGCTTTCTATGTCATCTTCCCTCTCAAGCTTCAGCTCCACACTTCCACCGATCAGCTCATCAAAAACCTCGTTGAACTTTTCATTCAGACCTCTCAGCGTGTCCATAAAAACGCGCTTCCTCTTCTCCTCGATCTCCTCAATCATCCCGAGTATCCTGGCTTTCTCCTCCCTCAGCTTCTTAACCTTTTCAGCAAACTCCTCATAGTCTTTTCTGAACTCCTCGTAATCCTCTATAGCTTTAAGGTTGACAGGAGAGAGAGCACGTATCCTCATCTCTATGCTCCTTATCTCAGCCTGCAACTGCTGCGGGTCCTTCTGCTCCAGCCCCTCCCTGTCCTTATACTTCTCAAATTCAATCATGATGTTCTCCAGCTCTCCCTCCAGCCTCGCCTTCCTTATCTTCAGCTGGTTAACCTCCGCTTCCAGCCGCAACCTCTGCTCCACCTTGAACCTTCTTTCTTCCTTCAGCTTGGCAAGTTTCTCCATCAACTCCTTCTTCTTCTCTTCCAGCTTTTTGACCTCCTGATTCTCCTCCTTCTCGCTCCTTCTCTTCTCCTCAAGCAGAGAACTCAAGTCCTTTATCTCCTGCTCCAGCTCCTCCATCTCCTTATCTATTTCAGCAAGCCTTCTCTCATACTCCTTGATCTTGGCCATTTCAACTGCCTGAAGCTTCTTCTTAGCTTCCTTTATGTGCCCGCCAATTATCGCTCCAGACGGTTCGAAAAGCTCGCCCTCAAGCGTAACAACCCTGACCCCTCTTGTCCTTCTCGCAGCTTCAATATCTTCAGCTACAAGCGTATCTCTGAACACGTACCTGAAGGCCTTCTCGTATTTCTTGTCGAATTCCACCAGATTGATTGCAAAATCCACTATACCCGGCATCTTTGCAGCTTGCTCTGCCTTGCCGGAAATCGGATGCTCTTCCAGCCTGTCAAGAGGTAAGAACCTCAACCTTCCAAGCTTTTCTCTCTTCAGATAATTTATGGCTTGAATGGCTACATCTTCGCTTTCAACAACCACATCATCGAGATGATTTCCTGCTGCAACCTCTATAGCTGTGCGGAACTTCTCGTCAACCTTCATGAGCTGTGCTATAGTGCCAATGACACCATCCATGCCAAGAGCAAGCAGCTGGCTCAATGCTCTGTTTCCGGCATCGATAGCTGAGCTTACCCTTTTGAGATGAGCAATCATCTCTTCAACATTCTTCCTCTCTCGCTTAAGTGCTTCAAGCTTCGCATGCCTCTTGTTTATCTTCATCACAAGTTCCTCTATCTCCCTCCTAAGCTCCGCATTCACACTCTTCTCTATTATCTCCTGGTTCAGCTTTTCAATTTCCTTCTCAATCCTCTCTATCTCCTCATCACTCTCTCCTGCCTTGGAGCTTATGGCTTCAAGCTCCTTCTCCTTGACCTCAAGGTTTCTTTTCACACTCTCCAGCATGGACTCAACCGCTTTAAGGCGGGAATAAGCAAGGTTTGCCTTCAGCATGTCAAGCCTTTCCTCCAGCTTTCTGTATTCAATGGCAGCATCCCTCTCCTTCTTCAGCTTCTCCACAATCTTCGTCTTCTCTTCCAGAATTATCTCCGCTTCCGCAAGCTTTCTCTCGGCTTTTTCCAGCTCCTTCAATGCCTTCTCCTTCTTCTCGTTGTACTCCCTTATACCGGCAATGTCATCGATTATCTCCCTCCTCTCCTTCGGCCTCATCTCAAGCAATCTTGTAATATCCCCCTGCTGGATTATGTTGAATGACTCCGCATCTATACCTATGCTTCTCAGCACCTCAACCAGCTTTCTCCTTGTCACCGTCTTGCCGTTTATTTTGAAAACGGATTTCCCGCTCCTGTCAACCTTTCTGGAGATCACAAGAACATCATCCTCAACATCCTCCACAACTTTTCCGGAATTATCCAGATGAAGCTCAACAACCGCATAATCTGCTGGCTTCCTGCCGTTACCTCCGTTGAAAATGACCTGAGCAAGCCTCTCGGCTCTTATGTTGGAAGACCTTGAACCGAGAACGAACACCAACCCATCGATTATGTTGGACTTGCCCGAACCGTTTGGACCTATGATCGCGTTGAACTCCTTCTCCAGCGGTATCTCTACCCTGCCAGCGAAGGACTTGAAGTTCTCGAAAACTATGCGCTTTATGTGGGTGGTGCTCATACAGTTTAATTTTGATGCAGAAGGTGTATAAATTATTTTTTGAGGAGATTCACAACCTCAAATTCTCCTGATCAACCAGCCATGCTCCAAGAATTATCAGAAGCAAGCCGATAATGGGTGCCGGTATTATTGGCTCGTGGATGATGAAGTAGATGAAGATAAGCGAGACAAACGGCGTTAAAAACACAATGGATGCCGGTCTTGCCACCTCTCCCAGCTCTATGGCTTTAAACCACAAAAATGTTGCGATTCCATCGGTAAAGGCGCCTATCCACCCCACCCCAAAAAGCTCTAGCATGCTCAACTTTCTGATATGGATGAAGGGTGAGAATGTTAAAAGCGCGAGCAAGCATGCGAAAAGATAATAGTGGAAGGTGGCGACGAGCTTGTCGTACTTGAGCTTTTTGCCGAGAGCGAAAAACAGACCTGTGGTGAAAGCAGCAAGCACAGCAATAACATCTGCAAGCGGGTTGAAGGTGAGCATACCACCATTCCCTCCCAGAATTATTACCATAGCCCCTCCAAATCCGAGTGAGACTCCCGCGAGCTTGGTTTTTGTTAGCTTTTCATTGAGGAGGAAGCTTGCAAACAAGACAAGCGCCACAGGCCACAGGTAATTCAGAATGAAAACTTCCTGCGCACTTCCAATGTCCAGCGCTGCAAAAAAGAGGAAATAGTACATATAACAGCCCAAAAATCCCATAAATGCAAAAGTACCGTAATCTTTCAGGGTGTATCCTTTCAATGCTCCCAACCCTTTGTCCAGAGCAATGGCAATTAACAGTGCAAGAACAGAAAAAGGAAAGCTATAAAACAAAAGCTCAAAGCTGTTCATGTTTTGGAGAGTGATCTTGCCCACAGCCGGCGTGGTGGCCCATAAAAACACCACTGCCAAAGCAAGCATTATTTGTAGTTTGCTGCGATGCATAAAGGGTTAATTACTCGCTTGAGGCATATAAATGTTCCTCAAAAAGTAAAGTAAGAAAGGGAAAATACAGAATCACTCCTCCTCGATCCTCGGCATTTCCAGCTTCATTCCCTTCCTCTTCCTGATGTCCATGATGTATTTTTCCTGCAGCTCATCGGGCACCTTCTCATAGATGATGTCAACCAGCGACTGGAATCCTCTTCCTCCAGTTGCTGACTTAAGCGCTGCTTCAAATCCGCTTATCTCCGCAACTGGCAGCTTGACCTTCAGTATTGTCATTCCGCTTTCTTCATTCATCTCCAAAATCTGTCCTCTTCTGTTCTGCACTTCCTTGATGACATTACCTACGGTTTCTGATGGCGCGTCTATACGGAGAATCTGTTTCGGCTCGAGCAGCATCGCTCCAGCATCAAGCATCGCATTCCTTATAGCTTGCTTAACCGCTGGATAGACCTGCGCTGGACCTCTGTGGATGGAGTCCTCGTGCAGCTTGGCATCCATCAGCTTGACCTTCAGGCCAAAGCACGGCTCTCCTGCAAGAGGGCCTTCATCACATATCTGGCGGAAAGCATCTATAACAAGCTCCTTAACCTCCTCTATCTGAATTATACCTCTGGTCATGTTGAGGATGATGTTCGTGTCATATATGTCCCACACGTTCCTAGCTTCCTCCCTGTCCATGCCCAGAGCGACGAGCTTCTCCGTTATCTCCTTCACGTCCTGTCTTCTTATCTTGGCAACCTCAAGCTCCTTGCGGAACAGTGCTTCCACCACGCTCTGCTCGAGGGGCTCGACCATGATGTAGAACTTGTTGTGCTTGTTGGGCGACTTACCCTCGAATATTCTGGATTGCTTCCTTACACTCTCTCTAAAGATGACGATCGGTGGTGAAACAATGATATCTATGCCCTTATCCTTCAGGAACCTCTCCACCTTGGCTTCTATGTGCAGTTCTCCAAGTCCGGAAACAAGCGTCTCGCCAGTATCCTCTGAAATCTGTACTCTCAGTGTTGGATCCTCCCTTGCGCGCTGTCTCAAAAGCTCTATCATCTTCGGCAGATTTTTGACATCCTTGACTTCAATGGATTTGGTCACGACAGGCTCGAATATGTGCTTTATCTCTTCAAACGGCGCAACTTTCATTCCCGGATCGCACACTGTTTCTCCGGCAAAAGCATCCAGCAGACCGGTCACAGCAATTATGTTTCCTGCGGGAATTTCAGGCACAGCAAACCTTCTCGGTCCGAGGAAGAGTGCAACCTGCTGCACCCTCTCCTTCTTGTCCTGTGTTACCAGATACACCTCCTGCCCCTCTTTTATCGTACCGCTGAATATACGCATGGTTGTAACTGTGCCGGCATGAGGATCAGAAGCCACGTTCGTGACGACTCCAACAAGCGGGCCGTTGCTGTCACACTCAACCATTGATTTACCTTCAGGCGTGTCAAGGTCTCCAGTCCATATAGTCGCTATTCTGTACTTCTGAGCTTCCTTGGGGGAGGGTAAGTGTCTCACCACCATATCCAGCAATACCTGATGCACCTTTGCTTTCTTTGCAAGCTCGTCCTCCTTTCCGGCATTCGTAAGCTCAATTATGTCCTTGAATGTTATGCCCGTCTTCTGCATGAACGGGAAGGATATGGCCCATCTTCTGTAAGCCGAACCGAAGGCCACCTTGCCGGACTGCACGTCAACAAGCCACTTCTCCTTGTATTCATCAGGAGCGTACTTTCTTATCAGGTTGTTAACATCGTTTATGTGCTTCATCAATCTCTGCTGCATCTCTTCCGGAGAGAGCTTCAGCTCCTTGATCAAACGATCAACCTTATTGATGAAGAGCACGGGCTTGACCTTTTCCTTGAGCGCCTGCCTCAACACGGTTTCTGTTTGAGGCATCACGCCCTCAACAGCACAGACAAGAACTATAACTCCATCAACTGCTCGCATGGCTCTTGTAACATCTCCACCAAAGTCAACGTGTCCGGGGGTATCTATCAGGTTTATCAAATATTTTTCTCCACCATACTCGTGAATCATGGAAGCGTTAGCTGAATAGATGGTTATACCTCTCTCCTGCTCCTGCTTGTCGAAGTCCATGAAAAGCTGGCTTCCCGCAAGCTCCTCAGAAAGCATGCCCGCTCCTGCAAGCAGGTGATCGGAAAGAGTGGTCTTACCGTGATCTATGTGGGCAGCGATACCTATGTTTCTTATCTTGGTTGGATCCTTCGATATCTTCTTAATTTCATTTATCATGTCCTCAACCTTACCCATAACACCTCACCACCGCTCGAAATCACTTGCAAAAGCAAAACGCGACAGAAGCGCTGAATGAGGTTTAATAATGATTCGATAGATTTAATAAGGTTTTGGTTTTTGAAAATGCTTGGTTTTAGAATTTGAAGTTTACAGCACATATTAATTTTTGCGGTTGCCGTTAAAATCTAAGTGGTGTGGATGTCTGCATCATCCCAGAAAACAAGAAGGCCCTCCCGCAAGCCAAAATGGCAGAAAGAAATAGCAAGGGAGAGAATTGAAATTCTCTTCAAGCTTGCGGATGAGGAGTTCCGCAATGGCAGAAAGGATCTTGCCAACAGGTATGTGAAGCTTGCAAGAAAAATAGCGATGAAATACAATGTGAGGATTCCACGGTATCTGAAAAGAAGGTTCTGCAAAAAGTGTCATGCTTACCTGAAGCCGGGTGTGAACGCAAGGGTGCGCGTGAGATCCAAGCAGAAGTACGTGCTCATAACCTGCCTTGAATGCGGACATAAGATGAGATTTCCCTATGTCAGGGAGAAAAAAACAAAAAAGCGGGAAGAGGTATAAACATGCAGAAGTCATTTTCCAGTTTGCGAAGAAAGTACTTGAAGCTTAAGGCAAGAGCTCTTAGAGATGAGGATAGGAGGTTCAAAGAATTTGTGAAGCGGATAGTGAATAAATATAATGGCTAAATATAATGGCAAAGTTGTTGTAATTCTCTTCGGCTCGCGGGCCAGAAAAGCTGACTACGATGTTTTCGTGGTGGTTGAAAAGATAAGGGACTACTGGAAGGAGCTCGAAAGTATGTATCATCTCAAGCCGAGATTTCTTGAGGTGGATGTTGTGCTTGCGGAAGAAAAGGATGTGATCAACTATTATCACGATGATGTTCTCACGCGAGAAGCGCTGAAAGGCAAGTGGCTGCACGACGGTCTTAAGCTGAAGGAAAAGCTCTCCCGAGTTCTAAAAACCAGTTGAAGGGAGCGCTCATTTACCCCGGAACAGATCATCTGCAGATCAGCGCTCAGCCTCTGACGGTAAAATCATCGCGCCCCAGAAAAAGTTTGTGGTGGGAATTTTAAAACCGTTTCAGTAAAAATCGAACAGCTGGGAGTTACAAATACTCGTGAATTAACATGGTATCTTTACCGTTTATACCTCTTCCAAACTCAACAACCCAGCCGAATCCGTTTCCGTTGCCGTTATTTCTTTTGAGCGCACTTCCGTTTTGCATCACGCGTGAATAGTTGCCCTGCAACAGCTTTTTGGTGTGGTAATGTCCGAAATCGACAAGGTTTGGTGGATCGAATCCCTTCTTTACGGCTTTGGAAATGTAATGATCCGCATACTTTGTGATGCACTCCCCGTTGTTTCCCTTCGGGTGAATCAGGTCAAGAGTATAACGATTATTGAGTTTGACCCTAACAAAACCCGCGCCCATCACCTCTATATCAGTCCTGTCGTCAAGCAATTCCCTGAAAATTTCCGCCGCACCCTTATATGATATCTTTCCATCATCTCTATCTATGAGAAAAGATGCAGCATGAATATCATGATTGCCAAGCACCACATAATATTTGTTATTTTCCACCTCCGGTAAGCTCTTTTTCAACCCTTCTATCTGCTCGTAAACTATCTTTTCACCAATATCCTTTGGAAGTTTGAGATTATAGGCGCTTTCCACCACATCCCCGACTATAAAATGCGTTCTCACACCATAGTTAATTGCATCCATGAAATACTTTTGAATTAACGGTTCATCGCAATCCGCATGCCCGCAATGGAAGTCGGAGGTTAAAGAAAAAATCGTTCGATCATTAAACTCAATCTCTTTCGGCGACTTGAGGTGGGAACGAATCATTTTCCAGTAAGCATTGATCCATTTTATGGTGCCGTTCTTTTTGGATCCCATCCTCAATCCCTACCAACATGTCGAGATATCAATGCTTCACAATTGAGAGTTCCATTCATTAACTATTTAAATGTTTTGCACGTCTCGATTGGACATATCAACTTAACTCCCCCTTAGCCCACACAACCATATTATACAAGCCGACAAAACTTTCGACAAAACACTCAACACACCCACCAACATCTCTGGCATTCCTTCTAAAACAATTATAAAACCTCCTTGTCCTATGCTTCAGAACAAAAACCATGACTCAACAAAACTTCTCTTTCCAAATCTTTCATGCTTATATCTCAATCCAAATCTCTCCAGAGCCCGTATATACCATGGAGCTTTATCCACCAAAATCAACTCCGGCTTACCAGTACATTTGCTCAAAACTTTCTTAACAAAAACAAAAGCGTCCAGAGAGCTTCTCCCTTTGCTTACATGCAGAGCTATTACCTCCTTTCTTTCCAGATCTCTTGCAATCCATACATAAAAGCCATCAAGTTTTGTCTCATCATTGCTATCGTTTTTCTTTTTACTGGCTTTATTTCCCTGAGAAATTCTTTCGTTTTTCTGAATAACTTTCTCACGTTCTCATGGCTCATATCTGTTTCATCTCCTGCTTTTCTGTATGATAATCCCGAGAAATAAAGCAATACTGGCTTTATCTTGTTTTTCTTTCAGCTTTTTGTTTCTTTTAAATATCCTTGAGAACATTTCATCTATATGGGGGCTCAGCATGGTATATCACATCCTTTAATGTGTGTTTTGCAAAATCAAGATATGCTGAGCCCCCTTATTTCGATTTTTATGCTAGAGTGGAGAAATTGGTTCTTAAGTTGACATGCTCACTCAAATTTTCTTATGCTTTTGTTTCAGATTTTACCTTTCAAATTCATATTCATAGAATTAAGAAAAATCAGGACAAAGCCATAGATAAACTCCATCGTTGTTCGGATTGGAGCAAAGTCTTACATACCTCCACTTATAGGTTGCACGGATATAAGGAGGGCCGGATGGAGAAGAGGCACACCACACTTGACCTGTGTGTGGATTCACATGTATGTAACAAAATTCACATCCTTTCCCCCAATATAAACCACATGCAGCCGGATATTGCGACATATAACAGGGAGACCAACAAAATAGGTCGCCTATAGCCGCTACTCCTTTATCAACGTAATGTTTGGGACATTGAGGAGGCGGCTCAGGGGGAGTGCTGCCATCGGACCCACCACAACAATCTCCTCTAATAGCTAAACAATTGGAATTATTTCCGCAGAACTGGGCATCCACATCTGCAAAATAACCACTAGTATCGACTATCCTATAGAACCTCCTATTTCCCATAAAAATTACACCCACATCCCTCTCTACATCTTGGGTATCATTATAGCTGAGAGGGGAGAAAACCACACCTCCTAAATCAGGGTACTTCTCTCCCCTCCAAAACATCATGTACCACTCAAACTCATGAACAGAACACCAGTGATAACCTTTCGGCTCATCTGGTTTTAAGGATATTGAGGGTATAACCATTCCGCTTGGCAAAACTATTTCCTTTGGCGCTTTTCCGGAGAAGTTATACTTGTGTTTGCTTAGTATCGGCATCGGCATAAGTTTTGCTCCTGTAATTTGCTGCAGGGTCTGTAAGTTTACAGCATCCCCCGGATCAGAAGGAGCAGCCAGCCCAGTTATTTTATTTCCCTGAAGATCAAGCTCCTTGTTTATCTTTAACTGATCTGCCTCAAAACTTAACCATTCTGAGAGCTGATGGTACTGATTGTTTATCAAGACATAGATATCAGTGATGAGATGAAAAGCAGGGCTTTGCTGAACAACTTCATCCAAAGTTAAAGCTTTAACAGACAAATTTAGAGTTAGCATACAGAATAATAAGATGATGACCATCCAAACATGTGAGGTTTTCATACCTAGCATTTTGTAAATCTATATTATTTAAATTTATTTTTTTGATTTTGGGTGTGGGAATGTCAACTTAACTCGCCCCTCGCCCACGACTTCTTCGGAAACCTTTGGTTTTCTCGACCCTTACATTCGTTCTGGGAGTTTAACAGGCATTAAACGGCTCGGCTCTTGCAGAGCCTCGACCCAAACTTTGCCTATCGGCAAAGCTTCGTTTAATGTCAAATGTTAACAGAACCCACGCTTCCGAGCCCTTTTTAAAGCTATCCCGCATAATACAAATCCATGCCCATAAGACAGCCAATAATCAGCGTGCTTGCTCACGTTGATCACGGAAAGACGACGCTGCTGGATTACATCAGAGGTACTGCCGTAACTGCAAAGGAAGCCGGAGGTATAACCCAGCACATAGGAGCGAGCGAGGTGCCGGCCGAGATCATAAAGCAGAAGTGCATGCCATTCCTCAAGAAGTGGAACATCGAGATAAGGATTCCCGGCCTGCTCTTCATAGACACTCCGGGACATGAGGCCTTTACGCTTCTGAGGAAGAGAGGAGGTGCTTTAGCAGATATAGCGATTTTGCTTGTGGATGTGACTGAAGGTGTCAAGCCACAAACCGTCGAGTCCATCCAGATTCTGAAGCAGTATAAGACACCGTTTGTTGTGGCGGCCAACAAGATAGACAAGATTCCGGGATGGGTGGTGCACAGGGATGCCTGCTTTCTGGATTCTTTGGCGCATCAGCCGGAAAGGGTTAAGGCCATGCTTGAAACCAAGATTTACGAGCTGATCGGGCAGTTAGCTGAACACGGAGTTTATGCGGAGCGCTTTGATAGAATAGACGATTTCACAAAAACGGTGGCTCTCATTCCCATCTCGGCAAAAACGGGCGAGGGCATTCCGGAACTCCTCGCGATAATAACGGGCTTGGTGCAGAAATATCTGGAGAAAAAGCTGGAAATAGATCCGGAGGGTACGGGCAAGGGCGTCATACTCGAGATAAAGGAGGTTACCGGCCTCGGGAAGGTGGCAGATGTCATTCTTTACGATGGAATGATAAGGAAGGATGACATCCTTGTGATAGGTGGGCTGGAGGGCACGATAGTAACAAGGGTTAAGGGTCTTTTCAAGCCAGCTCCGCTGAAGGAGATGAGAGTTGAAAAAAGATTTGTCCAGATCAAAGAAGCTTCTGCCGCCTGTGGAGTTAGAGTTGTCGCTCCTGAAATAGAAAAAGCTGTGGCTGGCGCGCCCATTTTTGCTGTGAGAAGGGAGGAAGAAGTTGAGAGAGCGAAGCAGGAAGTCAGAATGGAGATAGAGAGCCTGGATATCAAGGAAGAGGGAGAGGGTGTGGTGATAAAAGCCGACACGCTGGGTAGCTTGGAGGCGCTGGCAAAAATGTTGAAGGAAAAGGACGTTCCGATCAGGAAGTTTGGAATAGGGACGGTTAGCAAGAAGGACCTCGTGTGGCTGGAGGAGATGAAGGAAGAGTACAGGGTTGTTTTCGCTTTCAACGTGAGGGTGAGTGAGGAAGCGGAAGAGTATGCGAAGCAGGCCAAGATAAAGGTGATAGAAGGACGTGTCATTTACAAGCTAATTGAGGCCTATGAATCATATCTGGAAGAGCTGAAGGAAAGGAAGAAAGCTGAGGTGCTTGCGCGCGTTAAAATGCCGGCCAAGATAAGATTCCTGCCGGACTTCGTTTTCAGGCAGAGCAAGCCAGCGATAATAGGTGTGGAGGTGCTTGCTGGTACGCTCCAGCAGAAGGTCGATCTGATGGATGAGGAAGGCAAGATCGTCGGAACTGTTCACGCGATCCAGAAGATGGGGGAGAATGTGGGTAAAGCGGACATCGGAGAGAGGGTGGCTATTTCCGTTGATGGTGGTGTGGTGGATAGGAATTTGAAGAGAGGAGCCATATATTATACTGCGCTCTCCAACGAGGATTACAGGCTGCTGAAGGAGAATGAGGAGCTGCTTGCCGACCATCACAGGGTAGCGCTGGAAGAGATCGCGGAGATAATGAGGAAGAAGGATAAGTTCTGGGATGTGTTTTGAGCTGAGCCATCAAAATAATGGAAAAGAAAGGAAAGGGTCTTTATTCTTCCACGAAGTACTTGAGCGCTTCAGCCACGCTGCTCACTTCCACCACCTGAATTCCAAGTTCTTCCTGCAGGTTCACCTTCTTCGGTATGAGCTCCGTCTCGCAGTAGGTAACGAAGCCAAACTTCTCGCAGTGTCTCTTCGGCTCGTACTGTACCTGATAGCTCTGTCCGAGCGGCACGAGGAAAATCTTCATTCCGTGCTCCGCTGCCGCCTTGCCTTTCTCGAGCACTCCTCCAACCGGCCCTATGGTGCCGTCCGAGTTTATCGTGCCGGTGATTGTGACATCATTTCTCAGGGTTTTGTTCTCCAGCACCGCTATCGTGGCTATGGTTAAGGCTGCTCCTGCCGACGTGCCCTCAATCACCGTAGCATTAGCTTCTATTGTGTAAATGAGGTCAACGTTATCCAAGCTTGTGTTGAGGTAACGCTCCGCAACCCTTCTTGCCATCCTCACGCTGTGCTGCGTGTCAGTCCAGAAAAGCAGGTTGTCGATGTTCACCAAGCTTCTTCCGCTTCCTGGACGTGCTTCCACAATCAGCTTTGCCAGCACTCCATTTCCGTTGCTGTCCACAGCCGGGATGTAAAGTTCAACTCTTCTCGTTTCCTTGAGTGGCGCGACAGCACTCTTCTCTTGCTGCATCTCAGCGGGAGCGTGGTGTCCTATCGTCACAGTACCCGTCTGCCTGTTCACCGATATCTCTATGCTCGATGCCTTCAGCAGGTAGAAGAACATCACGCTCTGTGCCAGCACTGCCAGCACTACAATTACAAGCAAAACTTTGGTGAGAACATCGGAATTTTTCGCCTTCATGATTAACCTTTAATTCAGGAGTTAGATTTAAGTGGGTTGCGATGTTGTCAAAATAGATAAATCCTCATGGTTATTATCGACTGTGAACTCCAACAACCCTCCGAATCTCCTCGTAAAACTCCCGCAGCGCGTCCATGTAGTCCTTCCTTCCCATTTCTATTTCGTCCATCACGCTCTCCACTATCCTCGTTCTCTCCTCCGAGACAAAATCCCCGTAGTTCTCTCGCAAGAACCTCTCAACTATCATGCCACGCTTGGTCGGGATCAGCCGGAAGTTCTTCTCGAAGATGTAATGCCTGATAAACAGCTTGTTGAGCAGGGTTGAGTAGGTGGACGGTCTGCCGATTCTTCTTTCCTTCATGAGGGAAATCACATCAGCCTGAGTGTAAAGCTCAGCCTTGTTCTTCCATACAAAGGTGAGTAGAGCTTTTTGCACCCCCACTTCCATTTCCCTCTCCAGCTGCACCGCGTAAGGGTAAAGCTCGTAAGCCCTTCCGGAAGCGCTAACCACACGTTCCACCCCCTTCTCAAGCCCCAGTTCCTCAACCCTCACCCTGTACTTAACCTTCTCCACCTGATATCTGGCGCACTGGCTCGCCATAAACCTCCTGAAGATGAGGTCATAAACGCGCAAGTGCTTCTTGGTTATCGGCTCTGATGTCTGGATGACCCCCTGATAGATGAGGTCGCGGATGGTCCTCGCGTCAAACGGACGTGTGGGCCTGATACACTCGTGAGCTCCCTCTCCCTCCTTGCTCACATCCCATGTTCTTCCCGCAAAATCATCCTTCAGGTAGAGCTTTGCAACCTGCAGTCCCTTATCCGACACGCGGGTGCTGTCAGTCCTGTGGTAGGTTATGAGACCGTTCTCGAACAGCTGCTGAAGAATCTGCATTGCTTCTCTCGCTCCGATTTTCAGGAAGCGGTTGATGTCCTTGAGCACGGCATCCGTGGAATAGGGCGGCAGAGGTGTTTTCTCCTCTTTGGCACGCGTGATTTCCTCAATCACGACTGTGCACGGCATTGACTTCCCTTCAAGTTTAAGCTTCACCTCTTCCTCCGTGCCCAGAGGTAGCCAGCCATCCTTCAGCTTCAGCAGGAAGTAACGCACCTTCTTCCTGTGCTCATGGTAACGCTCCACAATCCAGCTGAGTACGGGCGTCTGTGCCCTTCCGGCTGAGAGGTTCCTGTCCTTGAAGTGCTTCTGCAGAATGGAAGAAAGCTCGAAACCTATCCACCTGTCCTCCACACGCCTGACTATCTGTGCCTTGACCCTGTTTTCATCAATGGCGCGAAGCTCCTCAAGTGCTTTCAGCACAGCGTTGCGTGTGACCTCATGGAATTCGGCTCTTTTAACCTCAGCCCCGATACCTCCAAAATTCGCCACATCCCACGCTATCTTCTCTCCCTCGGTATCGGGGTCGGTGGCAACTATTATCATCCCTGCCATTTCCGCCATCTCTGCTATGTTCATTATTCTGGCTCTGGAATCGTCATCAGCTTCTCTCCCGCATCTCGGACATTTCTGGCCGGAGACCCACTGCACCATGTCCTGTCTGCACTTCTTTATCGAGCCGTAAACCGGGATGAAAGTGCCGTCCTTCACGATCACGCCATGATAATATTCATCCTCCACGAGATCAACCACATGGCCAAGAGAGGCTGTAATGATCAGCACGAAGTTGCCAGTGGTGACTTCATAAAACGGGTGGTTGTTCCTTATGATGGTTGCGGGCTTACCGAAGAATCTGGCTATCTGCTTTGCCTTGGTGGGGCTCTCCACAACGAAGACAGCAGGCCTTATGACATCAAAATCAACGCCTTCAGCATAACGCTTGTAGCGCTCCCTGCTCTCGTCCAGCTCCTTCTTTATTCTTTCAAATTCCAAGCTCTCGAGATTTTCAACGACCCGCAGCTCAACATCATAGTAAGAAGCTCTGGTGGTGAACGCACGAAGCATCTCCTCTCCATCGAAAATGATGCTCAAACCCTTCGTTATCCCTCCGGCAAACAGCCTTGATGTCCTTCCACTTGCCTGAATGTAGGTTGCGACATCCGGAATGATTATGTGATCCTCCTTCACCACCACGTCATCGGAGCATGCGGAGAAGTCCTTCCTTTCGAAGATGTCCTTCAGGATGGCTCTCGCCTCTTCCCGCTTGCTCTCATCCGCAAGGATGTATGGGATGAGCTGACCGAGCTGCTCGTTGTTCCTGAAGATGGCCGCAAGCATGAGAATCATGCGCGGTGATGCTTCCTCCACATCCTTCAGCCCGATTTTGAAATGAGGCGCGGAGTAAAAAAGCGCGTACCTGACATGGTAAGGGTAATCCAGCCCTCTGACCAGCAGGCCATAAGGAGAGGCTACCCCAACAAGCAGCTGCAGCTCTCCATCAAGAAAAGCTTTCAACCTCTCCTCAGCCTCCTTCTTGCTCACCTCGGCCGTCACATAAGAACACTTAACGCCGCTTTTCTCAAGAAATTCCGCGACTTTTTTTGCATCCTCTTCCGTCTTTGTGAAGATGAGCCCTCCCCTCCCGAGTATCCGCGCAGCCCTCAACATCAGCTGAAGCTTCTCCTCGCCACCTGCAGCAACAACACCGTAATCCTCCACGTTCCTCATGGTCTGCCTGCTCACTCCGACTGAAAATCCGAGAAGCCTCGCAAAAAGCATGGCTTTCTTGCCGGGTTTGGCTGTTGCTGTCGAGACCATTATCTGGCCGTACTGCTTGGAGGGAGAGGGCTCACCTCTCCTTATTTCCTCCTCGCTGAAGCCGAGCAGGTGAAGCAACCTTTCCACATTCCTTGAAGCTTTCAGAATGGCATCCACGTCATCCACGAAGATGAAATCGAAGCGCAGATGCTTCATATCCTCGAAGTGCTTGGGCAGGAAAGCGCTGCTCGTTAAAAGCACGTCGAAATCCCCGGCCTTGAGCTTTTCCATGAACTCCTCCTTCTCCGCTTTTTTCATTCCGGAAAGGTATGCCATAATGTTTACTTTCCCGTCCACCATCTCCACAAGCTTCTCATAGCTCTGCTTCAGAAGCAGCGTTGTTGGCACGATGATATAAACCTTCTTTTTCTTTTTTTCAGCCAGATAAGCGGCATAACTTATTCCAAAAAGCGTTTTGCCTATGCCTGTGGGAGCAACAGCGGCAAAGCTCATCCCGGCCTTCAGCTTTTTCGCCCAGTATCGCTGTATGGCCTTCAGCTTTTTGCCGGTTCTCTCTTTAAAATACCTCTCAAATTCCTTAAAACCCCTAACCTGAAGCGCTTTGACAAGCTTTTCCTTTCTTACGGAACACTTTCCTGCTGCAAGCTCCTGAGTGGTGATCATCCCTCCACACACCGGGCAGAGGCCTTTGTAAGCTGCATGAATTATCGTATTTTCCTTTTGCATGAAGTATGTTTTTGGCAAGCGAAAAATATAAATGTGAAATAAGTGTTACTGAAACCCAGTGCTCAAAAGCTGGAAATGTTGTGGTATCGAGATATCAACAAACCGCAAAGTATATATACCCCTTTGGAATCTTATATCATTCACCTTTCATTGATGAAAATAATTGAGAGGGTAAGGATGAGTATGGAGAAAGAAAAAAGAGTTATGCTTTTCCTCATACTTCTGAACAGTCAGACGAATGAGAAATCCCTCAGAATAAAGCTTGAGGGCGCTGGTCTGAGATGTAAGAAGGAAAACGCAAAGCTCAGAGTTGTTGTGATAAGGGACGAGCTGGATGATAATGTTCGACTTAACGAATTCGTGGTGGAAAAATTAGTAAGGTGGATAAGCTGGATGTACAGGATCGATGTGGAGCTCAAGTTCATCTCCTCCCCTGTACCGTTGCTTGCTGCAGCGAGAGAGGTCAATGGAGAGAAGTTTCGTGCTGTGTTCTGCTCTTTCGGAAAAAGCAAATTGTCCGCTCTCCTGCCAAGGGGTCTCAGAGCAGACCTTCCAGAACTTCTGAAAGAAAGGGACGCACATATAATACCGATGTAATGCTACCATCCTTACCCTCATGCAAGAAGAGCTATCAGTTTCTCTCCGAACCGCGAGATCAAGAATAAGTTGAAAGGAATGGAGGTTGCCATAAAGGTTATGGAGTGTATGCTGAAATGCCTTAAATAACCGAAGATTATCACGTTGTGGAATGTGTAAAGTAGGGTTGTTACGACTCCTACCTGCCATAGGGAGGCATGCGTGTGCAAAACCCACACCGCGATACTACTCCACAAATAACCGAGCACAGGCACAACCACATTCTCCACACCTTCCGTCTGTCGCAGAAACGATCCAATTATGGATGAGGTGCCGCCCACCACAAACCCCACTAACGGATGGATGACATAACCAACCACTGTGGTGACAAAAAGGCAAAGATCAAGCCCCACCACAAAAGGAATCGGTTCCTGAATCAGCTTGGATACGGATGCAAGAAATATCAATGCGAGCAGGAACGCCGCAATCCTGAATTCCTTCACGCTTATGAGAAGGACCGATATCACGCCTACAACTGTCAACCGCCACAGCACTTTTTTCTTTTTCTCATCAATTTTTCCAGATATCAAGGAACGAATGTCCAATGTCAAATCCACTTTTTTCATTCCTTCAGCATTCCTGACTAGGTGAGATGAAGAAGTTTCCTTTGCATCTTGCTCTTCTTTATCCTTGATTTTCTGCAGCTCCTTGTCATTAATCCCATTTTTTCGTGCTTCATTCCTTTTTTCAAGATTTGCGATTTTTTTGATGACTTTCAAGAACATCATCGATCCCCGCTCTCACCAAGCACAGAATTCATCCATTCTAAATAGTGCACACTTCCATCTATTATCGGTAGCACGAGAAATTCGGCAATCTCGTAATTATGATTTGCAAGCACCTCCTTTCTTACTTCATCCACCTTTTCTTTTTTCGTTTTTATCAGCAAAAGGAATTCACGTGCTTTCTCCACCTTTCCCTCCCACCAGAAGTAGCTGGTGGCCAGCGGGAGTATTGTTATGCATGCAGCAAGCTTTTTGGATAGGAGAGCGTCCTTTATTCTCAATGCTACATCTTCATTATCCGTTGTGGTCATGCAAAGTAAATAGTCGGTGTAATGCTTCAGGAAGTGGTACTCCTCCTCCATAATCTCCCACCACCGATAGGAAATCACCATGATTTTAAAATTTTTAAAGATTAGCCCCGAATGCTCGGGTGTGAAACGTCAAACCCTTAGTTATTTAAAAGTTTGCATTGAAAAGTTTAGTGAACCACCCAAATTTTTGTGTATTTTCAAATATATTTGGATTTGAGTTAAAAAAAGAATATAAAAAATGTTTAGGAGGTGGAATGAAGTATGGCGGAACTTTCAATAGCGGCAATGGAAAGGATACTGAAAAAAGCTGGAGCGGAGCGTGTTTCAAAGAGAGCGGCGGAATATCTCGCTGAAATACTGGAGGACATAGCGATGGACATCGCAAGACAGTCCATAGCGCTTGCGCACCACGCCGGAAGGAAGACAGTGAGGGTTGAGGACATAAAGCTGGCAACTCAGGGTTAAATTCATAGAGAGATTTTGTTTCCCTTTCTTCTCTTTTTATTTGTTTCGATTTACATGCCACGGGATAATATCAAGCTGTACAGGCCTTTCAAAAGGGCGAGCATCCCTGCGGTGTGAACGAAAGAATTCTCATAGGAAACGAAAGAGATCATGAAGGCTATGGCTGTAGCCATGTCTATTGCGCCCATCCAGTCCAGATAGTTGTTGTGAGACAAGCTGGAAAGGAGGGAGAAGAGTGCCTTGAGAAAGATGAAAAGCGTTAACACCACTCTCAATGGCAGCCATTCTATTTTGAAAATAAGCACAAGTCCTGCAAGCACATCCAGCGAGCTGAGAAATGTGAGTATCATGGTGTAGCGTGAGGAAAAAGAATTTTTAAAGATGGCGGAGAAAAATTTAAAATAGTAATCATTTTATAGTGGTTGCACATGAGGAGATGTGATGAGATAAAGAGGTTGATGGAGAAGGAATACGAAACTGCTTTAGCTAATGTAATATCGAGAGTCGGGAGAAGAAAGGGTGAAACTGGAAGTGTTGAAAGTTATGAACTTGCCAGCGCGATTTCTAACGAGCTTGAAAAGAGATTGCCTGTTATTGAAAGGAAGATTCTGAAGAAGGTCCAGAAGGAAATTGAGCCCGGTTTGAGAGGGGTGATAGAGAGTGGTGCTTATCTCAATCTTGTGGAAGGTGATGACCCTCACACCGTCCTGAATTTCCTCAACCAGATTTATGATGCCATCAAAAACTATCTTGATGTTGATTTCAAAAACCAGATGAGGCGTGTGATTTTAGAGCTGGAAGATGTTGTGGAAAACAGTGAGAGATCGCTCAAAGACCTTTTCTTGGCTCAGGAGCTGGGTGGGGGCAAAGTCGTTGATGCTATCTATAATTTTTTGGAAAATCAGAGCAAGATTTCGGAGGAATTTGCGGAAAAGAGGTACGATCTTCTTAAGGACATTAGCTCCATGACAGGCGAAATTCAATTCCTCAAACCGGAAATGCCTCAATTTTATCACGACTCTGAGAATATCTGCCGGAAAATCGAGGAGGTTAGAGATGGAGTTCTCTACATTCCGGAAGAAGGGAAATACACTTATGCAAGTTACACAGCCGAAGATGTCAGGCGACTTCACGCATTACCACTTTTCTGGCTCCTCGAAAAGAGTGTGGAGAGAAATCATGGCGAGTTGAGGGAGGAGAAAAAAGGAAAATTCGTAACTGACCCTAAAATTGTCAGGAGTCATGGCAGTGAGGTTTTCCATACCTTTAACTTCAAGGATCCTGTGATGGTTTATGCTGTGGTTGTTAAGACATCCTATCCTGAATTGCATTCCTACCCGCGAACCATAAGAAATGAAATTGTTGGTACGCTCATGGTGAGAGATAGTATTCTAGCTGAGAAAATAAGTGATGATGTTTACCGCGGGCTGAAAGAGCAGGGAATTGAGGATGAGGAAATGGTTCATTATGTGCATAGATTTCCAGAAAAGATTGTGGGAGAAGAGAAGAGGGATGAGGTTCTGGAGAGAGCGGGAGTGGTTGATTTGGTCATAAGGAGGCTTTATGCTGACGGCATAGATATCAATTCTTCCAGGAAAAAGAAGGGCAGAGCAAAGGGTATGGAGATTCTTGGGGCAGCTGAATATTACGTGTTAGCTTCTCATCTCAACATGCCTTACCTTGATGCTGCAGAGATAGCTTTTGGTGATAAGTCGAAGTTCATATTATACGTGGTTGAGAATACGAAGTACAGAAGAAGGGGCGAGGGCGAGCTCGTGGAGTGCTGAGAATGTCTTTCCTTACATTGTTTTTCTGATTTATTTACTCCAGCATATAAAAATATATAAAGAACTTGATACTCATGAAAAAGCAGGCACGAGCACCGTCCGGGAGAGCGAATTAGATGCTCTCCTTCTTTCTACTTCTTATCGATGCAAATTTAACCTTGAGGTTGTAAAAGATACGCGATGCGAATGGAGCTGATCTCCAAGGGAGCTGAAGCGGACATACTTTTGAAGGAAAGTAGAGGAAGAAAGGTTGTAATCAAGAAAAGGGTGCCCAAAAGGTACAGAGTCAGGAAGCTTGATGTGATGCTCAGGAAGAGCAGGAACAGACACGAAATAAAGCTGATGGAAAAAGCCATGCAGGCTGGCGTTACCGTGCCAAAGATTGTGGGGAAGAGTACGTTCTTCTTCGAGATGGAGTATGTGGAGGGGAAAAAGCTGAAGGACGTGCTGAATGAAAATAACTGCGAGAGATATGCAAAAGAGCTTGGCAGAATGGTCGCGGGGCTCCACAATGCAGGCATAATTCATGGAGATATAACCACCAGCAATGTTATTGTTGAGGAGAAAAGCAAAGAGCTCGTTCTGATCGATTTCGGACTGGGCTTTTTTTCCACAAGCGCTGAAGACATGGCCACCGATATTCACGTGCTTGAGGAAACGACTTATGCTACACATCCCGATCTTGCTGCAAGGTTCATGAGCGCTTTCTTCGAGAATTATTTTGAGGTGCTGGAGAGCAGGAAAAAAGAAGAGGTCAAAAAGAGACTTGAGATGATAAGAAAGCGAGGCAGGTATGTTAGAAAGCGAGCAGAGTAATCATGCAAGAGTCATCACAAAAGTTTATATGGAGGTAAGAGCGTAGATTTAACCATGAACTTTCATTCTAAGGACTGGCAGGAGGTCGTTAAAGAGTTGGGATCTGATGCCAAGAAAGGGTTGAATGAGAGAGAGGTAAAGAGACGGCTGGAGAAGTACGGCAAGAACAAGATAGAGATGGAGAGAAAGATAAGCCCTCTAAAAATCTTTCTGGAGCAGTTCACAAGCCCTCTCGTGCTGATTTTGATAGCTGCGGCCATAATATCTTATTTTGCTGGTGGTTCTGAAAACCACACCGAGGTTTTTCTCATTCTCTTCATCGTGATTGCGAACGGCATTTTTGGCTTTGTTCAGGACTACAAAGCTGAAAGAAGCATGGAAGCTCTCAGGAAGATGATGGTCACAAAGGCGAGAGTGTTGAGAGATGGTGCTGTCAGGGAGATTGATGCAAGCGAGCTTGTGCCGGGAGATATGATCCTACTGGAGGAAGGAGACAAGGTACCTGCCGATGCGCGCATAATAGAGTGTAAGAATTTGCTTGTGAATGAAGCTGTTCTGACGGGAGAGAGTGTGGCTGTGGAGAAAACGCCAGAAAAGGTTGGTGAGGATGTCCCCCTTGCTGAGAGAAGAAACATGCTTTATGCAAACACCTTTGTGGAGAGGGGGAAGGCAAAAGCTATTGTTATTGCTACAGGCCTCAACACGGAGTTTGGCAAGATAGCGAGGGAGGTGGCTGAAGCTGAAAAACCACCCACACCTTTTGAGGAGGAGCTATCATCTCTCGGTAAAAAAATTTCAGTAATGGTCATCGTGCTCATAGCCATCATATTTATAACTCAACTCATCTTTGCACATCTGAGCTTTCTTGAAACCCTGATGGTGGCGGTTAGCCTTGCAGTTGCTGCCATTCCAGAAGGCCTGCCCGCTGTGGTTACCATAGCTCTCGCACTCGGTACAAAAAAGATGCTTAAACACAACGCTCTGGCAAGGCGGCTTTCTGTAGTGGAATCGCTGGGCTCAGTCAATGTGATATGTACAGATAAGACGGGCACGCTCACCGAAAACAAGATGACTGCTCGCGTCATCTATGCAGGAGGTGAGCTTTACGAGGTTACGGGTACAGGCTACGATGTGGATGGCGCAATTCTTAAAGATGGTGCAAGAGTTAGCGTGAAAAGCGTCAAACCCCTCAAGATGGCACTGCTTTGTGGAGCTCTGTGTAATGATTCCGTTGTGCGGGTGAAAGAAGATGGAGGTGTTGAAACGAGCGGTGATGCCACCGAAATAGCTCTCAAGATTCTTGCGATGAAAGGTAGCGTGTCCTTTGACTATCCCCGCCTTGATGAGGTGCCATTTTCATCCGAGCGCAAAATGATGTCCACCCTGAACAGAGTGGGGGATCGCGTTTATCTTTTCGTGAAAGGTGCTCCCGAAATTGTGGTGAAGAAATGTAACAGGATAATGAAGAACGGGAAGGTTCTGCCCATAAATGATAAGGAAAGGGAAGAAGTGCTGAAGAAAAACAACGATATGGCCTCAAAGGGGCTGAGGGTGCTGGCTTTAGCTTACAAGGAAGTAGCGTCTGATAACACTTCCATCAGTGAGGAGGATGAGAACGAGCTTGTACTCATTGGACTCGTTGGAATAATGGACCCACCGCGCAAGGAGGTTCCGAAAGCTGTTGAAGTGGCTAAAAAAGCGGGCATACGGGTTGTGATGATAACCGGCGATAATATTCTGACGGCAAGGGCTGTGGCAAGAGAAGTTGGAATAGAGGGCAATGCAATAGAGTGCTGGAAGCTGGACGAGATGAACGATGAGGAGTTTAGAGATACTGTGCTGGAATGCAACATTTTTGCCAGGGCTTCTCCTTCCCATAAGGTGAAGATACTGAAGGTCCTTCAGGAGGAAGGGTATGTTGTGGGTATGACTGGAGATGGTGTGAATGATGCTCCCGCCGTGAAAAATGCGGATGTTGGTATAAGTATGGGCATGCGTGGCACGGATGTTACAAAGTCCGCTTCCGACATGGTTCTGCTTGATGACAACTTTGCCACGATAGTTGCTGCCGTGCGCGAGGGCAGAACCATCTTCACCAACATAAGGAAGTTCGTGAATTATTTGCTCTCTGCAAACTTAGCGGAGGTTCTGGCAGTGTTCATTCTCTCTCTAAAGGGCTTTGTGGCGTTAACGCCAGTGCAGCTTCTCTGGATAAACCTGCTTACGGATGGATTTCCAGCTCTGGCACTGGGGGCTGATCCTGCTCCACCGGACATCATGAAAAGAAAGCCGAAGAAGAAGGGAGAAGGAGTCATAACCAAACCGGTTATGGCGAGCATACTCACAACGGGTGTGCTGCTTAGCATTATGCTTGTAATCCTGTTTTTGTATGGGTTAAAGAAGAGTTTGATTTACGCGCAGACCATGATATTTACTGGCTTTGTCTTTTATGAATTCGTGCGAATAGGAGTAATAAGAAATCATGACAGGCTTTCCTTCATGTCCAATAAGTGGCTTGTGCTCGCGCTTTTGTCCGCGGTAGCTCTGCAGCTCCTCATAATCTTCACACCACTTTGCTCTTACTTTGGGGCTGTTGAAATCAGCATGAAAGATATGCTGGTGATTATCATAGGGGGTGTGGTTCTTTACATAGCCAACATACTGACCGATAGAGTTGTCTGGAAGAAAATGAGCTCAGAATGAAAGAAAAAGGTTTAAAGATGGTGCTAGCTCTGCACCAGAATCTTTGCCTTCTCTGGGTCGTACTTCCAGTCAGCGGGCAACTTGCCCTTCCTGACGTAATATTTGCCTAAACGCCTTATTTTTGATTCGAGAAGCATCAAAGCGTGTTTTGATCTCGTATCCTTCTTGTTCTTCTCGAGGTGCTTTCTCAAGTTCACAGCTCTTCTCAGCAGGTTGAGTAGGTCCTCCGGAATTTCGGAAGCAAGACCCCTTTCCTCCAGAATCTTGGTCATCTTCTTTCCAACAACATCCTTCACGCTGGTTATGCCGTACTGATCTCTTAAAATAAGACCTATCTGGGCTGAGCTATAGCCCTGCTTTCTCAGCTTTTCAACTAAAGCTATCACTTCCTCCGGCTTGTAATCGATCCATGGCGGCTTTCCCTTGCGCGGAGGTCTGTGGCTTCCGGATCTTCCCCTCTTCCTTGCGTAGATTCTTGCCATCTCGCACCACTCTATACTTTAGTCACGATGCTTTATTTACAGCAGTAAGTTTTTTAAGGTTTATTGCGGTTACCGCCCTGTTTGTTTTTCCAGCTTCCTGTAAGCTTTCCTCAGCGCTTCCCTTATCCTGTTCCTGTTTTTCCTGAAGCTTCCATCAAGCATGGCAGCGGCTCTCTTTATGCTTCCCGCCTGAAGATAAAGCTCGAGCAGCTTCCTTTCTTCATCTTTTAGTTTGAGCTTCTCCAGAGCTTCCTTAGCAAGTTCTTTAAGGTCGCGCTCTCCATAATATACTGCCTCGGGTCTTTTAGCCTGCTGAAATGGAAAAAGGGTGAACCTGATCACGTAAACCTCCTCCGGCTTTGAGCCGTAACATGAAAGGAGCTCTTCCTTCAGCTCCTCCAAGCTTTCAAACCCATCCCGCTTTGCATCCTCATCGCTTAGCTCTTCAAACCATTTCTTCTCCACACTTTCGATGATTGCTTCTCCTATCATCTCTCCTCCGCAGTGCACCACAACTACCTCTCCCTTCTTCAGGTTGCAATCCTTTCTTATCGTGGCTTTCTTCCTGCCAGAAAGCAAATCTTCCTTATATTTACCCTTGAATTCCAGATGTTTCATGTCATTCACCTTAATGCTCATAATTTTTAGGTTTTCCCACATCACCATTCATTTCTGAATTTAAATAAATTCAACATCTAAAAGTGGTAATTTTATGGAATATATATTTAAATTAAGCACCTAAAAAGTAATGTTCATGGATGAAAAAACAGCATATAGATTATTGGAAGAATATGTAGATGAAGGTGTTGTAGAGATAGATGAACGCGGTATAATTACTTGGGTAAACCGAAAAGCAGCAGAATCGATGAAATATGAAAGAGAGGAGATGGTCGGGAAACACTATCTTGAGTTCGTTCACTCAGATTACAGGGATGACGCCGGAAGAATTTATGAGGAAGTTTTAAAATGGGGAAGTTATGAGTTTCCAGCATTAACTGTTGTTTTTCCGCTGGTTAAAAGGAATGGGGAAATGTTGTATGGAGAGGTTCGATTTTCGAATGTTATTGATGAAAAAGGTTCAAGATATTCCGTTCTATTTATTAGAGATAGGACGGAGGAGTACGAATTGTTAATGGAACTTGAGGAACTCAATAAAGAATATGGAATAATTGTGGATTTATTACGAAATTTTCTAGCAATACCTCTTGCGTACGCAGATATATTGAAGTATGAAAATCTGGCTCCGAAAGATAAAGATAAAATAGTTGGAAGATTACTTGAGGTGCTGTCTGAAAGAATGCCTCGTATTTCCGAAACCCTTCAAGAATTGGATGATACCTGGTTAAGGGTGCTAGCCACAATAAAGAATTTAAAAAGGAAATACCTTCCCGCTGATGGCAGAGAATTTAAATCATAAATAAAAAAGAACTCCACATGACAAGTTTGGCACGTGCCTGCGCTACAGAAATAGCGGAGAAGATCAGAAATGGTGAGATAAGGACAAAGGAAGAGCTGGAGGATGTAAAGCGCGTTCTGAGCAAGAAGTGGAATCTCGCTGCACTGATCCGCAACTCCGATATTCTGAAGGTGCTGTCTCCAGAGGAACGGGAGAAGTTCAAACACCTATTGCTTAAAAGACCCGTGAGAAGCGCTTCCGGAGTGGTGGTTGTGGCCGTGATGACGCCTCCCACAAAATGTCCGGGCACGTGCATTTACTGTCCTCAGGGTAAGGATGCTCCAAAGAGCTACACCGGCTTTGAGCCTGCAACCATGAGAGCGAAGCAGCTCGGCTATGATGGTTACGAGCAAGTGAAATATAGATTGAAGCAGCTTGAATCTATAGGACATGCGGTGCAGAAGGTCGAGCTGATCCTGATGGGTGGTACTTTTCCAGCTTTACCTGCTGAAGAGCAGAGAATCTTTGTTAAGAGGTGTTTCGATGCGCTCAACGGCGTTGAAGCAAGCTCGCTTGAGGAAGCGCACAAAATGAATGAGGGGGCAAGGCATAGATGCGTTGCTCTAACCATAGAAACCAGGCCGGATTATTGCAAGCAGGAGCACATAAACCTCATGCTTGAGCTGGGCACAACGAGAGTTGAGCTTGGTGTGCAGACGCTTGACGAAAGAGTGCTGGAACTCGTGAAGAGGGGCCACACCATCAGAGATGTTGTGGAGGCAACGCAACTGCTCAAGGATTCCGGTCTGAAAGTTTGCTATCACATGATGCCGGGATTGTTCCAGAGCAAGGAGGAAGATGTTGCCATGTTCAAAAAACTCTTCACTGATGAGCGATTCATGCCTGACATGCTGAAGATCTACCCCGTGCTTGTAATAGAGGGCACCACACTTTACGATATGTGGAAACGTGGTGAGTTCAAACCGCTAAGCAGTGAGGGGGCTGCCGAGCTCATAGCCGAGGTGAAGAGATTTGTGCCAGAATGGTGCCGCATTATGAGGGTGCAGCGTGACATTCCAGCCAATCTCATAGTGGATGGGGTCAAAGCAAGCAACCTGAGGGAGCTTGCGCTTGAGAAAGCAGAAAGGATGGGTGTTAAGTGCAGGTGCATAAGATGCAGGGAAGCCGGGCACAGGTACTACAAGCACGACGTGCTTCCTGAAAAGCCAGAAGTTGTGGTGAGGGAGTACAGAGCCTCAAAGGGCAGGGAGTTCTTCATAAGCTACGAAGACTTGAGCAATGATGTCCTGCTCGGGTTCTGCAGGCTGAGGTTTCCTTACAGGCCCTTTAGAGAGGAGCTGAAGGAAAACACGGCCATAGTGAGGGAGCTGAAGGTGTTTGGAGCCGCGCTACCTCTTTCAGTAAGAAGCGGATTCAGCTTTCAGCACAGAGGTATAGGGAGGATGCTGATGGAAAAGGCCGAGGAAATTGCGAGAGGAGATGGATATGAGAAACTTGCGGTCATCTCGGCCATTGGCACGAGAGAGTACTACAGAAAGCTCGGATATGAAAGGAGGGGAGCGTATATGGTTAAAGAGCTGTAAGGAGAAAATTAGATGGTGTGCTGGCTTCTTTCAGCTTCTGTGTTTAAGGTGCTTCTTTACCATCTCCAGAAACTCCTCTGCATCTCTGATTGCTTCCAGCGCATCCACTTTTGAGCAGATATCTCCTCTGTACTGGATCGCGTGTCTTGAAATTCTGTAGGAATCAAGCACGTTCAAGAAATTGCGGATTTCCTCATTTTCTTTAAGTTTTTCTTTCAGAAATTCGATCATGGCCAGGTGGCTTCTTTCCTTTACACCAAAAGAAAAGAGCAAGGCCCGTGCAGAGTGGAACATGCTGTTGTAGGCCAGAATGAACGCGACATCAAAGTATCCAATCTCCACGTTTCCCTTTGCCCTTTCCAGAAATCTCTCCGCGAGCTCCAAGCTCCCTTTGATCTCCTCCTCGCCCACCTTTCCTTTCTGGAGCAAACCCTCCCGAAAATAATCATCGACACTCATAGCTCCGCACCAAAAAGCAAGATGCTGTTGCCTGTAACGGATTGAACAAAAGCATCTTTTCTCCTTTTCAGGTTTCTCCACTCACCTACAGTGAAAACCTGAATTTTGACTTCTTTCCCAGTCACATTTTCAAGTTCTTTTAATCTATCAAGTTTAAGCTGTTTTCTTTGAGAAACCACCAATAGATCTATATCGGAACTTTTATCATAAGTTCCGGACGCATGACTACCGTAGAGCAGCACGCTTATCACGCTGTTTTCTTTCGCAAACTTTAGAATGAATGGATAAATAACATCGACAATGTAAAAGACTTTCAGCTGTCTAGTTAACGCGTTATCGGCCAGAGAGTAAAGGAGCAGGTTCGCTTTTCTCCTCTCCTCCAGCACTCCTGCCTCCTTGTAAAACTTTAGGTAGTAATTTGCGGTTTGCGGACTCACTCCTATTTTCTTTGCCAATCCCTGTACGTGAATCTCCCCGCCTTCTCTAAGAAAGAACTCCAGAACTTTCCATCCCCTGAATTTTCTCCATTCCTCGACTATCATGTTAATAAATCATACGATTGTATGATATATAAAATTTTCGTTTGATTAATCAAATTGTTCTCCTTCAACTCACATCATTTGAGGGCTGCGATTTCCAAAAACTTTTTAAATTCACACGCGGAAATTACCGACTGGTTAAACATCATGTGAGTACTTTTCGGTGGTGTTGTGTGCCCTACAGGGACAGGGTCGAGAAAAGCTTGAAGGAACTGCTGAAGAAGGGTTTATGGCAGGGTAGATTTGTAAAGAAGAACGAGACCGGCTTCAATAAATATGATGATCAGAAGGGCCGGCAGATTAAGGGTAAAGATTCAGATGGAGCTTATACTGTCGTTAAGAGTACTGCAGGTTATTACTCTTTCGGAAAAGACGGAAGCTGGGATAGGTTGTGGGCGGTAATGAGAGTGAAGGAGTACGGTAGTGATGGACACTCTACAATCTCTTACATCCCTCATCTTGCTGCTGAAGCTCTGATGAAGAAAGCTCATGATGAGTTTGCCCCGTGGGTTGGGGTTAAGATCGGGCTGACCGAGCTTGGTTACGTTCCCAAGGAGGTCTATTTGGATGGGAGGAGCGTTAACATCGAGCACCTTTTGATGAAAGATGGGGGTATGGCAGATGATGTGGAAAGTGTGGATGATATCTACAGCAGGATTGCCGCAGGGCTATCCAAGGTTTGTGAAGAAAGAGATATGAGAGTTAGTGAGGAATTCATGACTTACTTCTTTCTGCACCTCAAAAAGTATCTTCAGGAGTACATCATCTCAAGAATTGATGCAGATGCCACGCTCACTCCAGCGGAGCGAGAAAAGTTGAAAAAGGAAGCTGAAGAGATCATATGGTTCGTTGAAAAGAGAGTGGATAAAGTCTCGTAGTCAATTCCGGAGTTCTGATTGCTTACCCTGCAAAGAACATATAAATTTTTTCCGCAACACACGTTAATGTGTCCTGCTGGCTAAGAAGGCATGCTGGTGTAACGTGGTGAAAGAAAATGGTTGAGATGCCGAAGAGGTATGATCCTCACGAAGCGGAGAAAAAATGGATGGAGTACTGGGAAAAGGAAGGCATCTTCAGGTTTGACCCAAAGGTAAAGGAGAGAGATAAGATCTTTGCGATAGATACACCACCGCCGACCGTTTCCGGCAGCATCCACATGGGTCATGCTTTCGGGTTTTCTCAGGCGGACTTTATCGCGAGATACAAGAAGATGCGAGGCTACAATTTGTTCTATCCGTTTGGCTATGATGATAATGGGCTTGCCACAGAGCTCTTCGTGAGGAAGGTTAAGGGCATCCTTCCGAGAGATATGAGCAGGGAAGAGTACGTAAAGATGGTGCTTGAAGTTACGGAGGAAGCGGAGAAGGAGTTCGAGAAGCTGTTCAGAAGGATGGCGATGGCATTTGACTGGACTCTGGTTTACAGAACCATCTCGCCTGAGGTAACAAGGATGAGTCAGCTGAGCTTCATAGAGCTTTACGAAATGGGCAGAGCGTACAGAAAGGAAGACGTGACCATCTGGTGCCCCTCCTGCGAGACGGCCATAGCTCAGGTTGAGATGGAGGATAAGAAAGAGAGGGCAAAGCTCTACTACATTCAGTTCGATGTGGAGGGTGGTGAGAAGATAACGATAGCCACAACAAGACCTGAGCTCATGCCCGCCTGTGTAGCTATCTACGTCCATCCTGAGGATGAAAGGTACAAACATCTGGTTGGTAAGGAAGCCAAGCTACCGATCTTTGGAAGGGAAGTGCCGATCATGGCAAATGAGGATGTGGACATGGAGTACGGCACGGGAGTTGTTTACCACTGCACATTCGGAGATTATGCTGATATAGAGTGGGCCAGAGCGTTTAACACCGACATAATCATAGTCATAGATGAGCAGGGCAGGATGAATGAAAAAGCGGGCAAGTATGCTGGCCTCACGATCAGGGAAGCGAGGGAAAAGATAATCGAGGATCTGAAAGCAGAAGGGCGGGTGGTGAAGGAGGAAGATGTTGAGCATGTTGTTAACGTGCATGAAAGGTGCGGCACGCCCATAGAATTCCGCGTTACAAAGCAGTGGTTCATAAAGTATCTGGACTTAAAGGACAAGTGGCTTGAGCTGGGAAGGGAGCTGAAGTGGTATCCTGAGCATATGCGCACGAGGTATGAGAACTGGGTTAAAGGTTTGAAGTGGGACTGGTGCATCTCCAGGCAGCGTAAATTCGGTGTGCCTTTCCCTGTCTGGTACTGCAAGAAGTGTGGAGAAATAATTGTGGCAAAGAGGGAGCAGCTTCCTGTTGATCCCTTCAGGGACAAGCCGCTGGAGCCGTGTCCCAAGTGCGGGAGCACCGAGTTCGAGCCGGAGCGGGATGTGATGGACACGTGGGCAACATCATCCATCACCCCCCTCATAAACGCTAAATGGGAGGGTGATGGTAAAGGCGAGCTGATGGATGCCATCTATCCCATGGATCTCAGACCTCAGGGGCACGACATCATTTCCTTCTGGCTGTTCAACACCATCGTGAAATGCTACCTGCACACGGGCAAGCTGCCGTGGAAGGTTACCATGATAAACGGTCATGCTTTAGATCCGCACGGAAGGAAGATGAGCAAGAGCAAGGGCAACGTCATAGACCCGCGGGACATAATGGACAGGTACTGTGCTGATGCTCTGCGTTACTGGGCTGCCGGAACAAAGCTTGGAGATGATCTGCCATTCCAGGAGAAGGATGTGCAGACCGGCATGCAGCTGATAAACAAGCTGTGGAACGCTTCGCGCTTCGTGCTGAAGCAGCTGGAAGGATACGAGCCGGAAAAGCTGGAAAGTGTGGTAAGGGCTGAGGATGCATGGCTACTTGCAAAACTTCATGATGTGATAACTCAAGTTACGGATCTGTTCGAGAACTATGAATACGCAAAAGCGAGAAAGCTTGTGGAGCAGTTCTTCTGGCATGATTTCTGCGACAACTATCTGGAGATGGTGAAGCAGAGGCTGTACAACAGGGATGAGTACGATGAAGCCACCATCAGGAGCGCGCAGTACTGCCTGTACCACGGTTTGCTTGCCGTGCTCAAGATGCTTGCTCCGATCATGCCCTACATAACTGAAGAGATTTACTCCTATTACTTCAGGGAGAGGGAGGGTATGAAGAGCATCCATGCTTCAAGCTGGCCTGAAGCTGAGGACTGGTGGAAGGATGAAAAGGCCGCAACTAGGGGAGATGTGATCGTGGAGCTTCTCTCAGCCATAAGGCAGTTCAAGAACCAGAACCGCATGCCTTTGAACGCTGAGATCTCGCGCCTGATAATTCCCGCTGAGCTAAAGGACGTGTGCGAAGAATTTGAAGCATGCATAAAGGAGACCGCAAAAGTTAAAGGAATAGAGTACGGTGATGTGGAGGAGGGCTCAGCCACCTTCACAGCCGGTGAGAAAACCTACAGCATAGTTATCGAGGTTTAGATGAGCTGACTTCTCGGAGGTGGTAGTATTTAGCGAGGTTATGAGCAGAAAGGAGCTGAAGAAACTGCTGGACGAGCTCAGCAAGATAAGGGGGAGAGGCACGCAACTCGTTTCCGTCTACATTCCTGCTGGCTACAACATAAACGAAATAGCGAACATGATAAGCTCGGAGATAAGCACCGCCGAAAACATCAAATCCAAGACCACAAGAAAGAACGTCATCGCTGCTCTTGAAAAAATCGCGCAACGTCTCAAATACTACCAGAAGACTCCAGAGACGGGGCTTGTCATTTTTTGCGGGAACGTTGCGGAGAGAGAAGGCGAGACTGATCTGAGGATCTGGGAGATAGTGCCTCCTGAGCCGTTGAAAGTGCGAATTTACAGGTGTGACCAGACGTTTGTCATTGACCCTCTCAAGCACATGGTGAGGGAAAAGGAGGTTTATGGTCTCGTGACGGTTGATAAAAGTGAAGCGGCTGTTGGTTTCCTGAGGGGGAGCCACATACAGGTTTACAAAAAGCTTGACTCCCTCGTGCCGCCAAAAACGAAAGCAGGCGGGCAATCAGCGCAGCGTTTTGAGCGTGTCAGGGAAGGACTGCTGCTCTCCTTTCTGAAGGAGGTTGCGGAGGTTGCTGCTTCCGCTTTCAGAAACGAGGAGGATCTGAAAGGAATACTCGTTGGCGGGCCGGGCCCGATCAAGGAAAAGTTCGTGAATGAGATACTTCCGCAGGATCTTAAGGATAAGGTGATAGCGATAAAGGATACCAGCTATTCTGGCACGGAAGCGCTGGAGGAGCTGGTGGAAAGGGCTGAAGACGAGCTTAAGGATGCGAAGGTCTCCAAGGAGAAAGCTGTGCTGAAAAGGTTCTTCCTGCAGCTTGCGAAGGATACCGGGCTAGCTGTATACGGCCTGCAGGAAACGATGAACGCGCTGCAGCTTGGAGCGCTGGAAGTGCTGATAGTGAGTGAAGATGCTCCTTATCGGGCTGTGAAGATAAGATGTCCTTCGTGTGGGTTCGAGGAGGAGAAGATAGTAAGGAAGGATGAAAAGCTTCCAGAGATGTGCGAGAAGTGCGGCACAACGCTTGAAATTGAGGAGATCATGCTGGAGGACTATTTTGAAAAGCTGGCCAGAGAATGGAGCACGGAAGTGGTGGTTGTTTCCTCATCAACTCAGGAGGGTGCGCAATTTCTGAGCTTGGGCGGAGTTGGAGGCATCCTGAGGTACAGGTTGGAGTGATCAGGTAGGGTTGATTCTGCCAACAGGAAAAAATTTAAATATTCCAAAAAATATCCTACCAAACATGGAGTATTATCCAAGAATAGTAGAGCAAAAACTGGAGAAGTGGCTGGGTAGAAGGGAAATCATAATTTTAAAAGGGCCCAGACAGGCCGGGAAAACGACACTGCTTTTGCATTTAAAAGAAAGATTGGGCGGTAATTATTTCACTCTGGAGGATCCCGAGGTGCTGAGATCATTTGAGGAACATCCTAAAGAATTCGTGAGGAGGTTCAAAGGCAACATCTTTCTGGATGAAGTTCAGTATGCGAGAAATGCTGGAAGGATTTTGAAATTGATTTATGATCTGTTCCCGGACATCAAGCTTTTTGTGAGTGGTTCTGGCTCGTTCGATATCAAAGTTCCTGTAATGAAATACTTGGTGGGGAGGGCGATCACCTTTGAGCTATTCCCGCTCACCTTTGAAGAATTCGTACTGTGGAAAGCGCGAGACCTTCATGACTTTCATAAAGAATTTAGAGCAGCGCTGATGAGATTCATGGACGGAGAGGAGTATGATGTCGAGCCCGCGTTTGATGATGAGTTTCAAAAACTTTTGGAGGAGTACATAATTTACGGTGGGTATCCCGCGGTGGTTAAGGAGGAAGATGCGGAAATCAAGGTACAGCTGCTCAAATCCTTAATGCAAGCGTATCTTGAAAAAGACGTATTTTTCTTTTTCGATATTCGACACCTTGAAAAGTTCAGAGATGTCATGAATTTTTTATCCTTCAACACCGGAAACCTGCTCGAGCCCAATACTGTGGCAAGCTCGCTTTCTCTGGATATAAGGACGTTATGGCACTACATCACCGTCCTTGAGAACACGTACATAATCAAGCTTGTGAGGCCGTTTTTCAGGAATGTCTCCACAGAGCTCCGAAAAAGAAGAAAGGTATATTTCCACGACACCGGCTTGAGGAACGCGATACTGTCGAACTTCACCCCTCTTCAGACGAGAACAGATAAGGGCAAACTACTTGAGAACCACATATTCATACAGCTACGAGAGATGGGTGAGTTGAGGTACTGGAGAACGAAAGGTAAAGCGGAGGTGGATTTCGTTTTGATGAGAAACGGTAAAATCGTACCGATTGAAGTCAAATCATTCGGTAAGGTTAAGAGGGGTTTCCTCAGCTTCTTGAAGACCTACAGACCGGAGAGAGCAATCGTATTTTCAGAAAGGGAGTACGGAACGAAAAAAGTGGATAAAACGGAGGTGCTGTTCATACCACACTGGATGATCTGATAAAGTCACTTCTTTTCCGCACCCTTCGTTTTCTTCCTTGCGGTACGAGTACTACGCCCTGTGCTGAACGGCTCCTTGCCGAGGTCTATGACATAATCGGCAGCGTGCTGCAGAGCTTTTGAAAACGCTGGTTCCCTCCCGATTATTATCACTTCCTTCCCATGTTCTTTTGCTTTGTGCACCAGCGGCAGGAAGTCGGCATCTCTGGTTGCTATTGCCACAATATCTATATCCTTTCTGTGCACCGCTTCCATGCACTCAACCGCCATGTAAACATCGACATCCGCGGTTTCATCCTTCATCTTGCTCATGCCGATGACCGGCTCGAATCCTTCATTGGCTACAGCTTCTATCAACTTTTCCGGAGCATATTGGTTTAGAAAGGCCTTCGCTATCACCACCTTTCCGTACTTCTCCAGCTCGTTCTTAAGTTTCTGCAAATTCACCTTGAACTCCTTGCGGAGAATGTTCGGCCCATCGATAAAGACGGCTATGCGTTTTCTCCTTCTGAATAACGGACTCATAAAATTCACCCGGAGAATGGTAAGGATGGAATCTTTATATTAGTATGGTGCTCACCGCTCGCATGCACTCTTCAAGATTCGTTACCGCTTTCGGCGTGTCAGCTCGCGAGTGATACACCTCCATCACCTGCCTGAAAGAGCCGAAGATTCCGGTGGCTTTGTTGAGGAAAGAATTGTCTCTCAGCCATAGCGCATCCCTGATCATCTCTCTGTCTCTTGTTATTTCCACTCCGCCCCTCCCGATGCAATCCACAACCACGATGCTTTTTGCTTGTTCCATCACATCTCTGAACTCCCTCTCAAGAGCTCTGTAGCCGTAGCACCAGTAAATCTTTTCATGGCTCACCTCCTCTGACCCGGCAAGCAGGATCAAGCTGTCCTTCAGATTTGCGTGCTTGGCCATGTGGATCAGTAATGCTGCTGCCAGTCCGTTATCAATGGCACCACCCCACCATGAATCGTAGTGTGCCACGATGATCTTCTCCGGATTTTCCGTGTTGCCCACCATGATGTTCTCCTGCCTGTACGCTTTCCAGCTGAGCTTTATGCTGCCCTCCACATCTTTTGCTTTCAGGATGGTGTGCGCATCCCTCCATCTTATGGCAAGGGCTGGAGCGCTGTAAAAGGTGAATTTGGATACATCCCTGCAGTACGGGTTGTAGTTGAAGTTCGGTTTTCTGTAGTTGGTGGAGTAGCTGTGCTTGAGAGCGTTCACCACCCGTTTTTCCCTTATCCTGCCCGAAACCAAGCTTGAGGGAAGGCAGGGCAGCTGTTTTCCATCAACCCACAGCTCATAGCGAGTGAAAACCGGATACCTGACTCTGTACCGCTGCACCTCAAAGCCCACATTTTGTTTCCTCAGCTTCTCCTTTATGAGCTCCGCCGCTTTTTGCTCGTTCTCCCAGAGGCGAGGAGCAAGCTTGCAAAGCTCCTCCAGAGTTCTCATCACCTCAGCTTTTTCAATCCTCATTTCTTCTCACCCCCTCAACCATCCTGCCAGAGAGCTCTCCTGCCATCTTGCTGGCTAAAGTGCTGAGGTCTGTGCTGATCTCGTGCCGTGCCTCTGACCTGTCCGTGCCGTTCATTGCCGGCAGATAGACCTGCAGCGCCACCTCAGCTGCATCGCACCCGAGCTTTTTGATGTAGTGCGTTCCTGCTGCAGCGTGCAGGAGGCGCGGGTCAATGCTGCCATCATATATGGAAAAGTCCGCTATTGGTAGTTTTGGTATTGAAAGCTCGCGCTCCATCACTTTCTGGAGTTTTAACGCTGGATCCGGCTGGAATTTTCCATCAGGAAGGCCGTTCCTCACAAGGTAAATGGCTTGCGGATTGTAAGACAGCATGCTCAGTATCAGGTAGTTGTAGGACTCGTGTGCTGTGATGTGCGGGCTCATTTCCTTCAGCTCAGCTGCGCTGATGCTCTCTCCTTTTCTTCTGGCTGGAGATGCCGTTCTTTCCTCAGCGTCGATGATGTAGAGTTCCGCTCTTCCATCATCTTTTGGAATCCACACTCCCTTGACGTATGGCTTCTTTCCGTCCTCCACATCATCGAGGAGATGTGCTGCTATGCTCCTGTAAACTGGAGCGATACATCCTTTATGTAGCTTGCTGGATGAGATTTTCCGATGGAGGGAAGGTAGGGTGTCGTTTTGTCCGAGCTCAAGCTCGAAATATTCTTCCAGCATCTCTTTCTTTCCTTTGTTCAGATTCAAGCGGTGCGATTCCAGCGTGTGCATGTCCTTCATTGGAGCGACGGTCACCTTGCTCAGCTCTGCCATGCTGCCATTCTTGCTCTCATTCACCATCAGCACCTCGGCATAACATCTCTTCTCAAGATTTTTGCTGTGCATGACGTCAACGGGCAAGGATGGCGCGCTGGTAGTATAGCTGGAAGTGATGCCTCCCTTTCCCAAATATTTTCCGATCGCATCAGCCAAGTTCAGCAGCACCTCATGCTCCAGCTTGCGCGTTGGCAGCTGTCTGCCGAAGAGCAACGTGATGTCGGCGCTGCTATCAACCACACCATGTCTGTACAGCTCATCCTGAATATCGCTGAAAGTCAACGATGTGTTGCAGCACTTGTTTAGCCATGAATCCACCACCCTTTTAATTTCATAACTGCTGAACTTTTTCTTCTGCACGGCTTTTTCCATCTCTTTGAGGTTTGTGATGTACCTCACTGCACTTTCACCTCCCAATTCCATCACCTCCTTTTTTTGGTTTTGTGGAGAAGGATGAGCGAGGAGTTTTTGCAAGAAATTGTCAATATCATGCAAGAACTAATATCGATAGATGTGAGTAAGGGCATCAAGTGCTCGGCAGAATCCACCTTCGCTTCACTTCCGCAACACTCCACCCGAGGCGAGGGGCTTTGGGGCGGAAAAGGAAAAACATCATGCAGGGATTATTTCCCCGCCCCTCGCCCCGGAAGCTTTAGCATAAAACCAAAAGCCAAAGCCATAGAAAAAGTCGAATCGATAAAAGAGCTCCAGCTTTGCTCTTTCAAGCTTCTCGCAAGCAGGAGATGCCGCAGTAATACTAGCAATGCTACCATCTCTTTTTGTACGGCACATGTTTGTGCTCAACTGGTGCGGCATCTCCCATCACGCGGGTAAGCTATGGTGACAGGGTGAATTGATGTTGCGAGAAGTATATAAATGTTTCGCTGGTGCCAATGCGATATACTCCCTGCGAGATTTGGACCCGGAGTTTATTTGAAACTGTCCGAAACCCTTATAAAAATGTATCGCGTGTCTTTCTTCTCATGATAGATGTGCACTGTCATCTCGAGCAGAAGGATTACGATAACGATCTGGATGATGTGATAAGAAGGGCAAAAGAAGCTGGTTTGAAAGCCATCATAACGTGTTGCGCAAATCCAGCTGATCTCGACAAGAGTGTGGAGATTGTGGAAAGGTATAGAGGTTTCGTGTTTCTCAGCGCTTCCCTCCACCCGATTCACGTGCCGGACTACAGCGATGAGGAAGCGGAAGCATTCATGAAAAAGCTTGAAAGCCTGAAGGACATACTTGTTGGGATTGGTGAAACGGGACTTGATTATTTCTGGGTGAAGGATGAGAAAGAGAGAGAAAGGCAGAAAGAAGTGTTCCGGATGCACATAGAGCTTGCAAGAAAGCTGAAGCTCCCGCTTGTTGTGCACAGCAGGGAAAGCCATGATGATGTCGTGTCCATTCTGGACGAGTACAACTATAATAGAGTGCTGTGGCATTTCTTCGGAGTGAAGGACAGGGTGGAGTGGCTGGTTGAGCACAACTACAGGGCTTCTTTCAACACCCTGCTGTTCAGGAGCAAGACACACAAGAAGATCGTGAAACGCTTGCCGATCGAGCTCATTTTGCTTGAGACGGATGCGCCATGGCTCGGGTTTGGAAAGAGGAACGAGCCGTCAGCCATAGTTAGAGTGGCTGAGAGAATAGCCGAAGTGAGGAAAATGAATTTTGAGGAAGTATGGGAGACGTGCGGGAGGAATGCTGCGGAGTTTTTCGGGTTGAAAATCAAGATTTGAGATGGCTGGCTTGTGAGGAAACTTTTTCTGTCAACCTGCCAGCAGCCATCCCGCGACTATGGATAGCACAGCTGCCGTGCCCTTCATGGGAGTGATCCTCTCTCCGCAAACGGCAACAGCAAGAAAAGCGCTGACAACAAATCCCAAGCTGATGATCGGGAAGACTATGGCGGCTTCCACGTGCTCAAGAGCGAGCATTGCCGAGAGGAAGGCGATGAAGTGCACAGCTCCCGTCACCACACCATACTTCATTTCTTTTCCGGATTGTCCCGTGTTCTTTCCAGAGCTTTTCGAAAGTGCAAAAGAACCGGTGGCGTTTGTTAAAAATGCCAAGCTCACAAAGAGAAGCACATTTCCTGACATGGCTCCGAGCTTGGCCGCGAAGCTGGAAATTGCGGTGAGAAACGCTGCCACAAAAGCGAGCAAAACTGAACGGGTTATCATGCTACCATGATTGTTCTCGGCCGAGATGATCATCACAACCAGAAATGAAAGCATCACACCCAAAAGCTGACCATAACTCAAGCTTTCGTTGAGCAACAGCAAACCCATAATGGCCGTCAGCGTGTAATGTGTCCTTATGATCGGCTGGGTAAAAATGAGCCCCTTCTCCCCAAACAGTTTGAGTTTGATGAAGTCAGCCACAAGCTTGGTTAGAGCTGAGAATACAGCAAGTAACGCGACAGCTCTCTGGAACGTAATCTCGTGAGTTGAAAGCAGGAGAGTTAGGCCAAGCAGCGCAGCTGTCAGGTAGGAGAAGAATAGATATCTTGCCCTGTTCACTCCTGCTCTGGATGCCATGAGATAGATAAAGTTGTGAAGTCCGAAGAACAGCATGGATAGGAATGCGACATAGATCATAGTTCCCATTTCGCGCAACTCATTATATAAATGTTCCGTGCCATCCAACATACATGGGGTTAGATGAGCTTGTTGACATTGTTGATGAAAACGATAACGTGATTGGTAAAGCCACAAGAAGGGAAGTGCATGAAAGGGGGCTGTGGCACAGGGGTGTGCACCTCCTTCTCTACAGAAGTGATGGCAGGATGGTCTTGCAGAGGAGAAGCTTGAAAAAGAAGCATGCTCCGGGCAAGCTTGATTGTGCCGTCTCAGAGCACGTGCTCGCGGGTGAGAGCTACGATGTGGCTGTCGTGAGAGGGATTGAAGAGGAGCTTGGCATAGACGCGAGCAAGCTCAGCCTGAAGCCACTGTTCAAGCACGGGCTTGACTATGGCGATAACGATTTCATGATCGCGGTGGTTTATCAGGGAGTGTGGGACCACAATTTTAACCTCCATCCCGATGAGGTGGAGGAAGTCGTGGTTATGAGTGTAGATGAAGTGAAGGAACTTCTTCTGAACAATCCATCCGAGTTCTCACGATGGACGGAACAAATCTTAAGGCACGTGTTTGGCATGGCATCGGAGCTGGAGGTGCTGGAAAGCTACCGTTGAAATGCTCATGAGCGGATTATCCTGTAATTCAGATCAGCAATACTGTTGAGTTCTTTCTCCAGTTCCTTGAGCTCTTCATGTATCTTGCTGTAGTTTTTGTTCTCGGGCAATATCAAGGTGTATGATTCAAGCTGAACTCCCCCTCCCCTGAATTTCAGGTTTAGAAGTTTGTAATCCACCTCGCCAGAATTCCGCTCAGCAAAATTGGAGAGAATCAATAGTGGCTTGTCCTTAACCACGCATTCGAGAAATGTTCTTTTCGCCCAGTAATCTCCTTCAACTCCGTATTTCCAGCTCTCAATAACGCCGTACTCCTGCTTTTCCCGAATTCTCTCGTCCAGTTTATCCCGGTTGAAGGAGCATGGCAGATAAACTCTGGCTCGGTGTGCACCACCTTCCTCTTCTTCAGCCCTTATCGTTATTCCATTCACCGTTCCATGCCTTGTATCTGGAAAAAACCCATCCCTAAAAATTTCGGTCCAGCAACCTTCATGAGACAATGTGAAATTCACAACCATCATACCATTTTCATCACTCACATGACATCACCCTGAAGAAAAATAAATGATGGAATATTTTTATTTGGATGCGATTTCTCTCAACAATCGCATGCACAAACATATATAAAAGTCCCGCATAATAAACTATTTTACAACGGGGTGCTGTGAGCCATGAGCATAAACAACACCGACCCTTACGAATATGAGGAATCAAGCTCCAACGTCAGAATAAGGTCTTTAACGCTGGAAGAGGAGAACGAGCTGTTGCGTGACTCATTGCGAGAGTTGCAGGCAGAGCTGGAAAAGTTCAGAAAGCCACCGCTCGTTGTTTCAACCGTGGTGGACATCATAGCTCCGGATAAGGTTGTTGTACGCCTCAACAGCGGGGACTTCTGCGTAAACGTGGCAAGAGATTTGGTTGGTAAGCTCGAGCCGGATGACCGCGTGCTTCTCGAGCAGCGCTCACTTACCGTGCTTGAGAAGGTTGGCAAATCCAAATACTTTGACGTTACGAAGTTCGTGATAGTGGAGAAGCCGAAGGTAAGCTGGAATGATATAGGCGGGCTGGAGGAGCAGATAAGAGAGCTGAGAGAGGTTATAGAGCTTCCCCTCACCAAGCCAGAGGTGTTCAAGAAGGTAGGTATCACTCCACCGAAAGGAGTTTTGCTTTATGGTCCGCCGGGCACGGGTAAAACCCTGCTTGCTAAAGCTGTAGCTGCCAACAGCAACGCCACATTCATAGAGGTGGTTGGCTCCGAGCTGGTGCAGAAGTTTATAGGGGAAGGGGCAAAGTTCGTCAAGTCCATATTCCAGCTTGCGAGGGAGAAGGCGCCATCCATAGTTTTCATAGATGAGCTTGATTCAATAGCAGCGAAGCGAATAGAAGTTGGCACATCTGGCGAGAGGGAAGTGCAGAGAACTTTCATGCAGCTCCTTGCCGAGATAGATGGCTTCAAGCCGTTGGGCAATGTGAAGGTGATAGGCGCAACCAACAGGCTGGACATTCTTGATCCCGCAATCCTCAGGCCGGGCAGGCTGGACAGGTTGATTCACGTGCCCAAGCCGGATTTCAACGGAAGAATCGAGATTTTCAGGATACACACGAGAAAGATGAATCTGGCTGCTGACGTTTCGTTTGAAAAACTTGCTCAGCTGACAGACGGAATGACCGGAGCGGACATAAAAGCAATAAGTACGGAAGCCGGTTATTTTGCAATAAGGGATGGGAGAACGAAAGTCACCATGGAGGATTTTGAGAACGCGATAGAAAAGGTTAAGAAGAAGCTGAAAAAGGACAGAAGGCAGGAGCACACCTGGATGTACAGCTGAAGAGTTTTTTTACCCTGTTTCTCTTTCCCCGATGTATTTGAAATCTCTATTGATAAACTGTACCTTTGACATTTGCCGTGGGTGGGCAATGACGAGTCAAGACGGGGATGTAATGAACTTATATAGTATAAGGGGATTCCTGCCACTCTCGATAACAAGAAAGTGAATTTAATCTTTCATTAATTGCTATTCGATAATCCTTTATCCCCAAGCCAAAACTTCATAAATTTGCATCTCGCAACTGTATCCACTTCCTGCAACAAATCTCACGTATCGAAAAGTTCTGCTGCCGAAATTGTACTTGCCAACTTCATACTTACAATTATTACTTCCTAGAGTGGCTAATCTATACCAGTGTGAACCATCTGAACTTATCTCCACGTGCCCATAACACCACTTGCTAGTACTACATACTCCTGATTTTACGGCAAATTTTACATCCAGTTGCGCGGTAATCACGCTTCCAGCATCAACCTTCAATACTTCTCCACTTCGATCTGGATCGTAATAATAACCGTAACCAACACTCCAGCAAGTGGATAAGGAAGCATCAACAACCCTTTTTGGTTGGTTTACATGTCCTGTACACCCCATATCTGCACTGAAGCCACCCCACCAACTGGTTTTGGCTGTAACTTGTGCGTTATAAAGAAGATTATTTGATAATGGGTATGACTCCGCACATCCCGGAAGATTAACATATACTTTACCCGTGTCTAAATCGGTGGCATAGCATATTTTGGGAAAACTTTGAAGTACATCATCACCTACTCCTCCACTCGGCCAGCTTGATCTGCAGTCGCCATTTATGCATACTTGTCCGTTGAGCAATATTTTCCCGCCATCTTTTGGGGTGATGTCTATGTCCATTGTTCTGGACCTTAACGTTATGTATCCCGTATGACTTTGAGGAACTATCCCAAAATCGTAATCAGGTGTGGCTGTGGATCCAACATAAATATGGAATCCAGCATGATCAGCATTTCCGAGGTTTAGAAATCCTCCATTAATTGTTAAACTTCCGCTCATCGTATCTCCACCTGCGTTCACAAATCTCGAATCGCAAGCTGAACAGCTAGAGATCCCACCTGAGCCTGCGTTATCCACTCCACAAATCCATTTATCTCCGCTCCATTTGAGCACCTGCCCATCAGAACATGATGTTATCCCCGTTCCTCCTTTGGATGGTTGGAGCACCCCCTGTAGGGAGTTCAAGTTGTGAGTATGAGTGGCAGAAGCGAAAGCACTGGCATCCTTTCCATCCAGCTTGTCAGCATTCAATGCATAATCGGCCTGAGATGCCTCCGCAACCTTACCTTCTATCAAACTTGCGTTTATTTTTCCGCTTGTGGTTGCTAAAGGTACATATTCTCCAGATATTTGAGTATAGATATCTTTCAGAAGGTGATAAGCAGGGCTTCTTTGCATAACTTCGTGCTGGGTTAATGCTTTCACATAAGGTGCAGAAATGACTCCAATAAGGAGTAGAAGGAGGCCCGCTATAACAAGAGCATGTTTCTTTTCGATGTTTATAACAATCTGCATATAAGAGCTTGTGCATTTAAGAGAATATAAAGGTTATCCTACAACCTTCTTCCTGATACTCTCCAAATACTCCGCATGCGGAGCCAGCTCCTTCATCCTTTCATTTCTGAGCAGTTCCAGCTGAGCCTCACGCATTCTTTTCAGCTCGGCTCTCATATCTTTAACTCTTTCCTCGCCCAGCCGTATTATCGTGCTCGCCACCCTGTCTACGGTTATCAGCTTGGGTACGAGCACCAGATCAACACCCGTTTCGTAATAGTATAAGGCCTCTTCAACATCTTCCGCAAAGCACACTACCCCGACCCGCGGATTAACTCTTTTGGTCGTCACACTGAGAAATGTGTTCGCCTCTCTGTCCGAAATGGTGGATATAATAAGCTTCGCTTTCTTCACGTTTGCGCTTTCAAGCACCTCGGGATGCATGAGGTCTCCGTAAATAGCGGGCACGTTTTCCTTCATGAAGCGCTCAACTATTTCGGGATCAAAATCCACAATTATGAACGGCAGGTTTCGTGTCATCAGCTTTTCCGCGATAAGCCTGCCTGTGAACTTACCACCGCAGATGATTATGTGGTTCGATAACTTCTCCCTTTTCACCTCCTCCTCGCTCTCGTGAATCATTCTTTTCATGCGGAAAGCTCTATCGTAGAGCACAAGGTACCTTTCGAAGATGTTGAAAAGTCTGCCGGCGTGATTTATAGCATATGGGGTGAGGCACATCGTAACGAGAGTGGAGAATATCATCGCCCCAGCAACCCTGCTCTCCAGAATACCGGCTGTGCTTGCTATGCCTACAAGCACAAGCGTGAATTCCGACATCTGCGCCAGATATGCTGCCGGCAGAAAAGCCACTCTCCTCTCATAGCCTCTCATGCTAAGAAGCGTGTAGATTGTTGCGGGCTTAACGAGCAGTGTCATGAGCAAGAGCCCCACCACAAGATCAAGCGATCCCACCACATCCTTCAAATTGAGCTTCGTGCCGAGGGAGATGAAGAACAGCATGACAAAAAAGTCCCGCAGGGATGAGGCTCTGCTTATTATCTCCGTGCTGTAAGGAATGACCGCGATAGCTATGCCAGCAAGAAAAGCTCCTATGGCCAGAGGCAAACCAAGCCTGTAAGTCAGATAAGTCATAATGAAAAGCGTGGAAAGCGATGCCAAAAAGAGAATCTCCGCATCCTTCGACAGATGCTTGACAACTCGGGTAAAGATCATGTTGTTGAGGAGTGTTGCAAGAATGATCAGCATGGCTGAGTACAGCACAGATTTTCCAATCACACTCGCGACCGTGTTGTAGTTCTGCTGGGAGAGGAAAGCAAGTATGCCAACAGCAAAAATGTCCTGCAAGAGCAGGATACCGACACTCAACCTTCCGGGCAGGCTGAGCAGCTGGTTTCTGGCCGATAGATTGCTTACAACCATCATCGTGCTGCTAAAAGCTAATCCAGCTCCGACACAAAAAGCGGATATGGCATCCAGATGAAGGGTGACCGCAAGGAAATACCCAGCAAAGAAGGACACCAGAATCTGAAGCACACCAGCAAAAAGTATGCTCCTTCCGACCTTCATCAGCTTTGAGATATCTATCTCCATGCCGGCGATGAAAAGCAAAAAGATAATTCCAAGCTCGGAGAAAGCGGCAAGTAAGCTCTGATCTCTTAAAATGTTCAGCACTTCCGGTCCGAGCACGTATCCTGCAAGCACGTACCCCAGAAGGGAGGGCTGGCGCATGGCCCTTACAATCAGCATGAAGAGTGTGGCTGCAAGGATCGAAACTCCAACCTCGTAAAGAGAATAGTAGTCGAAGAGCTGCATTCCCATTAAGAAGCATGAGGCTCAACTTCCATATATTTTTTATTGTTGATTCTCGCTATAAACTTCATGCTGGAAATTGAGGATAAGAAAGCGCTTTACGTCGTGCTTGAAGGTATGGATGCAAGCGGAAAAAGCACACAGGCAAAAATGCTTGCTGACTTTCTGTCCTCTCAGGGCTTCCGCGTGCTTCTTTTCGCTGAACCAACCGATAGCGTGGTGGGCCGCTTTCTGAAAGAAAAGATGCTGAAATCCGGGAAGTATTCTCCGGAAACGGTAGCCCTGTGCTTTGCTGCCGATCGGCTGATATTCAGGGATGAAAAGTTACTGGAAACGCTGAAAACTCACGACGTTGTTATAAGCGACAGAAATTACTACTCATCCCTCGTTTATCAGAGCGTGATGGGGCTGGATTACCACTGGGTTAAGGAGATAAATAGATTTGCTGTCAAGCCAGACATTGCCTTCATCATAGACATAAGCGTTGATGAATACATGAGGAGAAAGGGAAACACCAAAATCATCTTTGAAAACGAGGAGTTTCAGAGAGAGGTCAGGGAGATGTACCTGAAGCTGCCGGAGCTTCTGATAAACGACAATATTGTGGTGCTGGACGGCAACAAAAGCGTGGAGGAGCTGCATGAGGAGATAAAGAAGAAGGTTGTGGCGATGCTTTGAAAAGCGGAGTAGAAAAAGTCGTGTTTTGCAATCATTACAATTTAGAATCATTCCGGAGTGCAAAACTTTTATATACGATTTTAGTTATGAAAATAGGTAACATGAAGAACGGATTTGTGCTGTTCATTTTCGTGCTTTTGCTGATTTCTTTTAGTTCACATCCGGTTTTATGTGACTTGGGTCCAAAGCCTTCTGTGAATTTTTATGTAACTCTGAATGGAGAGGATATTCCCGACACGATATTTTATGCAAAGATACTGAGCTGTCAGATATACAAAGAGATAATAATTGGTGGGAGAAAAATCGTACAAGCCAGTGACACCACACCGAAAGACTTAATCCCACAACTAAACGTCAGTATATACGATCCTGAGAAAAACTGCTCCTGGAAACCGTCCGGATTGGCATGGGGTGGTAAGTGTCGAAATGGAAAGTGTCATTTCAACTATATGATTCCTTCGAGGTTCAGACTTGCAGTATATCTGCCAAGCGAGGATAAGGTGTACATTTCCGATGAAATCAAGAGAAGAAACTTCAGAAGTACATTCAAAGCCGATTTGCTTCCTAACGGCAGTATAACTGTAAAGGAGATCACTCCATTTTTTCAGCGTGATTCAGTCAAGGAAGCGATGATGTTTCTCTTTGCGTTAGTTATAACATTGGTGCTGGAACTATTCATTGCTTTGTTGTATGTCGTATATACTAGAACTACTAGAAAGATTTTGGGATCTGTATTTATCGCTAATATAATTTCACTTCCTGTAGTCTGGTTGATCATCACTTCATCTGAAAAAGGTTTATTTATAATAATAGGAGAAGTCTTTGCGGTTGTCTTTGAAAGTTTCTTTATTTATTTTTTGAATAAAGAGATACTCACATTAAGGAAAGCGTTTTTATTGAGCATGTTGATGAATCTAACAAGCTTTATTGTAGGGAATTCCATCCTTATGCATACGATCTTCATATTCTATTCCTAGACTTGCTCTCCAACGTTTTATGATCGAATTCGTTATCTCCACCCAGCAAACAATTAAAACTTTCGTCCCTTTTTTTCTCTCCATGAACGAGAAAGGGCTTGCCGAGAAACTAGAGCTCTTCAAGAAAACGCTCAGAAGACAGCATTACGGTATCGTGGGGAATCATTCAGCAGTGAAGGTCTGCGAGTGGACGAAAAAGAGCATAAAGAACGAAGGAGTGTGTTACAAGGAGAAGTTCTACTACAGGCATTACGGAATACAGAGCCACACATGCCTGCAGATGAGTCCCGCTGCCTTTTTCTGCCCGAATCGCTGTATTTACTGCTGGCGCGCCATAGAGCAGACGGTAAGCCAGGATATGAAGGATTTTCCTTATCTTGATGAACCTTCCACCATAATCGATGGTTGTATAGAAGCACACAGGAAACTGCTTTCCGGCCTGAAGGGGTATGAGGGCACGGACATGAAGAAATGGGAGGAAGCGCAGAATCCGAAAAATGCTGCCATCAGTTTGATAGGCGAGCCCACAGCATATCCCCTCATATCCGAGCTGATAAAGGAATTTCGCAGGCGCGGATTCACAACCTTCCTCGTTACCAACGGCCAGTTTCCGGAACGGCTGGAAGGGCTGGAAGAGAAGCCCACGCAGCTCTACCTCTCGCTCGATGCTCCAAATCCAGAGATTTACAAGAAGGTGGATTGCCCGACCTTTCCGGATTTCTGGGAGCGATTGATGAGAACTGTGGAGTTTCTGTCGGGTTATGAGGGTAGGAAGTGTGTGAGGCTGACCATGATAAAAGGATACAACACCTCAAACTGGGAGGAGTATGCAAAGCTGATAGAAAAAATAAATCCGCACTTTGTGGAAGTCAAAGCGTACATGTACCTCGGCTTCTCGCGCTACCGGCTGAAGGAGGAGAACATGCCGTACCACCACGATATAATAGAGTACGCGTCAAAGCTCAACGAATACCTGAACTACAGGTGGGCCGGAGAGGATGAGAGGAGCAGGGTTGTGTTGTTGAGCAGGGTGTGAAGTTAGAGTTTAGCTTCAATTTATGTAACAAACATTAGTTTTTTTAAAACTTGTTACATAAATAACAAGCATGAAAAAATTCACGAAATACGTACTCTCCGTATTTGGAGGAAGGGTTGTTACAAGGGAAGAAATGGAAAAGGCATGCAAAAGATTCGGAGAAGATGCACGCAGGGCTATAAACTTCATGATATCCTACGGTTATCTGATAAGAATTCTCCGCGGACTCTACTACGTCAGAACCATTGAGGAATTCAGCACGCGGAAAAGCATCGACACACTGAAACTAATCTCAATGGGAATGAAAAAGCTTGGAGTGAACTGGTACTTCGGATTGAACACGGCCTTGAGGTTGAACGGAGCCACGCACGAGTTCTTCCCCGTGATCCACGTGCTGAGCGATTCTATCTACAGACCCAAGATCGTGAAGATTAACGGAGAGGATGTTAAGTTCATAAAGCTGAAGAAAGAGCTCTTCGGTTTCGGGGTTGTTGAGAAGGATGGAGTGAGGTATTCGGATATGGAAAAGACCTTGCTTGATATGGTTTATCTTTCGAGATACCGATCAGTACCTGAGGAGAGGATAATTGCACTCCTGAAAGAGTACAGAAAAGAAGTGAAAAGGAAAAAGCTCGCGGAGTACCTTCGCCTCTATCCGAAGAGCGTGAGGAGAGTAGTTGAAAATGCCGGACTTGTCTGAGTTCGTTGCCTTCGTGGCGGAGAAATCGGGGATTCGAAAACCTTCGCTGATTGAGAGGGACGTGATTATACACGGAATACTTAAAGAACTCAATTCAGCATTCGGCGATGCGTATCTCTTCAAGGGCGGAAGCTGTCTGGTGAAGTGCTACTTTGGCTATTACCGCTTCAGCGTTGATCTTGACTTCACGTGGAGGAGACAGGAGACATGGAAGAATCTGGGAAAGAAGGATCTGAGAAGGAAGCTTGTGGAGCAGGCTGAAAGATTCGGCTCGATTCTTGAAGGAATCGCACATGGCATGGAACTTGACTTCAGATGTGATTTGAAGAACAGAAATTATACGGAGTTCGGGAGCGGGAGCAGAATGGCTACTTTCAAACTCTGGAGGGGGAGCGAGATGGTCAAGATTCAGGTTAATTTTGTTGAGAAACTTCTCTTCCCTCCCGAGAATGCTGTTGCGAAAACTCTTCTCACAGGCAGAGAGATCGGCGATGAGGATAAAGCTTACTTCCGTGAATTTCTGGAATTCTACCAGCCTGTGAAAGTTTCTGCTTACAGTATTGAGGAGATTCTGTGTGAGAAGATGCGTGCAATTCTAACGAGGCAGGCGATGAAGCTGAGAGATATATATGACGTGTTCATGATCTGGAAAGCCGGAGTGAGGATTGAGGAGCTGAAGGATGCGATTCTGGAAAAAATAAGGTTCGCGATGAGATTCAAAAAGTACAGGGATGCTCTTAAAGCCAGCATGGAGACTCTCAACCTTGAAAGCATTCTCGAAGACCCTGCTGAGATGGAAATGTTTGTGGTGAAACCAACGGAAGAATTCTATTCCTTTGCAGGTGAGCTGGAGAGCTTCCTGAAAGAGGTTGCGCGTGAAGTTTCAACAAAGTGAAGTGAAAAATCCGGTGGGCCGGAGAGGATGGGAGGAGCAGGGTTGTTCTCCTCTCAAGAATTTAATTTAACAACCTTCTTTCCTTTTTTCTGCGGCACCACTTTGATCTTCGCGCCCTCGAAATCTTCCTTCAGTTTTCTGTCCATGAGCTCATACAGAAAGATGGCCAGAGCTCCCACTTCGCTGTGTGGCTGGTTGCCGATTGCAAGGTTGTAATCCGCCATTCCATAAATCCCGGCAGGAACTTTCTCGCTTCCTACTATAACGCAGATGTCCCTGCTCTTAAACTTTCCCCTTATCTCCTTCATCCTTTCTTGGAACGGCACTCCATACATAGTAAGGTGAACCTTAATCCCATCAAACTTCTCAAGCCACTTTTTCCAGTTCCTCTCATAGCTTATGAAGAAGGGCCCGCCCCACCTTTCAACAACATCCTCAACGCTTTTTTCCATCTTCTCGTCTTTCTCGCCAGAATAAACCACACCACTCGCCCCTAAAGCCCTTGCAACAAGAGCAACATGCGTGCTTATCCTTTTATCCCTCTCCTTTCTATGTCCCAGCCTTAAAACAAAAACCCGTGCCATAATCCATCAGCTTCTTATGACCGTGCCCAGCCCTACCTCTCCAAGCAGCGCGCGCCTCACATACCCTTCCCTGTTGCCGTTTATTATCTCGGCAACGATCCCTTCCAGCTCCATGAGTTCTTCGATCTTCCTGACCATGCCTCCAGTGACATCAAAATAGGAGGAGCCACCAAGCACTTCAAGCACCTGTTTTAGGTTGTCGCGTGTTATCTCCTTTATGAGCTTTGCGTCCTTGCTCTTCTTCGGGTCTTTATCGTAGATACCATCAACATCACTTACATGCACCAGCCTGTCTGGCTCGAGATGTTTTGCCAGATGCCTCATTATCTCATCTCCAGATAGTATGCCCCCTCCAAGTTTTTTATCGTAAGCTGGCACGCCGTAAAGCACGGGAACAAGCCCCACGTGAAGCATACCCTCTATCGCTTTAACATCCATGTGCACGAGCTTCTCGTTTTCCAGCACGGCTGAAGCAGAGGCCTGCACGGGCACGGCAGGAACATGATAGTTCTGGAGCTCGGCACACACCTTAGCATTAAGCTCGTTCTGTAAGCGCTGAATCTCTGCAAATCCGAGCAACCTTCTTTCATACTCGTTCTCCTTCAGGATTTTATAAAGAGTGGCAAGCACATGACCGTAGCTTCCAGCACCATGAATCAGAATGAGTGCAAGGTCCTTCCTTTCACTCCATGCCTCACCTATCTCCTTGGCAAGTCTTTTCAGATTATCTTTGTTCAGAGTGGGCATCCACCTGTTCTTGTAGGTTATGATCGAGCCTCCAAGCTTCATGATGATGAACTCGTTAACCTCATGACCGTTAAGCCTGTGAAACCTCATCAGCACCACCTCTCGTATTCATAATCAACTCCAAGCAGATCCATCACCTTTCCAACCAAATTTCTGATCATGACCCCAACATCTACCCTCCCATCTCTCTTTCCGTAAAAGCTCATCACCAGCGGCAGGATTATAGCACCTTCCTCGGCAAGCATGAGCATGTTGCGGAGATGTGCAGCTCTTAGCGGCGTTTCCCTCACGCACAATACCAGCTTCCTTTTTTCCTTCAGCGTGACGCTTGCTGCCCTTGCAAGCAGGTTAACCTCAAGCCCCGTCGCTATGGATGCAAGCGTCTTCATGCTGCACGGAACAACAACCATCCCGTCATGCTTGAATGTGCCCGACGCCACTGGGGCTTGCAACTCCTGCTCATCATAAACCCTGCATGCAAGCGATTTCAGCTCTTTGGCAAAGTTTTTTTCATCCATGCCAAGCTCGTGCTGAGCAACCCGGAAAGCTCCGCCTGTCGGAATGGCATGCACTTCCACACTGCATTTCTTCAGAGCTTTCAGCAGTTCAAGCGCTACGGGCAATCCTGAAGCACCGCTTATCCCGACAACGATCCTTTTCTCAGTCATACTTCAGACCCTTGTGTTGTAAGGTATTTCCTCTCAAATTCTCTGTACATCGCATCTATGCTATCTTTCCTCTCTATTCCGAGCATCTCTAGCACATTCACCAAGCTCTCACGAACATCACTAACTCCTGCGTCCAAACCAGCATGCCCGACACCGCTCTTCCTCCCCTTCACCAATCGATACAACTCCCTAACCTCTTCTACCACATACTTGCTAACCTTAACTCCATTCCATCCGTACTGGTGGTGCACTATGCACATTTCCCCCACCTCCCGAAACAACATCAGCATGCGCTACAACTATTCAATCACTTCCACTATGCCTTTCGTGGCATCAACTCTCACACGCTTAGCATCCTTCAGCTCCTCAATCTTTATGCCGTCCACACAGGGAATGTCAGCGAGTATGCAACCCGTGGCCACTATTGTTTCAGTTTCCTCGTTTATTATTGCAAGGGGTGCAACCCCATTCTTTTTTAGCCCGTAAATGACGTAAGAGCCAACAGTGCTCCCCTTTCCGTGAGGAAAAACCAGTATTTTGTTTGCCATGCTCTTTCCATACAACTCATGATCCTTCTCCACCACAGTACCGCTGTTCAAATCCACGCTTCCAAAAAAGCTTATGGGCATGCTTGTGTAAAGAACCTCGCCTTCCGCCTTACCCTCCATAACGGGATTGCCCTTGAGAACCTTTTTGGCTGTTTTTTCATCAGTCATATATCCACCTCATTCAGCAAACTTATCGATGATTCTGGAAATATCATCGAAAAGCACCATCTGTTTGTTCGTGTTTGGCAAATAGAATGCTGCCTTGCCCGAATTAACGGCCACCTTCTTTATACCAAGCACGTCCAGGGGGGCAACAACAGGGCATGTATCCTCTATGAGCTTTGCTCCTGCTTTTTCCAGCTCTTCACTAATGCCCGCTCGTTTTGCAATGCTCTTTACGGCCTGGGAAGTGAATATCCACATCGGCACTTTCAGCTTCTTTCCTTTGAGAAGCTCACAAATCTCCCTGATCTCGTTGATGGATGCATGAGGACATCCTACGGCTATCAGCTCCACATCCTCAAGCTCAGACGACATGGCTTCGTATGCTTCCTTCAACTCTTTTTCACCCACGTCAATCGTCTCCTCCACATTTTCAACATCCACACATCCTTTTCTCGCTTCAGGCGTTATCCCCTCAACATGAAAGAGCGCAACAGCCCCGTAAGCGGCAAGAGAAGCCCCCAAACTTTTGAGCTCGTCTATGCCTGCATGCTTTATGCCAGTGAAATATGGTACGCCCTTACCTTTGGCTTTACCCACCACACAGCCCAGCGCCCCATAATCCGAAATGCTTTTCAGTTCAGCATCCACCCTCACCACGAAATTCGGGTTTCTGTTTTCATCCAGATGGAAGCCATAATAAGGAGTCCTGCCTGTGATGGCTGCTGCAAGGGCTGACGGTCCTCCCTCTCTGTTGGTTCTCGCCCCAACAACGGAATTGGAAAATGCGACTGCAGAACTCTCGCTCCATGCTATGTGCTCACGAAATCTCGGAAGCATTCCCGCCAGATATGGTGTGCAGGTGCTCGCCACAATAACGCCCATCTTCCTGAAAGCTTCAATAACCCTCTTCTGTTTTTCAGCAAAATCGGAAGGTATACCTATCTCTTCCCATCCTTCCATAGGCATGCCCGCGGGATTCATGAAGGATGTAACTTTAACTTTCGCGCCCTCGTTTGCAAATCCTTCAAGAAACTCAAGGCCGGGATCTCCTATGTTTTTGTAGGACACGCCTGCTATCTGCACAGATCTTACCTCAACCATCCTCTCTGCTCCGAACTTCTCCCCCAGTTTCACGAGCAGCTTCATGCATCTTGCAACCACATTCCCATATTCTCCTTCAAGCATTCTCTCCTCTTCCTTGGTCAGATACATGACAACCCACCACTCTTTATTTGTGCTCTCCCGCTTCTATCGCTTTAACCGTAGCAAGCAAAAGCTTGTCAGCGTTCTCAACCATGAGTTTGATTTCCTCTTCAGTCGCATCCTCAAGATGGATTCCACCCACACACAACACAGGGGTGTTGAAGTGCTTTGCAAGCTCCTCAGCGAACTTTCTCACCACAACGTCATCCTTGTGTCCGGGCATGGTGTAAACGCACGAGGGAGTAGCTCTTATTTTACCATCGCCCTTATCGTAAGGTACGGCTATGCACACGCTCCCTATGTGCGGCTTATCTCCACCACCCACCAGCAGGATTAGGTCATCACCTACCGCACATATCTCCGCCCATACCTGATGTCTTCCCTCTCCCACACTTATTCTCACTTTGTCTCACCTCTTTCATGATTTTTATCATGCTTTATCCTTGGATGTGACCTTCCTGAAGTTCTTCTCCTTACCCACGGGCATTGTGGCATCGATTATCCATTTGGTCGTTGTTTTCTTTTCATGGTTCTGGGAAGGGTCTAGGGAAGAGCCCTTACATTCGGGGATTATCACAACATCTTTATCTGCCTGCACCCTCGTCGCTATCGCCCACTCAACCTCTCGCTCATTCGTTATGTCTATGTCGTCATCAACAACCACAACCCTCTTTAGGGATGGGTGTGCTGCCAGCGCTGCAAGCCCGACATTCTTGCCCTCTCCCTCAACCTTCTTTGTTATGGACACAACTGCATGAAGCCAGCAACCACCACCTTCCGTGAGCACCACGTTTTTAACTCGGGGCAGCGTGTTGGACACAATCTTAAATATGCGCGGCTCTTGCGGAATGCCCATCAGATAGCGGTGCTCCACTCCACCCGGCAGTATCGTGCGGTAGATGAAGTCATTTCTGTAGTACAGCTTCTCTATCTCCACCACCGGCTGCTTCCTTACTATATCCCAGGTGCCGGTGAGGTCAACAAACGGGCCTTCATCTGCAAGCTCGCTCTTTCGGACCACACCAACCATCACGATCTCTGCATGAGATGGTACGTGCAGCCCATCGAGATCAACGCAGCTCAACTTTCCATCGAGCAGCGAGTTGGCAAACTCCATCTCGTTGAAGCCGAAGACAAATGATGTAGCGGCAGCCACCTCAACTGCAGGATGCACTCCCATAAAAATTGCAATTCTGACATCACTCTTTGCTCTTTCAAGGATGGTGGAGAAGTGCCTTCCCGGTATAATACGCATAACGAATCTGTTTTTACCAAGGTATTTCATGCGATGAAAGGAGTAGTTGAGCTTTCCAGTTTCCTCATCTCTAGCCACCACAATGCTGGAAGAGGTGTAGTGGGAGCCATCCCCCTCATAAAACTTGAGCAGAGGGATGTGCTTTATTATGTCTGGATTGTCCATCTCGTTCTCCATGAAGGGTGCTTTTTCCACCATTTTGTAGGGCTCGGGAGAATCCATACATTGCGTCATCCTTGCAATGATCTCGTTCCTGTTTTTGGCTCCTATGGCTTTGGCTATCACATCTCTGGAATTGAGGAGAGATGCAAGCACTGTGTTGTTGTAGTTCTTTGGTGAGGTGAAAAGCACCGCTTTTCCCTCTCGCTCCCCTTTCTCAATAAACGGAGTCATCTCAAGCTCAGCAGATAAGTTGTCTTTAACCTCAACAATCTCTATTTCTTTCAGAAACTCTCGTAGCATCCTATCACGCTCCTTTTTCGGAAGTTTTTAATTGAAAGTTTTAAAGTGTATGGTCTTTGCGCATTCCCTCATCGTTTTACGTCGAATCGGGAAGGGTGGTGACACCTTCCACACCCATATCAACAACATAAACGCGGGCTGCACATTTTAACAGGGTGTCTCTCACCGCTTCAACAGTATAATCGTCTGCAAGCGCAATCATTATGCCTCCTCCTCCCCCGCCGGACGGCTTTGCACCGAGCGCTCCAGCAGACAGCGCTGCATTCATTAGCAACTTCAGTTTCTCCGTAACAATCGGCACGAAGTTTTCAAACACCCTGTATTTTTTATTCAGAGCCATGCTAATTTCATCCAGCTTCTCGAGCAGCTGAGCGTTTCTGTTCATCAGCTCTCCTAAAGCTACAGCGTCCGCGTTTTTCAGGGCTGAAACTCCCTCCTTCACCACACTTTCAATCTCATCAAACACCTCCTCGTATGGCTCTTCCTCCATCTCCCTCAGCTTCTTGATCTCTCCAACCGTGGTTGAAGTTCTTGCCCTTATCCCCGTATCTCCTATCACAAGGTGAAATACCACATCCCCTTCCACACGTTCCATATCTATCGGGAGCTCTCCAGAAGAGGAGTTGGGTTTTTTCCTCACAATATGTGTCCCGCCAAAGACGCTTGAAGCAAACTCAGCTCCGCTTGCCGCTCCACCATGAATCTTTTCCTGGAACGGGAGCAGTATTTCGAGATATCTTTCCTTCGAGATACCCCATCCGTACAGTTCGTTGAGCGCATGAAAGAAAGAAGATAGGAAAGCTGTTGAGCTGCTCAGGCCGCCGGTTGTGTGAGGAATATCGCTTCTCACGTCTATTCGCACACCATCATCCATACCGTAATGCTCATAACACTCCTCAAGCAACTCCTTGGCAGGCTGGAGCTCTTCCCCACATATGGAAAATTCAAGCCCATAATCAGTGATTCTTCCGGCAAGATTACCATAACCTGCTGATCCCACAACCACGCTGGTGCTCATGCTTTTCTGAGCGGTGGTGTATGTTCTCATGCTCACAGCGGTTACTATGGCGGGTCTGTGGTAAACCACAGCATGCTCCCCCATGAAAAAAACGTTGCCCGGAGCGGAAGCAACGACCTTATCAGGCATGCAATCAACACCTTTCGATTCGTCATTCGATGAATAAAGTATATTGAGCTTGCAAAAAATTTAAATACTCCTTATTATTAATACTTATTGTCGTAAAAGTAATTCGTCAATTGACTGAATAGGTGGTGGGATGAAGGTAAAGATGGCTGAAGTGAACTTTTGGGGCATCAAGATTGTGAGAGTAAAGCACAGAAAAAATACCAATCATATATGAATTTTTAGCTACGTTGCTGAATTTTGGTTTTGTTTTTCGGTGTTGAATTCCGAGGGGTTGGGTTGAAATCTATTTAAATGTTTGAGGAGAGCAGGTAAGGAATATGAGTGAGGGAAGCAATAAAACAGAAGGAGAAGCGAGCAAGAAAAGCTCGAGGGTGAGCGGGTTCTACAAGCTGAGCGTTGAGGAAAGGAGAAAGTTCGTGAAGGAGTTTGCCGGGCTTACGGATGATGAGGTAAAGCTTCTTGAAGGCAACGCTCTGCCCATTGAGCTTGCGGACAAGATGGTTGAGAACGTCATAGGTAAGATGGAGGTGCCTCTTGGTGTTGCGGTCAACTTCCTGATAAACGGAAAGGATTATCTTGTGCCGATGGCCATAGAGGAGCCGAGCGTGATAGCTGCAGCTTCTTACATGGCCAAGATTGCAAGAGAGAACGGCGGGGTTAAAGCTGAAGCCACCGATCCGATCATGATAGGGCAAATACATCTTGCCCACGTGCCTGATTTGGAAAAGGCTAGGGAAGCCATCCTTGCCAGAAAGCAGGAGCTTCTGAAGGTGGCGGAAGCGCAGGACCCCACTCTCGTGAAGTATGGAGGAGGGCCCGTGGATATAGAGGTTAGAGTTACGGAGCATGAAGATGGTGATAAGTTTCTTGTGGTGCACTTGCTTGTGAATTGTGCCGATGCCATGGGGGCCAATCTCGTGAACACCATGGTGGAAGCCATTGCGCCAGTTCTGGAGGAGATAACCGGAGGAAAGGCTATCCTGAAGATCATAAGCAATCTTGCAGCTTACAGAATTGCAAGGGCTGAGGTGAAGATAAGGCCGGAGACGATTGGCGGAGAGGAGGTTGTGGAAAGGATAGTGCTCGCAAGCAAGATGGCTGAGGCAGATGTTTTCAGGGCTGTGACGCACAACAAGGGCATAATGAACGGAATAACGGCCATAGCACTTGCTACAGGTAATGACACAAGAGCGATGGAAGCGGGAGCCCATGGCTATGCCGCTAAAGACGGCAGATACAAACCGCTTGCCATCTGGAGGAAGGATGAAGATGGCAATTTAGTGGGGAGGATAGAGATCCCGATTCAGGCAGGCATAGTGGGTGGTGCAACTCGCGTGCATCCCATGGCCAAGCTCAACCTGAAGATTCTTGGTGTTAAGAGTGCGAGAGAGCTTGCGGAGGTCATGGCTGCTGTGGGCCTGCTTCAGAATCTCGCTGCCATAAGGGCCATAGCAACTGAAGGCATACAGCGCGGCCACATGGAGCTGCATGCCAGAAACCTAGCCATAATGGCTGGAGCTGACGCTAGCAAAGCTGATGAGATAGCTGAAAGGGCTGTGGAGGAGGCCAGAAAGGAGGGGAGGAAGATAACGATGGATTTGGTCAGGGAGGTCATGAAAGAGATGGGGCTGGAGGTTCGGGAGAGTTGAGATGCTCTGCTCGGGGTGTGGCTGTGCTATGAAGCTGGACGGTAAGGTCGGCATAGTTGGCTACGGATGTTATGTTCCGATGTACAGAATAAAGGTGGAGGAAATTGCAAGTGTGTGGGGGGAGGATGCTTCACGCATAAAGAACGGATTGCTTGTTGAAGAGAAAGCTATAGCAGGAGATGATGAGGATACTGCCACTATAGCTGTGGAAGCCGCAAGGAATGCGATTAAGCGAGCCAGCATAGCTCCGGAGCAGATAGGGGCCATTTATGTGGGGAGCGAAAGCCACCCGTATGTCGTGAAGCCCACCGCCACGATAGTTGGGGAAGCTCTCGGCGTTGGTAATGATTACACTGCCGCCGATCTTGAGTTTGCCTGCAAGGCCGGGACGGCAGGCATTCAGATGTGCCTCGGGCTTGTGAAAGCCGGCATGATAGATTACGGCTTAGCGATCGGGGCTGACACCGCTCAGGGTGCTCCCGGAGATGCGCTTGAATACACCGCTGCAAGCGGTGGAGCTGCTTTCGTCATAGGCAGGAAGGATGTGCTTGCAAAGGTTCTTGCAACAGCTTCATTTTCCTCAGACACTCCTGACTTCTGGAGGAGGCCGTTTCAGCACTATCCGAGGCACGCAGCAAGATTTACCGGAGCGCCCGCTTATTTCAGGCATGTTGGTGGAGCTGTCAACTTTCTGCTCGAGGAAATGGGAATGAAAGCAAACGAGTTCGATCATGTTGTGTTCCACATGCCGAACGGCAAGTTCCCGCTTAGAATGGCGAAGATGCTCGGCATAGAAAAGGATAAGCTTGAGAATGGATTCGTGGTGAGCAAGGTTGGTAACACATACTCGGGAAGCAGCTTGCTTGGATTGTGTGCCACGCTGGACAAGGCAAAGCCGGGAGAGCTGATCCTGCTCGCATCTTTCGGAAGCGGTGCTGGAAGCGATGCTTTCGCGATAGAAGTGACGGAGCTCATAGAGGAAAAGAGGGAACTGGCACCTACCTTTGAATACTATCTGAACAGGAAGGTTTACGTGAGCTATGCGAGATATGCTAAAATGAGGGGCAAGCTGAAGGAATAGAAAGTTAGTGATGGTCGGTTGTTATGGCAAAAAAGGTCTGCGTTGTTGGTGTTGGCCTGACAAAGTTCGGAGAACACTGGGACAGGGGCTTCAGAGAGCTTGCCATAGAAGCTGGAGTGAAAGCCATAGAGGATGCTGGCATAAGCGGTAAGGACATAGATGCCATGTACATAGGTAACATGTCCGGCGGCAGGTTCATAGGGCAGGAGCACATAGCTTCACTCATTGCTGGAGAGTTAGGACTTAACATTCCATCAACAAGGGTGGAGGCAGCATGCGCTTCCGGTGGCCTCGCGGTTAGGCAGGCTTACCTAGCTGTGCTTTCCGGAAAGCATGATATCGTGCTGGTCGGTGGAGTAGAAAAGATGACCGATCTGAGCACGGCTGATGTCACCACAACTCTTGCCGGAGCAGCCGATCAGGAGTGGGAAGGGTATTATGGAGCAACGTTTCCCGGTCTTTACGCCCTGATGGCCAGAAGACACATGTACGAATATGGCACCACAAGAGAGCAGCTTGCTCTCGTGGCTGTTAAGAATCATGAGAATGCAACGAAGAATCCCATAGCGCAGTATCCGTTCAGGATAACGGTTGAGGATGTGATCAACTCCACTCCGGTTGCTGAGCCGCTCAACCTTCTGGATTGCTCTCCAATAACTGATGGTGCAGCTGCGGTGATTGTTTGTAGCGAAGAGGTTGCCAAGAAACTTACGGATAAGCTGGTGTATATAGCTGGGAGCGGGCATGCCACCGATACTCTTGCGCTGCATGACAGGGAAAGCTTGACAGAGATAAAGGCAACGAGGCTTGCTGCAAAGATGGCTTATGAGGAAGCAGGCATAAGGCCAAGAGATGTGGATGTTGCCGAGGTGCACGATTGCTTCACCATAGCTGAGATAATGGCCATAGAGGATCTGGGATTTGTGGAGAAGGGAAAGGGCGGGAAGTTCGTTGAAGATGGTGAAACTAAGCTTGATGGTTCGATTCCGGTTAACACTTCCGGAGGGTTGAAAGCATGCGGGCATCCCGTTGGTGCAACGGGAGTCAAGCAGATATCTGAGATCGTGCTGCAGCTGAGGGGTGAAGCCGGGGAGAGGCAGGTGAAGGATGCGAGGATAGGGCTTGCGCACAACGTTGGAGGGAGCGGAGCAACTGCTGTGGTGCATATTTTGGAGAGAGGATGGTGAAGTTAAGGGTGAGTTGAGATGCCTCACAGATCGAGCGTGCCTCTTGCATGGCGAAGGTTTGAAGCCAGATACAGACTGGTGGGTAACAGGTGTGCAAACTGCGGGACTGTTTATTTCCCTCCCAAAGCCATATGCCCCAAGTGCAGGAGGAAGGGCAAACTGGAGAAGTGTCAGCTTAAAGGCGAGGGCAAGGTATATTCCTACACCATAATTCACGCTGCTCCATCTGGCTTTGAAAAACGCGTGCCTTACTGTATAGCCATAATCGAGCTGGATGAAGGGCCGCGCGTTATGGGAGAGGTTGTGGGTGATCTTGCTCTGCTTGACATTGGCGCGAGGGTAAGAGCTGTGTTCCGCAAGATTTACGAGGATGGAGAAGATGGTATAATCCACTATGGATTGAAGTGGGAGCTTGTTTAGGGTTGTTTCAATGAACCTTGAGAATGAATTGAGAGACCTCCTCTGGAGCCAGCTGGGAGTTGATTCCGTCAATCTGTATTTTATGGTTCTTGCACACAGGGAAAACACAGATATTCTGGAAGTAAGGTTCAGTGTGAACAAAGAGGAATTCCATTTTCTACAGGAAAAGCTGAGAGAAATGAGTGAGGAATGTCAGCTATCCCTGCTGAAATACGACAGTCTTGGTGTGCTGAATGATGAGGGAAACGAGTATCTCTGTGTTGCTGCCTTCGGTTTTCCTCCGGAGAGTGGTTTTTGGCATGAGCTTGTGAAAAAAATAGGGAAAAAATACGAGCTAGAATCATTCGCTGTCCACCATCCTATGGACTATTCATCGATTAAAAACAAGATTGACGGGGCAGGAACTTTGCTGGAGCATGTGGAAAAGGAGCCAGAAAAGGTTTACAGAGCCATGATTAAAGCAGCATTCTACGATTTAAGATCATTTTATGAAGAAGAATAAAGAAGTGGGCGGGTATCACCCCTCAAGCGGGCAGTACTCGAATCTGCTCGTGAGCTTGTTGAGCTTCTTCTTCAGGCCGTTCCAGATCCTTGAAGCTCCGCTCTTTATGCTGTCCTTGTACTTCACCAGCTTCTCCTCAGCCCACAGTCCGGCCATACCGCCAAGTACTGCTCCTGCAGCTGTTGGAGCCGCGTGTGGGTAATAGGTAGCTTTTCCTGTTATCAGATTGTTTATCGCTGTCATAAAGGTATCGGGATCTTCAAGAGCCCTCAGGACGGTAGCAGTAATAGCAGCATAAGCAGCAGCCTTAGCAATCTTGTCCTTGTTGTCCTTCACGAAACGATATATATCATTGGCAAGATTCTCACTGTACTTCACATGCTTGAAAGCACCATCGTCCATGCCCCAGCTCTCAAGCATTCTCTTTCTCTGCACGCCGAATTTTTTGAGCTCTTTTCCGTAGTTCTGTTTGAGGTAGTCGTAACCCTTCGCATGGGCAACAACATCGAAGGCTGCTTCGAGCACAAACGGATCTATCTCATCCGCTCCTGACCTGTACATCTTTATTATTTCCTCCGCTTTCTTGGAATCCCATCTTCCGGCGAGCTTTTTAATGCCCCTGTTCTCGAAGTTGTTCTTGAGCGCACCCCTGTAAAATGCATAATATTTTGCGCCCTTCACAAGGTCATCTTCATATCTAGGGTCTTTTACATGCTCATCTTCATCTTCGTAACTCCCGTGAATTATTTCTCTTGGATGGATTGCTTGGTCATAGTTCCATTCCTTGACCCCTCTGGTTACATAAGGTTCTCCATCATGAGGAACTCCTTCATCTCTTTCATTTTTTTCTTCACTTACGTCCCCAGCTTCACCAACTGTATCAATGCCGTACTTGCTGAAATCAACAACAATATCATCAACATAATTATCATTATCACGTTCTATTGCATCAATCCCTGCTTCACGAAGGCTAAGCTTCGCAATATAATTCCTAATCACGTCTTTCTCATGGAGTTTAACAACGTAATTCAACACCTTCTTTTTTGCGTCATCGCTTATTCGCATGCTTTTAAGTTCTTTTTCAAGAGCGCCAAGATCTTCATATCCTTTTTCCAGAAAATCCCGAATGTATTTTTCAACTTTCTTAAATGTCGCGACACCAGCACCCTCTATTCCATTTATTATTCTTTTTTTCACATCACCAATTAGCGCACGATACACCATATCTTTCATATCACCACACATCATAACAGCCATCACCTCATTTTCAATTTTTTGTTACTCTTTAGTAATAACTTTTAAAATATTTAAATCTTTCGGTGAGAACTCCGATCGCGTTTTGATAATATTGAAGAAAAGGTATTCAGAAGGCCGGAGAGGACGTACCGCTCTTCCGTCCCCGGCTTCCATAGATGTTTTGTTTCCGTGTATTGTTTCTTAACACCACTTCACATCTCACACAGGCAGACCGAGCCAGGAGAAAACTCCTATCATCTTCAGCCCCATGTAAACCATGACCGCAATGAAAATCCATTTAAGCCCGTGAGGGTGTATTTTGTGCGCTAAATGCGCTCCAACCTGTGCCATTGGAATGCTCGTGCCTGCCAGCAAAATCCACTGCAAAAGGTTGACATAGCCGATGGAGTAAGGAGGCAGGCCCTGCATGCCAAGCCCGTAAAGCATGTACGCTATCGCTCCTCCCAAGCTGGTAAAAACCATTACAGCCGTTGAGGTGGCAACAGCTTCATGCATGTGATAGTTCAGAAATATTACCATCAGGGGAACCATAAGCACGCCGCCGCCTATCCCTATTAGCCCTGTAACAAAACCGAAAATCATGCCGAGCAAAACATAGGTTAAGGGGTTTGCGTGCGGCTCACCGTGAACTCTTATTGGATGAGCGGTCGCCATTCTGAGAGCGCCCAACAAAATTGCAGAGCCGAAAATAGTTTTGAGAATGTTTCCCGGCAAGTTGCTCGCAATCCAAGCTCCTGCAAAGGTGAAGGGAATGCTCGTTAAACCGAGAATTACTCCCTGCTTCCAGAGCACGGCGCTTTTTTTATGATGCCTTAAAGATCCGCTCAGCGCGGTAGGGAACACAACCAGCAGATTTGTTCCGAAGGCAACTCTTATAGCTATGGTCGGATCTATTCCCATAGCTGTAAGAATCCAGTACTGCACGGGAATCATTATGAAGCAGCCGCCAACCCCAAGCATTCCCGACACCAGGCCGACGAGAGCTCCTGTCAGCAGTAAAGCCAAGACGTACGTTAATGCTATCATCTTTCATCACCTCCTTCCATCGAAAGCATAACATTTTCTCTTGCTTTTGCTACAATACCGTATTTTTTCAGGAGCGATTGAACGAATTCTCTCCTGTTTTTCTGCGGGAACGAGATTGCCTCTGCAGGACAGTAAACTCCGCAGTTATCACAGCCCACCATGCAGTTGTAGGGATTTCTGACCTCCGATTTGTTCTTCCGGGCGTCGAATTCGAAAACACCTCTTCCACATATTGCAACGCACATACCGCAACCGGTGCACTTCTCTTCATCGATTATCGGATACCATTCCATCTCTTTCCTGTCGATTCCCCACCACTTCGAAAAATCGGCCTTTGACAAAATTTTCCTAACTTTAGGATCCGCGAGCCTGTAATAAACACTCCGCCCCTCTCTTCTTGATTTAACAATTCCCAGATTCTCGAGCTTTGCAAGCTGGATCGAAACGGTCGGCTGGCTCCTCTTCGTAAGCGGAACAATCTCGCACACGCACTTTTCTCCGTCGAGAAGAGATTCAACAATCTTTAATCTGGTTTCATCGCTCAACGCTTTGAAGATTCTCAGCATTTCTTTCATGTTGGACGTATTGATGAACATAAATATATAAAGTTTATGGCCCCGTGGAAACCCCGGAACTACCAGACAGAGAACATCTTGGAGTTCAAATTTTAGCAAAAACAGTTATGGAAGCACCTCGAAAATATGCGAAGCCCTGAGCACGGTGAACCGCGTATCCGCTGTTATGTGACATGACTTTCAACTTCTCGCTTCTAAATTCGTTGTTTTTTAACAAGAATACATCCGGGATCGGAAGCAAGGATATCTCCGGTGTAAGCATAAGCCCTTGCCCTGCAGCCACCGCAAACATATTTATACCGACATTCTCCGCAGCCGTTTTTGAGAAGTTCCCTGTTTCTCATCTTTTCCATAATTTCCGAATTTTTCCACACGTTCTCAAATCCGTCCTCCAGCACGTTCCCGAGTTTGATGGGCATGAACACGCATGGCTGGATATCACCGTTATACTCGATGGAACAGTAATTTCTTCCAGCCCCACATCCTCCGATAAAATCAGCGAGTGCCATGGCTCTTCCCTTCAGCTCCACGGCTGCAAAATGTGTTGGAGCTATGCTTCCATCTTCACCCTCACTCACTCTTTCCAAGCTTATTCTTGCATAAGCGGGGCATGTGGAAAATACTTCCAGACCATTATCCTCCAGCAGTTTATCGTACAGGAAATTGAGAAGCTCCTCCCTCTGCTCTGGGGTTATATCCGTCTCTGCTATATCCCTGCCTCTTCTTGTCGGAACAAAATTAAACGCGATGAATCTGTGCACCCTCAGTTTTTGTGCCAGCTTGATCATTTCGGGTATGTTGTCGTAATTGTATTTTGTAACCGTGGTGGCGATGCCGGTGGTTATGCCCGCTTCCACACAGTGCCTGATACCCTCAACCGTTCTCTTCCATGCACCTTTAACGCCCCTGAACTCGTCATGAATCTCCGGGTTGGTGTGATCCAAACTTATCTCGATGTAACCGACTCCTGCATCCTTCATCTTCTTCGCAAACTCCTTTGTTATCAGGGTTCCGTTTGATGCGACGCTCACATACATGCCCTTCCTGTGAATATACCTTGCGATTTCGAGAAAATCCTCCCTCACAGTAGGCTCTCCTCCGGAAAGGGCCACAGCGAGAACACCCGCCTCATCCAGCTGGTCCACCACTTCCTTTGCCTGCTCCGTGGTGAGCTCATCAGGAGCTGCCTTACCTGCATTGGCATAGCAGTGCTTGCATTTGAGGTTGCATCTGGTCGTGAAGTCCCAGACAACAAGAAATGGTGCCACCAGTTTTTGCGGTTTTGTTACGCCGTATTCCGCTATGCTCTTTAGAACAAGGCTCAGCCCTCTCCTCGGAACAGGGTCTTTGAAATAATTCACAAAATCTTCTTTTCTGCCGCCGAAAACCCCGGCACCTTTGTCGATCGCTTTGCCGACCACGAAGGCGTTTATTCTTTCTCCGATCCCTCTCGGACTTCTTATGCCGCAGTAGATCTCCAGAGCGCTGTCAAGCCGGCCTTTGCTTGTGAAATGTCTGAGCAAACACCGAGAGACGGGATTTTCAAATATTCTTTTCAGCGAGATGATCGCATCCGAAGTCCTGTTTTTCTCCTTTTCTTTTTTCATTGACCCTTCGCCCGAGATTTTTGTGAATCGATACATCAATCTGCTATTTATTTATACCCATCAATAAAATTTTAAAAATCTTTTAGACCGTGACGCGAAATGACAAATAACTTTCTGTGTTCTAAACTCACAACAATTAATAGGGAGAATCGATAAAAAACGCGCCATAACCCTTAATCCCTGATGTTTGTGTGGTGCAAGCCCTTAATGCTCACCATCCAGCGGATTCAACGGCGAGTCAAACCTTTTTAAACCTTCCAAACCAAATCCATTTTTAGGCCAAGGGATGATTTCATCAGCCTTGGCTGAAGGATGATGCATGATGGGCGGAATGACCTTGGCTTTTCAATCTTAATCGCATCTTGTTCTGATGGGGTGAATGGATTGAGCAGGAGAAGACCGAGAAAAAAGCGCGGGAGATTAAACAGCGTTATTGAAAGTTTTGCTTTGCTTGTGTTGCTCGTTGCTGCCATGGCCTATCTGGAGGAAGTGGTGCTCATCACAACTCTCATTTTTCTGGCGGCAATCTCGCGAGCATATCTGCGATTCCTGCCATTGCCCGTGGGCTTTGATCTCGTGCTTCTTGCAGCTTATGTTACCTATCTCAAATTTGGCGCGCTTGCAGGAATGGTGCTTGGGTGTGTGGCTCTGGGGCTAAGCATAGTGGTGGCTGGCGAGCAAATGGAGCGCAGAATTCCGAGCTTCATTGCGCTCATTCTTGCACTGGCGGTGCTACACGCGATGCACTACGAGAGCACGACAGGGATAGCGGGAGCGTTCTTTGCCTTCATTTTCAACTGCTTTGCCATGCCCACCTATCTTTTCCTTGGCGCGAGAAAGGAGAATGTGCTGGTCTTTGCAGTCACCCACATCCTGCTGAACTACTTCATCTTTTCAGCTTTTCTCCCCTTCTTTCTCAAATTCTAACCAGATGTTGTCGTTGCTCTCCCAGACTCTGAAGTTTGTGATGCCTGCCTTTTCTGCAAGCTGCTCAAGCTCTTGCCTGTCGAAGATGTGGTAGTAGAGATCGCGCTTCTTCCCCCATGTAATGACAGCATCCTTAACCTCAGCAGGTAATTTCGCAAGCTTTCTCGCGCTCCTGCTCCAGACGGAAAGCAGGGCTTTGCCTCCCTGCTTCAGCACTCTCATGAGCTCGAGAAGCAGCTTGACTCTGCTCTCTTCATCCGGAATGTGGTGAAGCACAGCAATACATATCGCAACATCGAACGTGTGGCTTCTGAATGGCATCATGCGTGCGTCAGCAATCAGAAAATTGCAGGCACGCAAAGGTTCTTTAGTTTTTGCAAGTTTTATCAGATTTCTTGCAATATCAAAGCCGATACAGCACGATCCAAGCTCTGCCGCTATTTTCATGTGCCTGCCATTCCCGCAGCCCGCATCCAGAAATTTTGTGCCACTTCTGACGTTCTTCCTTATGAAATCCTCCACCTCCTGCCAGCACTTCTGCCTTGTTCTGTCGAAATCAGAAGCTATGGTGTCGTAAGCTTCCCTTACGTGAATTCTGAAGATTCTTTCCGCGCTTTTCTGCATGCATTTAAATTTTTGCTCTTCAAATTAAAAGCTTAGCATGTGCAGGGTGAGCTCATGGAAGAGGGGGAATGCGAGCTTTGCGGGAGATTTGGCAAGCTTGTTGAGATTGAGATCGAGGGAAGCACGCTTCTTGTTTGCGAGAGATGCGCTGCTTTTGGTGAAAAACCGAAGCAAACTGGTTTGAAGTCAGCTCAAAAACCTGCTGTTTCTGAGCGGGAGATTGTGGAGGAAGTTGTTGAGAACTATGGCGAAAGGATCAGAAAGGCGAGAGAAGCAAAGGGTATGACTCAGGAAGAGCTGGCTGCAAAATTACAGATAAGGGCCAGCTTGCTTGCGAAGATAGAAAGGGAGGAGATGATGCCGGAGATCCCGCTGGCAAGAAAGCTTGAAAGAGCGCTGGGAATCAAACTGGTGGAACGTGTTGGTGAAGGTGGTGTGGAAGGTGAAGCTGAAAGTAAGGACAAAAACAGCTACTCCATGACACTCGGAGATCTCATAAAACTCAAGAAAATGGACAGGGAATGAAAAATTACATGGTCACTCCAGCTCAATTCTTATGCCTCTGTACTTTCTGGCCACGAAGTTGTAGATGAGAGCAACGATGTAAGCAACAACAAACCCTATGGAGAAGTAAAGCAGAGGTAAAGTAATCACAACCATGCTTCTTCCGAAAAGCTGGGCGGTCTTGCTGACATAAGGCACAATATAAAGTATTCCTTCAATTCCGGCGAGGAGCATGAGCGATGCAAGGAATGCCAGAATTCCGAGCACTATTCCTGTCACAATTGCAAGGCTGAAAGCATCTACCTTCTTTATTTCCTTGTACCGCATCGATTTTAAGTTGTGTGGGAAAGAATAAATATCTTTGTTTTTGGATTAAACTCCGTGAAAGGTACAAAACGGTGAAAACTCGATGACCTCCATAAAATTCGGCGTCAAAGGTGTGGTTTTCGATGTGGTGGATGGTAAGGTAGTTTATCTTCTCCTTCATCGCATCCTCAACTGGGAGGGGTGGGAGTTTCCGAAAGGCGGGATGGAAGAAGGAGAGGATGTTTTACAAGCTTTAGTGCGGGAGATTGAGGAGGAGACGGGTCTGGAGGACGTGAAAGTTATCACAGAGCTCCATCCGGTTGAGTGGAAGACCGAGGATGGTAGGATTTACCGTTACAGACAGTTTCTTGTCAGAGCCGACTCTAGCCAGAGAATCAAACTGCAGGAAGAGCCCGTCAGAGAGCACGATGATTACAGGTGGACAAGTTATGAAAATGCTCAGAAACTGCTCACATGGGAGAACGACAGAGAAACTTTAAAGGTTGCACACCAACTTATCATGGAAATGCTTAAGAAGGGTGAGCTTGAAAATGAGCAGAAGAAAGGAGGAAAGTGAAGCTCTTTTCTGGGCTGACGCGATAGCGAGAGAGATAGTTACGAGAAAAAAGTACAGGTATGTGGATAAGGAGATAGAATTACCCAAAAAGCTGGTGGTGAAGACATCAGCATCCATTTCGGGAGTGCTGCACATAGGCAGGCTCAGCGATACCGTGAGGGGAGAGGCGGTTGTCCGCGCTTTAAGGGATGCTGGCTACGATGCTGAATTGATATGGGTCGCCGAAGACATGGATCCGCTGCGCAAGATTCCGGAAGGTGTGCCGAAAGAGTATGAGGAGTATATAGGCATGCCGGTAAGTGATATTCCTGATCCTTGGGGGTGTCATGATAGCTACGCGGAGCACCACAAGCTCAACTATTTTGAAACGCTGGACGAGTTTGTTGGGGTGGAGATGCCGAAATATTCCATGAGGGAGGAGTACAGAAAGGGTAACTTCAATCCCTTCATAAAGATGCTGATGGAGAAAGTGGAGCTTGTCAAAGAAATTCAAAACAAGTACCGCACCAATCCTTTGCCTGCTGGCTGGAGTCCTTGGGTACCCATCTGTGAGAACTGCGGCAAGATAATAACTCCTCGCGTTATAGGAATTGAGGATGGTAAGGTGCATTACATTTGTCAGGACTACAGCTTTGAGAAGTACACTGCCAAAGGGTGTGGGTATGAAGGCTATGCTGATCCCATGAGCGGGAACGGAAAGCTGATGTGGAAGAGCGAGTGGGCAGCTCAGTGGGCAAGATGGAAGGTTGTTGCAGAGGGAGCCGGTAAGGAATATCAGGTGCCATCCAGCGCTTTCTGGGTGAATGCTGAGATAGTGGAGAGAGTGCTTGACTTTCCCTCTCCTGTGCCCATATTCTACGAGCACATCATGATAGATGGACAGAAGATGTCCGCCTCTCTCGGCAACGTTATCTATCCGCGGGACTGGCTGGAGGTTGCGAGGCCTGAAGTGTTGCGATACTTCTACTGCAAGAAGCTTATGAAGACCAGAAGCTTCTCGTGGCGTTTGCTCCCTAACCTGTATGATGAGTTCGACTGGGTTGCGAGAATCTATCACAACATGGAGAAGGTGGATAATGAAAGGGAGGAAAAACACTTGAAAAGGCTTTACGAGATGTCGATGGTAAGAGATGTTCTCCCTGTTGTGCCATTATCTTACAGTCACGCAGCTATGATAGCTCAGCTATTCAGAAACGAGAATGATGTTATCAGAGCATTGCAGAGAACAGGACATTATGATGAAAGCATGAAAGATCTCATTCTAGAAAGGGTAAAGCACGCAGGAAGGTGGGTGAGGAAGTACGCCCCTCCCGAATACAGGTTTGAGGTGCAGGAGAGGGTTAAGGATGAAATCAAAGCCATGCTTGAAGGGAAGGAAAGGGATGCGATGGTTGAGCTTGCCGAGCTTCTGAAGAGCGGAAAAAGCTGGAACGAAGAGGAGCTCAAAAACACGTTTGCCGAGATCATGGAGAAGCACGGGCTTGATGCGAAGAGATTCTTCAGAGCGTTTTATCTATGCGTGCTCGGAAAGGAAAGAGGGCCGAGGGCCACGACTTTGATCATGAGCTTAACGCCCAAAAAAGTCGCTTCCATTCTTTCGAGCTTGAAGGAATAAAACATAGTTGTTAAAAATGGGAGATATAGAGTCAATCACTTTTCTTCTTTCTTTGCTTCTTCCTTCTTCCGCTTTTCAACCCTCTTCTTTCCAACCTGTTTTATGACGCGCACCATTTTGATTAGCTCTTCCTCTGGTTCTTTCGACTTCTCGACCAGCGTACCCGTAACTATTATGTCTGCTCCTGCCTTCACGAGTTTTGTCGCCTCCTTGGGCTTCTTAACTCCTCCACCCACAATGATGGGCACGGACACAACTTTTCTGACCCTTTCAACCATCTTCGGCTCAACTGGCTCCTCAGCTCCAGAGCCAGCTTCAAGATAAACGAACCTCATACCCAGATACTGGCCTGCGAGAGCATAAGCCGCGGCTATATCCGGCTTTTTGCGCGGGATGGGTTTTGCATCCCCGATGAAGGACACAGTTCCACCGGGCTCTATAATTATGTATGCCATCGGGATGGGCTCAATACCAAGCTTCTTGACTATGGGCGCACCTAAAGCTTGAGCTCCGCTGATCCAGTAAGTGTTTCTGGAGTTGAGCAAGCTCATGAAGAATATGGCGTCTGCATACCTTGTAACATTATCCACGTTGCCGGGGAAAATTATGAGCGGCTTGGTCGTTGTTTCTTTGATTGTCTTCACAACACGCTCCGCAGACATCGTTCCAACTCCGAGGGATCCGCCCACCAGAAAAGCGTCACTCCCTGCATTATCCGCTGCTTCAACGATCTTACGCACGAGGTAAGGGTCGTCGTACTCGGGATCGAGGAGGGTGAAGTGCAGTGCGCCTTCCTTCTCAAGCTTATCCATCAGGTACTTCTCAACCCTCCCAATCGAAATGCTCTGCATGAAAATCACATGCGGGCCATTGTGGTATTTCGGGCTTATATAATCGAGCAGTTAAATTTTAAAAATTATTCCTTCCAAAAGTTAAGAGTCAAAAGCGCTTTTACCGTATCACATTTTTTGGGTGGTGTTGATGGGATTGAGACCTGCAAGGTGTTACAGGGCATGGGAGAGACCTTACACAAGAGTGGCGATAAGAGTTCCGAAAAAAGCTTACATAAAGGGTGTGCCCGGCATAAAATTAAGAATATTTGAGATGGGAACCAAACATAATGAATACACGAAAGCTGTGCACCTTGTTACTGAAGACAGGGTGCAGGTAAGGCACAACGCGCTTGAATCAGCGAGAGTTGCGGCAAACAGCTACATGAGGAAGAGAGTTGGAGATAAGAACTATTTCATGAAGATCAGGATTTACCCGCATCATGTGCTCAGAGAGCATGCTCAGGCGGCTGTTGCTCAGGCAGACAGATATTATCAGGGTATGCGCAGACCCTTTGGTAAGCCGACGGGAAGGGCTGCACAGGTGGATAAAAATCAGAAGATAATGACGATATGGACCACAGACGAATTTGTGAATCAGGCTAAAATAGCAATGAAGAGGGCCGGTTACAAGATTCCCGGCTCAACAAAGGTTGTGGTGGAAGAGTGGAGCGGGCCTATAGACAAGCCCCTCGCCGGCTCTACCAATTAAAGGGCTTGTTCTGGGGTGAAGAACATCAGGAGATACGAGGAGTGGCCGGAGAAAGGAGAACTTGTAATGGTTAAGATAGTGGAAGTCAGGCCAAACAGCGCGATTGTGGAGCTTGAGGAGTATCCGGGAAAGAAAGGTATGATACACATCTCCGAGATTTCTTCCAGATGGATAAAGAACATAAGGGATTTCGTTAGAGAGGGTCAGAAATGGGTCGCGAAGGTGCTTGAAGTTGATAAGGACAGGAAGCACATCACACTATCCATTAAGAGAGTAAGCCCCTCCGCCAGAAGAGAGAAGCAAAAGGAGTACAATAACGAAATAAAAGCTGAAAAATGGCTGAAGATGATCGCAAAACAGCTCGGTAAGGATGAAAACAGGATTTATGAAGAGATCGGATTCCTGCTCCAGAAAAAGTTTGATCTCATGTATGCTGCATTTGAAATAGCCAAAGAAGAAGGTAAGGAAGCTCTCATCAAGGAAGGTGTGCCTACAGACTGGGCTGAAAAGATGGAGGAATTCGCCAAGGAATACATAAAGGAGAAGGAGGTTGTGATCAGGAGGGAGCTTGAAATAATGAGCAAGGACGGAAGAGGAATAAAATGGGTTAGGGAGGCTCTGCTCAAGCACGGAAAGGGTGAACGGCTTGAGTTAAAATACATATCATCTCCTGTTTATTACATAAGGATAAAGGGCAGGGACTACAAAGAATGTGAAAAGTTACTGAAAGATTTTGTTGGGAAAGTGGACGAAGATCTGCGGAAGCATGCAGGACACTGTAAACTGGTGGGAGAAATAGAAGAATGAGCACAAATGTGAAGCGAGATGCCGCACATTTATAAATGTTTGAACTGTAATGAATACACACTGAAGGAAAAGTGTCCGAGATGCGGTGCCCAAACCGCTAAAGCTCAACCGCCCCGCTTTTCGCCAGAAGACAAATACGGCAAGTGGAGGCGGATGGCAAAACAAGACCATGGTGGTTGAATGGCGGAAAAAATAAAGGATGTGTACGATGGTACTTTTAGGGAACACGGCACATTTATCAGGTGGTTGAAGAAGCCCAAACTCAAGGACCCTGTGTTCATTCAGGGTCTTCCCGGCATAGGTTATGTTGGAAGGAACGCTGCCGGCTATCTAGTTGATGAGCTGGGGGCAGAAAAGTTTGCCGAACTTTATTCTTATCATTTTCCTCATGTCGTTCTCGTTGACCCTGAAAGGAAAGGGGTGATAAGAGAGATAAAGAATGAGTTCTTTTACTGGAAAGCCAGGAAAAAGGGACAGCGCGACCTCATAATCCTTATCGGGGATGCGCAGAGCATGGATCCTAAAGGTCATTACCTCATAGCGGAGAAGATAGTGGATGTTGTGGAATCCCTCGGCGTGAAGGAAGTGATAACGCTTGGCGGCTTTGGAACGGGTGAGCTGATTGAGGGAGAACCCAAGGTTTATGGAGCTGCAATAAGCGAGGGAGATATGAAGCCGTTTGAGAAGCTGGGTGTGCAGTTCAAGGATACTGCCATAGGCCAGATAATCGGCGGAGCAGGCCTTGTTCTTGCTGTTGCGAAGCACCGTGGGATGAAGGGTGTGTGTTTGATGGGAGAGACATCCGGCATGCTTGTCTCAGATCCCAAGGCAACGGAAGCCGTGCTTAAAGTGCTCGATAAGCTCTATAATCTTGGACTTGACTTCTCCAAGATAGAAGAACGTGTGAAGGAACTCGATAAAATCATAAAGAAGATGGAGACGCTGCAGGAACAGCTGCTGGCTTCACTCCTGCAACCCAAGAAAGAAAAGAAAGAAGAGGAGAAGGACTTGCAATACATAGGGTGAACTGAGTGGCTGTGGAATCTAAAAAAGGTCATGCTTATACGTGCGTGTCCAGAAGTGGTGAGTGGTGGTGTGAAATGGAGGAATACAACAGATATGAGAGAGCGAGAATAATTGCCGCAAGGGCACTTCAGCTATCCATGGGTGCACTGCCTTTGATAAAAACAAAAGAAATCGACCCCATAAAGATCGCAAGAATGGAGTTTGAGAAGGGCGTGCTACCAATAACCATCATAAACAAGAGCGAGCGCAAGACGCTCGGGTGGTTCTTCTAGTTCCAAAAACTTTAAAAAAGTGTGCATTCATTTTAACGATGTTCAAGTAACAAGCGGGTGAGATATGGATGGCTGAGAAAGGTAAGGAAGTGCAGCAAGTACAACAGCAGGGAAATAGTGGTGATACTCAACAGGACATGCTTGTACCTCTCAACACGTATCTGGCTGCGGGAATCCATATTGGTATGAGGTTCCGCGTCAAATACATGAAAAAGTTCATTTATAAGGTAAGGCCCAACAGAATATGCGTTTTCGATGTTCAGAAGATAGATGAGAGGTTGAGGATTGCCGCAAAATTCCTTGCAAAATACAAGCCGGAAGATATTCTGGTTGTGGGAAGGAAGCCAAATTCCCACAAGCCCGTGGTCAAGTTCGCTGAGGCAACTGGGGCAAAAGCGGTCTACGGCAGATTCATGCCGGGAGCCCTCACCAACCCCTATCAGGAAGTTTATCTTGAGCCAAAGATAGTTGTGATCACGGACCCCATAGCTGACAGGCAGGCGCTGGAAGAAGCGGTCAAGAGCAACATACCGGTGATAGCGTTGTGCGATAGTTTCAACCACCCATCCAACGTTGATCTGGTTATTCCGTGCAACAACAAAGGAAGGAAATCTCTGGCTCTGATTTACTGGATTCTTGCGAGGGAGTATCTCAAGGAAAGAGGTACGATTAAAGGAGATGCGGAGTTCAAGTACAGCCTGGATGACTTCATAATGCCCGTAGAACAGCATCAGAATGAATAAAAAGCTTCGAATTCTCATCTCAGTGAATGATAGAATACATTTTCAGCTCACCAACAGTGAGGGTTGCGGTTCTTGCTTCTCTTCCTTTTAGCGAGAATAGGGGTGCTATTATCTATGGCGTGGCTTCAGGCATGAACCCTTTGTTAACTTACGTTGTCTCATGCACTTTCAACATCCTTGCTGTCATTCTTGTCTACTGGATCGTCACCAATTCCTTTGTGGGAAAGCTTCTCCATAAGATTTTTCAAAAGCACATAGAGAAGAAAATAGCAGGTAATAAAGAAAAACTGGAAAAGTATGAGGAGCTTGCTCTTCTCATTTTCGTTGCTGTGCCGTTTGTAGGTACTGGCGGCTATACAGGACTTTTAATTGCTTCATTTCTCGGTCTGGATTTCAAAAAGAGTTCTGTGGTAATTTCAGCGGGGATATTGATCGCTGGACTGATAACTTTACTGGCCTCACTCGGATTCAGATTCGTTACAGTAGGGTGAAGTGGAAGAAAGAAAATCCACTTCACTCGAATATCTCGAATTCACATCTGTCATGGCCTGCAGCCATACACTTGACCTCTCTGACGTCAAGCTGCTTTTTGAACAGCTCTGAAAGGAACCCTGCAAAAAGTCCTGAAAGGTAATAACATGTTTTTGTTTTCTCTCCTATGTTCTTGCTCCACATGTCTGCTGTTGGTGATGAAGGCACGATGATTTTCTCACCATCAAATGTTATCTTGGAATAACCGGAATACATCAGGAACCCGAAAAACTTTCCTATGGTGTCTTCCACACTTTCGCCCTCCACATGATGTGCCTTGAAATATTCCTTTCCAGCTTCCACTCCTATGTTGTACAGTATTCCCCCTCCTGTAGGGCCAACATACTCCTTCAGTATTTTGAGCACCTCTGCCATGAAGTAGTCGGCACCCATCAGCACCAATCTCTTACCATTCACTATAAAGTTACCGTTGGTATCGCCATGCGCCTTCAGGCCCACAAGCCTCTTGAACTCACCATCCCTTATCTTTTCTATTTTTTTGGTGTCGAACTCCATAACCATTTACCTCACCTCCATTCATTAACTCTTTGCTTTTTCACCAACAAATTCGCAGTAATCATCACCCATTGCCTCGCATTTGGTTTCCCTCACCACTATTTCCTCCCCTACAAGCTCGGACACCACACCTCCCACAACTCCAGCTATGAAATGACATACTGGCTCTTTTGCTTTTATACCGTTGTTGCGGTAATATGCCGCTACGAACGTGTTCCTTATTCTAGCTATGTAGTGGTGGTTATCGGTATCGAAACAGACAATGTCTGTGTTGCCCAAGAAGCCCGAGTGCTTCCCGTATCCAACAATTTTTGCACACATCTCGAATGGTGTATCTCCCTTTATTTTCTCCAAGGTTTTCAGGTCGAAACCGCTCTTGAGGAGAGCGAGTGCAGCCCCGCCCATACTCTTTGATGAACGCTTGAACATGACCGCTATATTTTTTCCGGCGTTGTAACCAAAGTCATACGTCATTCTTTTCGTCATGGCCTCTCCAACGAACTGTTCCAGAGCCTTGACCACATCGTGAAAAATTACATAATTAATAAGAACGAATCTTCTTCCATGATATTCTATAACTCCATTCTTATCGGGCTCGATTGGGGTTAATTTGGGGGCAAGAGCGTAAAATGCTTCTCTAATCTCCGCAAATCTTTTCATCTCCTCTTCAGGAAGCTGTTTATACTCTGGCATGCGACCACCCTGCTCTTCGAAAACCTGTTATATCCATATTTTCTCGAAAGTCGTATATATAGATTGCAGTTCGATGATTGCTGAACAAAAATCACATTTTTCACCCGTAAACTGAGGTCAAAATCCATAGCAGAAGTTCAGCACCACCCACCATTGCAATAAAAACAGGCACCTGTTGGAAGTAATGCTTATTTTGTCTTTTCTGTTTATCCGTAGTCCGATTAGGAAGGTGACGCAGAATGCGACCAAAAAAAGAAAATAGAGACAAAGTGTACTGCTGTGATGAAGTATCATGAGAATTTTTTGTGTGATTGCAGGTTATGAAAATTTTTAGAAAAATCAAAACAAGATAGATTGATAAAAATTTCCGGCTGAAATCATGTGGTACAATTGTAGAAGGTGAAGGGTGTGGACATCGAAGGCATTATATCAAGACTTCTCGCGCTCGGAGCTGATCTGAGCACGAGAGGGGCTGTTAAAAAAGCTCTGAAAGGAATTGTGGAGGATGATGAAGCACTCGACCAAATTTATGTGGCCATAAAGAATCGAGCTTATCGAGAGGCATTTTCCAGAGTGCCGGTAAATAAGAGAGCTGTGTTCCTTCCGGCATGCCTGAGAAACTCGCAGAAGTGCAAAGCTGAAATGACACCTGAAGCGGGTTATGTTTGCAAGAGATGTGGAGCATGCGTGATAAAAGATCTGGTTGAGTTTGCTGAAAAGCTGGGATACAAGCACATTTATGTTGTGCCGGGAGGAAGTCTGGTAATGAAAATAATCAAGAGAGGTCTGAAAAATCGAGAGATACTTGCGGCTTTGGGTGTTGCATGCACAGCAGAACTTGTTGAAGCATCGGAGAAGCTGTCCATTTTAGGGTTGCCGCAACAAGGAGTCCCTCTGCTGAAAACAGGTTGTGTGGATACTCTGGTTGATAAAGAAGAGGTTATGCGCGTTCTTGAACTCGGGGTTGATGAGAAAAAATGAAATGAAATCAGCTTAACTTTTTGCCACTCCAAACCCTCAGCTTTCTCAGGAAGAGCAGATATCCTGCCAAAAACCCTGCAAGTGTGCACAGCGCATATATGAAAATCACTTCCTTCGGAGCCAGATATCTGAGCATCACACCTGTTATGAATGCTGCCCCCGCTCCGGTCAAAGTATCGTAGGCCTGAAAATATCCCAGATATTCTCCTCTCAGCTTGCTGGGTATGTGGAGCGTTTCTATTCTTGCTATTGAAGGACCATTAAATGTTTTGCCAAGGGAAAGGAGTAATGCTCCTGTCACAAAAACCAGTATATTTGGAGCAAGAGCCATGATGAGAAAGGACAGGCAGTACAGCGTGAACGCTATCTTTAATCCTGTCACTGCTGAATGCTTGTCCACAAATCTTCCTGAAAGTGGGAGAGCGAACATGGCTATCACACCCATAAGCGAGAACACCAGTCCTGTGTAAAAATCGGAATGAGTCATGGCGTAGATTGCAAAAGGGAACACTATCGGCTCCATCGCCCAGTGGGATTGAGTTATACCCTCCGTGAAAAACCGGAAGAAAAGGAAGGGATTGGAGGTTATATCTCCTAGAGATTTCCGCATGGTTTGATTGTGAGGTGGTGTTTGTGCACCATCCTCCTCCCTGTACTCGCGGAAGACCCGTATTACAAGAAGTGCGATCAAAAGATAAACAGCCGGAAGCATAAAGTAAGGAGCCCTCAACCCGTAAACATCAGCAACGTATCCTGAAAAGAGCGCACCACAGCTTCCCGCTATGGATTGAGCTGAGAATCTGTAGCCGGAAAGCTCCGCAATGTTCTTCCTCTTTTTTACCATATCCTGAAAAATGGCGTTTATCATTAGTCCCATGGTGGCTGATGAAAACGCCCAGACAGCCCTGCCAGCCGCGTACTGAAACGCGTTGTGGGAAGTAGCATAGATGATGGGAAAGATGAGGCCAGCAATGACTCCCACCATGGTGGTGCGTTTCTTTCCCCATTCAACGCTCTTCCGCCCTACATAAATTGAAAAGAAGAAGGACAGCAAAGTTCCAAGAGAGAATATTGCACCAACAACTCTTGTATCATTGCAGATCGAGTTTATGAACCTCGATTCTATAGGGGCAAGCAAGGATCCTGCGAAGACAGAAAGTGATGAAATGAGGATCAAGATAATTACGGGTGTGGCTTCTGAGTTCTTACTTTCCATGTTGTGAAAATGTCACAAACATTTATATATACCTTACTTAAAATTTAGTGTATGCGTTATCCCGTGGCACAGGGTTTCTATCCGTGGAGAAAGAACGAGCTTCTAAAAATGCTTGAAGCTCTTTTCGAGAAAGCGGAGAAGAAGGACGTGGGCAACATAATTGGGGGTGTTGTGCCCCACGCGGGCTATGTTTACTCCGGACTCACGGCAGCGCACTTCTACAAAAACATCAGGGATAGTTATGATGTTGTTATCATTCTCGGCACAAATCATACCGGACTTGGAGAAAAAGCAGCCATCTCCCGAGAGCCATGGGAAACTCCGCTTGGTACGGTGGAGGTCGATCTCGAGCTTGCTGATGCCTTAATGGACGCATGTCACCACATAAAAGCTGATGAGCTAGCTCATCTCTATGAGCACAGCATTGAGGTGCAGCTTCCGTTTCTTCAGTACAAGCTGAAGGATTTCAGGTTCGTGCCAATCACGATCATGAGCAACGGTAACCCTGCTTTCTACATGGAAATTGGAAAAGCGATTCACTCTTGCTTAAAAGGGGTGGATGCTCTGGTTATAGCAAGTTCAGATTTCACGCATTTTGGAGAAGGGTATGGGTTTGTGCCCACAACATCTGACCCCCTTCAATGGGTTAAGAAAACGGATTTGAAGGCGGTGGATGCCATAATTGAGCTTGATGACATGGAGTTCCTCTCCATAGCAAAATCCACCACGATATGCGGGGCTGGAGCAATAGCAACCCTCATAAATGTTATGAAAGAGGAGAAGGCAAAGGGCACACTCCTCCATTACTCCACATCTTACGATGTTTCTCGGAAGAAGGACATCATAGTGGGTTATGCTTCTGTGGGTTTCGTGAAGGAAAGAAAAAAGAAATAAGCCGATTTAATGCTGAGAAAGGAGGTGTAACGTTATGAAGGTGTATGCTATTGGCGGATATAACGAAGTGGGCAAAAACATGACTGCTGTTGAGGTTGATGGAGAGGTTGTGATATTCGATATGGGTTATTCAATGGAGAAGATAGTTGCGATGGAGGATGAGGAGAGGGAAGCTTCAACTTCTACCATGATAGAGATGGGCGCCATACCCGATGACTCGGTGCTGAAGGGCAAGAAAGTTGTGGGTATCGTTGTTAACCACGGCCATCTTGACCACTGTGGAGCCATTCCTAAACTTGCGGAAAAATACGGATGCAAAATTTACGCAACTCCGTACACCCACGAGGTGATTAAGAAACTGCTGGATGATGAAGGTAAGGGATACATGAGGAGCTTGCTTTACCCGATGGAAGCCGGTGAGACCGTTGAGCTCAGCCAGAACATCCAGCTGGAGTTCGTGCACATAACCCACAGCATCCCGCAAACGGTGCTTTCCGTACTCCACACAAAGGAAGGAGCGGTGGTTTACGCGAACGATTACAAGCTGGATGATGAGCCCACGCTTGAGAAGAAGCCGGACTACAGAAGGATAAAAGCCCTAGGCAAAGAGGGTGTAAAGCTCCTGATTTCGGAATGTGTGCGCGTCACCGAGCCATCCATAACTCCTCCGGAGAGAGTGGCTAAAAATCTCGTGAGATATGCGCTCAACAAAGCTTATGATTATGAAAAGTCTGCCGTGATAATCACAACGTTCGCATCCCACATCGCGAGGTTGAGAAGCATAATAGAGGAGAACAAGGGAAGAAGAAAGATTGTAATGGTTGGTAGATCCCTCGATAACTACGTGGTGCCGGCAGCACAGCTCGGTTTGATTGATGCAAGCGGGATAAGGATTTTTGGGAGGAAGAGAGGAATCAAGAAAACCATGAAAAAAGTTGCCGAAAATCCGGAAGAGTATCTTGTGATATGCACAGGCAATCAGGGTGAGGAGAACTCCGTGCTGTGGAGGATGGCAAGGAAGCAGTACGAGTTCCGCATAAGGAAGGATGATGTCGTCATTTTTGCCTCGGAAACCATACCCCATCCGATAAACAGGGCAAGCAAGTACATGGTGGTTGAACTTCTCAAGGAGCAGGGTGCAAAGATAATAGATGGGGTTCATGTTTCAGGACATGCGAGAAGAGAAGACCATCGCGAGCTCCTCAAAATGCTCAGTCCTGAGTACGTCATACCGAGCCACGGAGAAACGGAAAGACTTGCAAGCTATGCTGCCATGGCGCTGGAAGAGGGATACAAAATAGGGGATACTGTCAGGATTCTGTATAATGGGGCAATTACCGAAATAAAATAATGTAAAGAACGAAGGAAAAGGTCTCTGGATTACCACTCTTCATCCTCTTCATCGAAGAAGTCCTCGTCCTCCTCTCCAAAGCCGAGTTCGTCTTCATCCAGCTCTTCATCCCATTCCTCGCTTGTCTCGAAGATGCAGTCCTCACAGAGCTCCTGCTCAAAGTCCCCGCAATCCTGGCAGAAGAGCACACCGCACATCTTGCACTCCTTAACCTCGCTTACTTCTTCCCCACAAATTTCACAAACAGGCATGTAACCTCACCCGCGCACCTGCGTGGTTGATATAAAGCATGAGCAAACATTTTTAAAGGTTTCTTTATGTGTGAAGATGGGCTTCGGCAATGAATGAACTTTCCATATATTTTTAACGGCATGCTGGTGACATTTAAATTTAAAAGTTAACCAACAACACCTCATTTATATGGCAAGTGAGATCAACTTCCGCTTCTTGAGGGAGCTTCAAAGAAAGGAGAGGGAGAACGCTGAGCTTCAGAAGCTTCCTGATGATTTTCTTGATCAGCTCAGAACTTACATAAAGAGGAAGGTTGATCTCCTTTCCAAACCCGAAATGCTAACCTTCACTGAAAAGAAGGAGATAGAGAATTTGAAGCCGGTCATAAAGTACATCTTTGACAAAAGAGAACAGAAGATTGTGATTTCTGCACTGCGTGCCGCGAGGACGGGAATAAAGCCGAAGAACATGCTGCCACATGAGGAAGCTCTGTTCAACGCGCTTAAGACGGAGATAGTCAAAAACCGTCTTCTGCTGGATGATCTTCTGATGTTAATAGATCCCGCACACCGGAGTGTGGTCCATATCGAAATAACGGAGGAAAAAAGGGTGGAGGAGGAAATTGAGAAGAGTGAGGAGGAAAAAGGTGAGAGTGTTGCAAAAGAGGTTGAAATGGAGAAGAAAGTAAGCGAGGTGGAGAAGGAGAAAAAGGAAGCGTATGAAGTAAAAGAAGAAAAAAAGGAAAGCGAGGTAGAGGAGAAAGAGCAGAAGGGAGAAATTGCTGTTGGAGATGTTGTGGTGAGGGTTGAGATAATCAAGGATGTTCCTGCATTCATTGGAATAGACCTCAACAAGTATGGCCCATGGAAAAAGGGGCAGGTGGTTGCGCTTCCTGAAAAAATAGCAAAAGCGCTAATAAAAACGGGTAGAGCCAAGGAGCCGGAAGGTTGAGCTGTTGGTAGGGTGTAACACTTTTTGAGTGGGCCCTCCAAAAAACTTATAAAATTTAGCAATTAGGATTAGGTTATTGTTGTTCTGGGGTGGTTAAAATTAAGATGCCTAAGGAAATTAAGAGGCACTGCCCGTACTGTAAGAAGCACACAGTCCACAAAGTGGAGGTTGTGAAAACCGCTGGTAGAAGGAAGACATCCTCGCTGAAAGCAGGTACAAGATATAGAAAGAAGAAGCTGGAGAAGGGTTATGGTAGCTCTCCTTATCCCGTCATAGAACACGGAAGAAAACACGGCTCCAAAACAACAAGGAAGGTGTGTCTCAAGTTCAAATGCTCTGAATGTGGAAAAGCCCACATGATAAAGAATGCACAGCGCTTCAAGAAGTTTGAGGTAGCTACCCAATAAATTGGTGATGCCGGATGGTCGGCAGGTTTTTGAGGGTGAAATGCTACAAGTGCAATAACGAGCAGAACATATTTAGCAAGCCAGCAATGGAGGTGAGATGCCTTGTGTGCAATGCAGTGATAATGCAAAACACAGGAGGCAAGGGTAAGCTTCAGAACGCCAGGGTGCTTGAAGTGCTGGACAAGGATGTGCTGGGGTGATGTGAGCTCCTTCTCTTAAACCAATCTTATGGTGGAACATGCCTGTCTATGAGCCACGTGAGGACTCTTTTTTCATGGCAGAGTTTCTGAAAAAGAACGGAAAGCTTGGCACAATATGTGTGGATGTTGGAACCGGGAGCGGGATTCTTACGGAAACTCTGGCTGAGAAATGCGATGTTGTGGTGGCAAGCGATATCAGTAGGGAAGCGTTGAGTTATGCAAAAGCGCGGATGAGGAAAAATAACGTTTTCTTTGTGCTCGGAAATCTGATGGATTTTGTGAAGCGCTGCGATGCGGTGGTTTTCAATGCTCCGTATCTTAGCAGAGAGGAAGGGGAGGGATACGATATTGCTACCCACCACCAGATGCCTGATGGGAGAGATGTGCTTGAGGAATTCATAAAATCGCTCTCCTGCACAGATTTTAAGCGAGCATATCTCCTCACATCCACCCAGACGGATAGAACACGCATGGAGAATGCAATTCATGCTCACAAGATGAAGGCAAAGGTGGTTGCGAGGAAGCGCATCTTTTTTGAGGAGTTGGTGATTGAGGAGATAACAAAATAAATAAATTGACCATTTTAAATTCACCTGAACACAGCACTGTTCTAACTGCTTGCTGCGTGATGCTCATGAGCTCGCTTGAGGAAAGGATAAAACAGGTGGAGGAGGAAATAAAGAAAACTCCTGTGAACAAAGCTACTGAAGCGCATCTTGCAAAGCTGAAGGCAAAGCTTGCAAGATTGAGGGAGGAGCTGGAGCTCAATAAAGCAAAGAAAAAGGCGTCGAGAGCCAGAGAGGGTGTGAAGAAAACCGGGGATGCCACTGTCGTTCTTGTGGGTCCTCCCTCAGTCGGAAAGAGCAGTTTGCTCAACAAGCTTACGGATGCGGAGTCAAAAACAGGAGATTACGCTTTCACAACCACAACCATCATTCCCGGTATGATGGAGTATAAGGGTGCCAAAATCCAGTTTCTGGATATACCCGGACTTATAAGCAATGCTGCCAGCGGAGTGGGTGGTGGTAAAGAAATCCTCTCCTATGTCAGGATGGGAGACATACTTCTGATCATGGTGGACGTCTACACCTACACCATGATCAACGAGATCATGAAGGAGTTGTACGCTGCGGGCATCAGAATAAACGAATCACCGCCGAAGGTCAAGGTTGTCAAAAAGGATGGGGGGTCCATTCAGATTTATTCCCGGGTTAATTTAACAAACATCAGCGAGGAAATGATAAAATCCGTGCTCCATGAGTTCAAGATACACAATGCTGAGGTGGTGGTGGAGGAAGACATAACTGTTGAGAGGTTTATAGATGCTCTTGCAAGAAACAGAGCTTATCTCAAGGGGCTTGTGGTGGTGAATAAAATAGATATGGTTGGAAGAGAAGAAAGGGCTGAGATTGAGGAATGGCTGAAAAAGAAGTTTGATGGTGGGATGGATTACATCCTTGTTTCTGTGGAGACGGGCGAAGGGCTTGAGAAACTCAAGGAAATGGTATACAAGCTATGCGACTTCATAAGGATATATACCAAAAAGCCGGGTGAAGCACCAAACCTGAAGGAAGCAATGATAATGAAGCGTGGCTCCACAGTTAGAGATGTGTGCGAGAAGATAAGGAGCGATTATGTTGAAAGGTTTAAATTTGCGCGGGTTTTCGGTAGCTCTGTTAAGTTTGATGGGCAGCGCGTGGGGCTTGACCACGTGCTGGAAGATGGAGACATAGTTGAGTTAAACGTCAGCCGTGTATGATCGCTAATCCTCTTCACTGTCCTTGCTTTTTTTCTTTTTCTCTTTTTTGTAGTTCTTATCGCGCTTCTCCCCACCCCCCTTGATTAATCTGCTCGCTGATTTGATAACTGAAGCGATAATCCTGAAGGGCAACAACACCAGCTTTAGCGTGAGAGCTCCAGCTTTGATGACAGTAACCGTGGTTTTGAAAAGGAGGTAAATGAGGTATAAGCTTCCAGCAAGAATTGCATAGTACAGTATTGTCTGAATGCTTATAACGACATTCATGTGCATCACATATTTGAGGAAGAATGGGAACATGGCTCCAAGGAACATGAATATGATTGCTCTGGATACCACTTTGAAGATAACATACGCTGCTATCAGAAACAGGAGGAAAAACAGTAAAAGAGCTGGTTCTATCGAATTGAAAATCTCCGGAATCATGGCGCCTGTACCTCTAATTCACCTTTACCCTCCTATGTTCGGCATTATAAGCAAGTTGGGTCTGTAGGTGGCCTTGCCCTCCAGAATTATGCGCGTGCCATTTATGATCATATCGCCCTCAAATCTGTCAAGAGTGATTTTTCTCGGGCCCTCTATTCTGTGCGTGATGGATTCCTTCTCCCATGAAAGAACCACAGTTCCCTCAACATTCTGGAGATTCAGGTTGGTGATGGTGACGTTTTTCATCTGGATGTAAAGGAATGGTAAGGAATAAGCTTCAAGCCGGATCGGGTTTTTCTTTGATTTGAAAGATATTGTTGTTGAGCTTATCTCTTCCGCTGTGCCGTCCAACTCCACACCATCACTAATCATCAGGTTTCCTGTATAGCTTTTCAATTCAACCTGACTGAACGGGTGGAGTTCCAGCTGGAACGGATTTCCGATGAGCTGGCTCACCTCCATACTTCCCTGCTCTCCGCCAATAAGGATTGTGATGGCAGTGGAAGACGCGATTTGAAGCTCCTGCACACTGCTCATCCTTGTTGTTAGATTGGTCTGAATGTAAGATTTGGACGGGTTTGATAAGTAATGGGTGAACAACCCGGTAAACTTTCCGAACAGTCCGGAGACTGAGCCAGAGGGGAGAGAAGGTAAGCTGAATGATGGAGCATGCTGAAGAACGACATTAAACACACCTGCAAGCATGAATATTAATCCAAGGAAAAGAAATGCAATGGATTTTGAATTCATGACATCACGCCCCTTAGCCACTTTATCTTTCTCTTCTCCTTTTTATTTGAGGTTTAAATGCTTAAATAAATTTTATCACGCATTCGAAACAACGCTTTGAATGTATCAGAAGTTTTTGCTCTGGCTAATTCTTAAAAAGTTATCTGCATCCTATAAGTGTAGTTAAGTAACTGGAGTGTGATGTGAAATGTTTGAAAAGGTTTCCTTCCTTTTCGGGAACAATGATTTACTTTCCTTCTTGCTACTCATACTGTTTTTTTATTTCTACCCGCGTATCTACATCTGGCAGATGGTAAGCAAGCTGGAGACGGAGCTGGTCAAACTGGAGGAATACTCGAAAGAAGTGCAGAACGAGGTAACGAAAAAAATAAAGAGCACTCACAAGAGAAAGAAAGTGAACATCAGAATGTTAAAGAAAAGGGTTGGTGAATTCATGGATTTTTTTGTTGTTTCTCCCGTGGATACTGATCCTTACGGGATACTGAAAAAGATTGAGCACATAACCAAGATTTCTGAAAGCAGGATAGAAAGGTTCCTGGACAGGATCGGAGGAACAGCAAACAGGGATGAGAAAAAGAACATAAAGTACGGGCTGGTAGGCGCGATGGGTGTGACCATGATCTACAAAATCATGAGGCACTACATAGAGTTAATAAAGAAAACGAACAATCTCCAGCTCGCTATGGTACTGCAGATGATGCTTCCAGACATATTGAAAACAGCAAAAGCCAACGTCAAGGCCACAAAGGCATTTCTGGACGGTATACCGATAGGGGATGGTGTGGGACCGCTTGTGGCTGCCAAGCTCAAGAGTAAGGTGGGTGATGAGATAGAGCGGGATGTTGTGGTTAGTGCTGAAAAGTTGGGGAAAAAGAAGGTTTTTGTGATGAAAGCAAAGGGAAAAGGAGCTGAAATCTCACAAGCCAAGATGTGGCATGCTATAGAGAAGCTTGTGAAAAAGGAGAAAATAAAGCACATAATTTCCATAGATGCTAGTGTTAAACTTGAGGGTGAAAAAACGGGCAGTGTGGCTGAGGGTGTTGGTTTTGTCATGTCTCCTCACGGTGTGGACCGACCATTTGTGGAAGAGCTGGCAACGAAGCATGGTATAGAGCTGGATGGTGTGATAATCAAAATGTCCGATTATGAGGCATCAATACCCATGAAGAAGGAAATATATGATGCAGTACCTGCCGCAATTGAGAAGGTGAGGGAGCTTGTGGAGCTGAGCCCTCACAATAGAATATTGGTTGTTGGTGTGGGCAATACATGCGGAATAGGTAATTCGGCAAAAGAGGTTGAAAATCTGGAAAAGGTGCTTAGACCCGTATGGAGGAAGCTGAAGAAGGAAGAGGAGGAAGAAAAGAAGAGAAAGTGGTCTCTGCTTCCTGCATGATGATAATCTGGAATAATTATGCTCTGGGTTGAGGAGTCATGAGTGAGGACAAAAAAAGTGAGAATATGGCTCAAGAAGAGGGCTTTCGGAAGAAGAGGATCAGCTTGGATGAATACTTTGCAAAGATGACCTGGGTTGTTGCTGAAAGGTCAACCTGCATAATCCCCGGAAGACAGTACGGAGCCATTGTTGTGAAAAACAAGCAGGTGTTATCCACCGGCTACAACGGCGCGCCGAGAGGCATGACCGACTGCCTTGAACTGGGTTACTGTCCAAAAAGAGCAAAGGGCGGAACAAGCGGAACGATGCATGAGGAATGTATAGCAGTGCATGCCGAGATGAACGCCCTGATTCAAGCCGGCAGGAATGCAGAGGGTGCAACTCTTTACGTTAATGGATTTCCGTGCAAGCTCTGCGCGAGGTTGATAGTTAACGCTGGCATAAAACGGGTTGTAGTTTGCGGGGAGTACAGCGATAGAGAGGGGTTGAAGATTCTGGAGGATGCAGGAATTCAGGTAGATTACATCGATGTATCTCACCTGCTCTGAACACATCTCTCCTTGCTTACGGAGGAGGAGTATATCATGAAAAAATGGCCGGTGTTCGTTGGAGACTTCAAGGTTGGAAACTTTGAGGGCTGGATTGCCATAGCCACGTTAAACACACCGTGGGAAGATATGCAGGAACTTCTCGGAATCGAGGGTGTGGCGATAATCGGAAGCGTGAAGACGGAAAATCTCGGTGTGGAGAAGATAGTTGCAAACGTGATAAGCAATCCAAATATAAGGGTCCTTGTTCTTTGTGGAAGAGAGTCGAAAGGTCATTATCCCGGAGATGCGCTTATATGCCTTCTCAAGAATGGTGTTGATGAAGAGGGGAGGATAATTGATGCGAGGGGTGCAATTCCCTATCTGGAGAATTTGAGCAGGACGCATGTGGAACATTTCAGGAAGCAGATAGTTGAAATTATGGATTTGCGTGAGATTGAGGATGTGGAAATAATAAAGAAGGAGCTGGAGAAATTGAAGGAAAAAGAGGTTCGACCTTATGAAGGTGGGGCGGTTTATGTTGAGATTGAGGAAAAGAAGGGTGGCGGGCTGCAACATTTTGAAGGAGATGTTGTTTTCATTAATGAGGCGGCGCAGATCGACACCTCAACATTTAAAGTTGAGCTGGTAAATCAGCAGGGGTGATTTTGTGTTCATCTTTCCGGAGCAGAAGAAGATAAAGATAGGGACTGTGGAGCTGGGCGGACAGCCGGGAGAGTTGCCTGCGGTGATGGTCAGCACGATGTTTTATGAGGGGCATAAAATTGTGAAAAGTGATGGTGGTTTTGACAGGGAGAAAGCTGAAGAACTCCTGAACCTCCAGCAGGAGAAGAGCGATGAAACAAAACTGCCATACATAACCAACGTTTATGGGAATGATGCTTCCTCCCTCATCAAGAGGGTGGAATTCGTGGCTGAAAATGACGAAAATCCCATCATGATTGATTCTCCCAGCTATTCTGCCAGAGTTGAAGCCATGAAATATGCTAAGGATTGTGGACTGATTGACAGATGCGTGTACAACTCTCTCAACATCACACTGAATAAAGATGAGAAGGATAAACTTGCTGAGCTCAGCGCGAGGAACGTGCTTGTGCTTGCTCATGCTATCAATGAGCAGAGTGTTGAGGATAAGATATCGTGCCTTGAAAAGGATGGTGCGATGGGGAAGGGCTTGCTTGATCACGCTAAGGAGATAGGAGCAAGTAACGTGCTGATAGATACTGCGACAACACCCCTGCAGCAAGGAGCATCTCTATCCTTAACTTCTCTGGTCACCTTGAAAGCCAAATATGGCCTGCCTGTTGGATGTGGAATACACAATGCTGTGAGTTCGTGGGAATGGATAAAGAAAAGAGAAAGCTATAAAGTTGTGGATGCTGCCTCCGCACTACTGCCTGTGATCCTTGGAGCGGACTTCGTGCTCTACGGACCCATAGAGAATGCAAGATACGTTTTTGATGTTGCTGCGTTTGCTGAAATTCTGGTAGAGGAAAACGTTTCTCGTTTCACTTCCACATTCGGACTGAGCCTGTGAGGGCATGCACTTTTCAGTCACACCTCAAGCATCTCCCGTTAACGAGCCTCATGCCACATGATGGGCATCTTTCCTTGCTTTCTATGGCCTTCTTGAGATATGTGAGGTACTCATCTCTCGCTACGGGCTCAGTGAAATAGACCAAATCGGGTCTTCCTGCTGGCTCTGGTTGTTGCGTGGTTCTGGCCACTGTTACCGGCACATTCCCTGCCATAAGTGGAGGAGTTGCGGGGAGTGTTGGCGATTTATACGTGGTGACACCTTTCGATTTTTCTGCATGAGTTCTTGCACGTGCGAAGGGGAGCAAGGAAGGTATGCTGAGCTTGCGCTTTCCGTAGGAGTAGGTGGTGGAAGAGCTCATCCTCGTGTAGTACATCAGTCCAAACAATCCGAGCAGTCCTAAGCTCACGATAACGATCAGCATCGTTTTCCATGGTTTGGCGGGCTTTTCTTTTGATTCAATAAGATAGCTCTCCATCTGGTTGAGGTAATTTGATGCTCTCGCTATTTTTTGCTGTGCCGCTTCATAATTTCCGCTCATGACGTCATCTCTCGCTGATGCCAAAAGGGAGGAAGCTTCATCGTACAGCTGCTGGAGTTCCTGTGGAAGCGACTCTCGATTTATGGCTGTGAGCCTTCCAGCCATGTTGTCGATGGTGTTCATGAGTGTTTCATATACATCTTCTTGTGTTTCTTCTGATGCCTCTTCACTCACGATGTTTATTTGTGCTGTTGCTGTGGTGCTTATCTGGTCAGATGTTATGAGTACGTAGATATCGCTAGAGTAGGAGTAGAGGCACAGGCTATACTCCAGCTCTACACTTTCATTGGGAAGCAGTGTGATCGGACTGGATTCAAATGTTATGGAATGTGTGCTTGAAGTAACATCTTTCACCCGTAGATTTGTGATTATTTTCTTGCCCTTATTAGTAACACGAATCGTTCCGATTGTGCATCCACCTACCGACACGGACACAGGCGTGGCATAAACGCTCAACTTATACTCATCTTCCTTTTCTGTTGGCTGAGTAACTACTGATGACGTTCCAGCAATGGAGGTTGTTGGCTCGTAACTCTTGCCATGCGAAGGCGTCGGACAGTAGAAGGACACATATATATCCTTCACTTCCTGATCCGTGAGGTTGAAAGCTTCCGTCTTAAAGTCGTTACATCTGGGCTTTGTTGCTTTTATCATTACATTTGTGGCTTGTGTTGTTGAGTTCAAAAGGACAAAATTCTCAGCTCCTTCTTCAGTAATATTTATGGTTTTCACCAGCGTTCCATTGGAATATACGTAAACCATGGTTCCTGCCTGCTGTGAGCTGCTCACAAGGATGTGTAAAATAGCATAACCACTTGTCGAGTTTAGCACCAGCGTTAGATTATTACCTGCCTTTTCATTTCCGCCAGCTTTAACCTCAATCCATCTTGGCTCAGCGGGGAAATATCCAGCTTTGTAAGCTGATAGCGCATTCATCTCAAGCGTATAGTTGCCGGGAGTCATTTCTCTGAAGAAAACCAGCCCGCTTCCATTTGTTTCTGCACAAGTCGTCGTGTTGAGGCAGAGCTGAATGTTGCTCAACGGTGTGCCAGTCGTATTAATAACATGGATTGAGTAGCGAGTTTCATTGAAGATTGCAGTTATATTTGCTATCTTGCCATGTTCATCGAGCTCCACGGCAGTTGGAGCTGAAACCGGGATATACGCATCACTCACAACGTAAGTGATGGTGTAATTACCAAGCGGAAGCCGTAAGAACTGAACTTTACCGTCTTGAGTCGCGTTTTCAAGCTCAAGTCCAAGCTCCGCATTCCTTATCTTCACCTTTCCATCAAAGCTCTCGTTGAGATCGTTACTCAAATTAATTATGATAGATGTTGGTTGAAGTTCAATCGTTATTTCCTCAACCTTCCCGCTCTCCATAAAATGATGGACATGGGCTGTGCCGTAGTTTTCCTCAGTTCCATCAAACACGAAGGTGTAGTTACCCTGACCTAGAAACACAACAGCTTCGCCGTCCTCATTGCTCACCACATGACACAAGTCTGGCTGTGAGGTTCCAACAAGATAACAAGATATAGAAACGTTTGGGATTGGCATTCGTGTTATGGAATCCACTACTTTTATCCTCATCTCTGACTCGCCGGCAGTGTAAAGATAAACGCTCTGATTTATGATCTCGTACGTTGTTGACGGAATCTTTATTGGCTGAGGAGCGTTGTATCCTGCAGTCATCACTTCCAAATAAGACACACCATAATATGGATTAAATCTACCTTCAAGGAGGTTACCTTCCTTCCAGTAAGCTGTGTAAAGAGGAGATCCTACTTCATCAGTTAGCGTGAAGTTCGCAATTCTGATCTCAACATTTATCGGATCGCCTGTTTTTGCATCGTAAAGATAGATGTAAGATTTTCCAATCGGGACCATTGGAATTATGAAGTTCTTACTCTCGCCATCTGAAAAGGTTATGAGGTGTGTTTCAGCACTTTCATTATAGTAAGTGTAAGTTTCATAACCCTCCTTGACCACAACGAGCTTGTAGTGCTGCAGCTCAGCATTTCCCTCCACAGGTGAGCCGAGGGTGTAGGGTGATACTCTTGCATAAAAGTTTCCTGCCGTGTCAGTATGCAATACATATCTTGCCTGCTGGTCTAATGTTGGGGAAGCATCATAAAGGTAGATGGTGGCGTTGTATATGTTCTTTCTCGAATCAAGGGGATTTATAAAGTAAAGGTCATATACGTGCCCGCTTATCTCCGCAGTACCGTTCAGATATATTCGGAATGCTGGCTTTATGCCGTAACCGTCCACAACATCATCCAGATAGCTACCTGAAAACCTGATTCCCAAATCCTTGGAATTGTAGCTCTCGTAACCTCTAGCGCGTATCAGAACATAATACCGTTTCTGCCCGTCGATACTCAATTTCAAGTGACCGCTTGAAGTTGTATTTCCTGCATTCATCTTGAGCCATCCAACCATGAACGCATTTTCTATTATCAACACACCGTAACCCATGGATGTGCCATTAATCACAACATCAAACGCATCGGAGGTAACATTGAACGTTGCTTTTCCGCTTGAGTTGGTGTAATTAACATATTCATTTCCTGTAAGGTGAGATATTAGCTTTACAGTGACGTTTTCAAAAACATTATTTCCTTCTTCATCAACCACAGTTATGGTAATTATAAATCTGTCGTCACTTATGTTCATCGGTTCGAAGGGTGATGATCCCTCCACAACATCTGGATCTAGAGCCACAATTTTATGCTCTCCGGTATCGATGTCAATTAGGGTCCAATTTATGGTTCCGCTCTTGTTTACAGTTAAATTACAGTTATTGCAGGGGAGCAACCTTCTGAAAATCACCCTACCATTGCTGTCAGTTGTACCATTTACATAGTTGCCGAGAGCGTCTTTTGCAACTCTCCACTCCCCACTAACATTTTCAAACAGAGTGACCAATGCCCCACTTACGGGATCTCCTTCTGGAGTGTGTACAGTAACGTTCAGCGTCGTGATATTCAGTTTAACATTTAGCACGCCTCCCCAGACAACGTTGTAATCATCAAAATTGGCATTCCCGTATCCTTTGTCTTCTCCGATGACTGTTATATCGTATTTTGTATTGTTTTTGAGGTCCGTGAATCTCGCAATACCGGTAGTGGTGTTTTTCTCTGTCTGATAGTCCGTGCCAGTTACTATAACTGTGATGTTATCGAGAGGATTACCATTCTCGTCAGTGACATTAACTGTAAAGGTGCTGTCCACTATAGTGAAGGTGTAATTAACCTCCGTGGTGCAGTTTTTGTTTAGATCGCATATGGTTATGTTCCATCTCCAATTACCGCAACTGAATAGCATAGATGCGGTGTGATTTGTAGAAAATACATTAGAGGTCCATTTGTATGAATTGCTGCCGTTGTAGAACACTACAGAGATATTGGTAGATTCGCTTGTAGAGATATTTATTTTGAGACTTATCGGTCCCCTTGAACATGGAGCGCCCAGTACTGTATTGTTCTCCGGCTCAACGGATGTAACGGACGGAAGCCTGTAATCAACTTTGATGTAATTGTTTCCCGAAAACACGAGAACAGTATTATTGACATCAGGATATCCCAATTTGGTTATAGTGAGTGTATAGAGTGTTGGTATGACGCCTGAGAATTCCACCTTACCTTCGGTGTCAGTGAGATCCGTTAGCGGTGCACCCGTTTGGTTAAAAGCAATACCGCTTTCATTCCAGAAAGTAACATTTGCATTGCTTATCTTAGTTGTGCCGTTCACAACTTCAACCAGTACATCTGTAGTGCTATTTGCAAGGATAAAGAAGACCACACTGTTGTTACAGTTGTTGGATTCATCGCACACTTTTATTTTCCATTTCCATGTACCGCAGATAAGTGCTATTTTACGTGTGTGGTTGGTGCGGAGTTCCGTATCATTGAAGTAATTTAACGGTGTGCTCTCCTGATCCTTGTAGAATTCTGAATAGAGAGTCGTGTTCTCATTTGTTGCGACCCAGTAGGTCATTTTCTCTGGAGAGTCTTGATTACAGTCAATGATTACGAAGGAATTGTTTTTGGGGTTGGTGCCCACTATCAATGGAGGGTATATATCTAAAGTCACGTTATTCTCGCCTTCACGAACGGTAATAGATTTTTCGTAGTGATGCTGTGTGGGGGAATAAACATCAACAGTGAGCTTGTAAGTGTATGGTTGAAGCATATCGAAAAGCACGCTTCCGTCTGATGATGTAAGTGATGTTAGTGGAGTCCCAGCAGTGTTCCTTGCTATAGATGAGCCGTTCCAGAGTGTGACATTTGCGTTTGCTATGGGTTTGACACCATTCGTGATTACGACTTTCAGATAGGTTCGAACGAAGTTAATCGTGTAGTTGTTCTTCTTACCCGCCATATCGGTAGTGAGCGTGTAGGTATCATATTTTATTCCACATCCCTGCGATACAGCGTCCACTTTTATTCTGTATGCGCCGACTGGTACGAACTTGAACATGACTGATCCATTATCATTTGTTGTTGCTGTGAATCTGCACAGATTTCTTGTTGCTTGTGCTGGGGTGCATCCGTCTGTCTTGTTCATCTCCACCAAAATTCCGCTGTGAGAACACCCGGTGGTGTTAATAGTTAGATTCAGTGTTGTTATGTTGAGGCCCTGAGTTTCGTATTCTCCCTTTTCATCAGTTCTGAAGAACAAAATTACTTCAGCGTTTGGAATAGGTTTGTTGTTATAATAATCGTAAACGAACGTCTCAAAGTAAGCTTTCAATTTTATTGAATTTTCTCCTGTAAAATTGTAGTTGGGTGGGTAAACCTTACTATAACCGTCCCATGCAAGGTATCCGTGTTGATAAGCTCTGATCTTGTACTGTGTGGTGTTGTCAACGTGAATGGTGAAGCTTCCGTCGATGTTCTTTTTCTGATATATGAGTTCACCGGTATCCGGCAGATAGAGCTCAACCGTGGCGTTGTGCAGCGGCTCTCCTGAGTATGCATCCACCAAGCTACCTTTTATGGTGCCTGCACCTCTCAGCTTATGAACTGTCCACATGTTTATGAATGCTGTACCGGTCTCGTTTTTCGTTAGATAACCTTCTTTACTGAAATTGATGATATAATTCGAGGTAACACCCAGATAGGCATCGAAATAACCATCTCCATCCGTCATAAAGACATAGCGCAATATCGTGGTGTTACTGGAGTTTTCCTTTATTTCAATTCTAACGTTGGAGAGGGGCCGATCATTTTCTTCATCTATTACATATCCGTGAAAATGAGTGTATCCTCTCAAAACAAAGTTCTTAGTTACGGTATCTCTATCGATTATTAAATCGTAATAGGGACTGCTATTGTAACCGAGTCGAGAAGCTTGAATACGAATCATTTTATCCTTAGGCACCCTTATGGAATATGCTCCGTTTTTATCTCCCACCACTACAGGATAAATTTCTTTACCGTTTATATTGAATTCAACTTTAATTTTCGGATTTGGTATATTACAGGGATTAACATAAAGTATTCTGGAATCGCTACAAGCTTCGTCCCTAACAACTCCTTTAATAACTGATCTTCCCTCCAGAACAAGATCCACACTCAAGAAATCGGTTCCCCTACCATCCACAGAAATGGTGGTGTGGTTGTAACCTTCCTCGGTTCCATTAGCTGTTATCTTGTATATCTCGTTGCCTTTAACATAAAGCGAGAAATTACCTCCGTAACTTGAGGTTACATCATAGCAGTATGCTAATCCTGAGGATGGGCAAAGTTTAATCGGTATCAATGGGAGAGTTATTGTGGCATTGTTTTCATCTCTATTAACGTCCAGCACTCTACCGGATATGTAGAGTGTGCCCTCTAGGTAGTATGTGCCATTGATATCCCCAACTGCATACAGTTGTAACGGTTTGTAACCACTGTCCGAACCCCCTACTATTAGTGTATAATAGTTGTTTTCACGGATGTAAGCATCCACAAAACCTTCCGAATCAGTATAGAAATTGTATGTTGCGTATTGAGGATAATTGAATCCGAAATTATCCAGTTCCTCGATTTTAACATTAATTCCTGGAACTGGTTTATTGCTGTAAAAATCCAACAATTTAATTTTAACATGAATGGCACCTCTCATGAAAAATGGTGGTAAATATCTCGTGCCGTTTTCCGATATCGTGTAACCAGAACCTTCATTCGTAAAGTTCGCTGCAAAATAACCATCTCTCTGCGCTTCAATTACGAATCCGTGTTCATCAAGCATGTACGGAGGAACATATATTTCCCAGTCGCCGCTATCGTTTGAAATGGTGGAGTAATTGTACCCATATTCTTCTCCCACAAAACCTCCTATGCCGTTAGGAGTCCACTTTCTGAGCGTAACATGTGCTCCGCTAACTCCTAAATCTGTATTAAACTCATCAACAAGCCGACCCCTCATGAGATAATTTCCTTTCAAGGTTATACTACCCAAATCCTTCTCTTCGCCTTCCATAACACAGTAACTTGTAAATGTTTCATTCCTTGTTCTGTAACCGTATCTCTCAACAACCAATCTGTAGCAGTATGGAAATCCTTCATCCACATACCCGCCTCTAACAAAAATCCAGGCAAAGCCGCTACTGTTCGTTACTGTAGTGAAGTTCGTGCTTTCAGACAGTACAAAAGTGACCGTGGCATTGTCCAGAGGCATTCCATTCTGGTAATCCACAACTCTCATTTTGAAACTTGCGAGTCCGCGTTTGTAAACATAAAAGGTGTAATTGTTCAGTTCTGTGGAGGCGGTGAAATTCCATCTTCTCATGATGAAGTTCGTTCCCGCGTCCACCTCAAGGGTGTAATCGAACGTGCCCCTTATGCGCAAGGAGAAATATCCTTCATCATCCGTCTGAAGAACGTACTCCACCATGCCTGTCTGGTTGTTTATTATTCTGACTGTGGCGTTGGAGATTGTCAAAAATCCGTACTCGCTAATACCTATAACTTTCCCGTTGATTGTTGTGTTTCCAAAAATCGGCACTGTGAGATTATTCGTTGTGGAAAGATTGATATTCGTCAAAACGGTCGTTATATACCCTTCCTTATCTGCGTATATGTTGTAGAGGAGAGTTTTGTCTACAAAAACGGTGGTTTTTCCGTCCGCATTGGTGGGTTGGGTTATTGATAATCCAAATGGGTATCCTGTGACAGTCACACTCACCCCACTTACAGGTTGGAGGTTCTCGCCATCAATAACAGTGATGTTTAACGGTGTTGTTGACACATCAAAGACGAGGAAACTCGAGTTGGTCCAGCCAGCTGAATCAACAGCATAGACTGTTATGTTGTGGATACCGTCATTAAAAGTTAGAGTAGTTGTTCCTCCAAAACAATTTGTGCAAAGGGTGAAGACGGTGCCATTGCTGTCTATTTCGTAAGTTATGTTGGCCGGAGTTGTGTCTGAAATTGAGATGTTTAAGTCGAGGACATTTGTGGTGTATATAGTGGTGTTTTGTGGTGAGAGGATATCAATAACGGGGGGTGTTGTGTCAACAGTTACTGTTATGGTGCTTGAGTTCACCCATCCTGCTGAATCTGTGGCATAAACCGTTATGGTGTGAGTACCATCTTGCAATGTCAAGGTTGTTGCTGCATTAGAACAGTCATTACAAAGGGTGAAAATTGTACCGTTGTTATCGATTTCGTAGGTTATGTTAGTGGATGTCAGGTCTGAGACCGAAACATTGAGCATAATGTTACTGGTGTTCACAACAGAATTATTTTGAGGAGAATTAATGTGGATTACGGGCGGGGTAGTATCAACCGTCACCACCATAGTTCCTGTTGTGTTAAGGGTGGTGGAATTGTCCTCCACCCATATAGCAAATGTGTGAGTTCCATCACTCAGGTTGAAAGGAATAATAAGATACTCCCATCGAGTTGTGTTTAATTTTGCAAGATAGCTTAAGGAAAATATCTTTATTATTTCATCCTCACTCAAAGTTCGATTATATATACGGAGTTCATCCACAATACCGTTAGCAGCATCCGTGCCTGCAAGCCGTCTGCCTATCCTTAAAGGATCGTTTGAAACGTCCATAAGCCCTCTGTTAGGCGCTGTAATTACAAAGAGTTGCGGAGCATCTTCCTCCAGAATAATCAATTTGGTTGTTGTTGAGTTTCGCGAAATTGCTACGAAATACGCGTCATGAAAGAGATTTAATGGGTACTGTATCTCCTTATCAAACTCCCCACTTACATATGTGTAGAATGTCAGATAGCCGTTCGAATCTACAAAGAGGTAATATGACCCATTTTTTTCAACGATAGTATGGTTTAAACCCGTTTCACCAACGGAAATCCATGCCATAATGGTAAGCTCATCAGTAATATGTAAACTTGGCGAATCATCAATCTCTATATAATCATCTACTCCATCAAACTCAACTCCTCTGAGTACTACATCAACATAGTTCGGACATGTTCCCGCCGTTGCATTACACGTACCGTTGTTTCCATAAAGAGAAATGTCTACAAACTTACTATTATTCTCACCTATGGCGGAGATGTTGTTGAAGCCCAGATAGAGCACAAGGGAAGCATCATAGATGGAGTAATTCGCGCCATCCAGCGTGAGATTCAGCTGCGTCATGTTCACTGCCTCAACACTTGAGTTGACCTCGAACCACGAGTGGTTCAGTATCGAGTTGTTGGAAGGAGTTGGTGGGACGAAAGTTGCAACCGGCAGCGCTAATGCTGCTTCTGCAGAGATCAACAGGAGTAATAGCAGTATCGCCGCGCCTCCTGCTCGCTTTCTACTCATGAACTCTCTACTCTTCTTCCTCCTCATTCACCACACCAACACCACTCACAACATGTTTCGGCAAGTAAACATGCGCTCTGCCAACCACCACCCTCTCAAGCAGTCCCTGCTGCCTCATTGCTTCCAGATACCCCGTCAAGAATTCTCTTCTAAGCTTGAGACGTTTGGCTAGTTCAGAAACAGACATGGGCTTCCTTGAGAGCTCTTCCATTATCCTCTCATGAATCTCCATCCAACATCACAAAACCGCACTTGTTCTCTTTATCTCTATACCTCAAGCACTCGAGTTAATGAGTTAAAGGACAAAAAGCCCTATATAAAGATTTCCATATTGCCGTCAATATGATGTGCAAGCTTTGCGACAAATTCGCTTATAATAAAAATTTTACCCACGAAGGTCTTATCATGCTAATAATAGGCACGAACACGGAAGACGCTTGGAGAAAGGCCGTTAAAGCTGTGATGGAACACGGCAGAACCATAGTTAGTGAAGATGGTGATGAAACTAAGGAGATAATAGGGCTTGCGGTGAGGATACTCAAACCCACCATAAGCATAGATAAAGCTCCACCCGAATACCCATTCCATGGAAAAGCTCTGCAGGATTATGTTGATCAGCTCATGACACCTGAAAACAGATGGGGCTTTGAGTACACTTATGGTGAGCGTATATGGAACTGGAACAATCAGGTCAATCAGGTTGAAGCGATAATTGAGCGGCTTGCTAAGAGTCCTTTCAGCAGGCGTGCGGTCATTGACCTCACCATTCCCACCATGGACCACTTTCCCGAAAAGATAAGAGATCCTCCCTGCCTCAGAGTTATCTGCTTTAACATAAGGGAGGAGAAGGAAGCGCCAATGCTGCCTGCGGTAAAGAAACTTCACACGGACGTGCTCTTCAGAAGCCACGATATATTTGGAGCAAGCTATGCGAACTGGGTGGCGCTCGCTCACCTTCAAAAACATGTTGCTGATGAAGTTGGAAGACGGAGAGGAGAGCGGATATTCATGGGAGAGCTGCACAGCTATTCCGTCTCAGCCCATATTTATGGCAGGGATTTTGAGATGGCCGATAGGGTTGCAAGGTCAACTAATTGAATTCTTTAGCTCAAACTGGATTAACTTAAGGTGAAATGATGGCTGGTCATACTGTGGAAGTGCTGGCAAAAAAATGGAGAGATATCGAGAAGATACTTTACAGAAGTTATATATGGAGTTACGTGTGCTGAAGTCGTGAAAGCAATCTATTTTCAGCAATTGGAAGAAGCAAAAAAGTTCAAGTACCCGGCCATCCATACATCGGAAACTCTGGGAAAACTGGTGAGGTCCATCAGAAAGGTCGACGCGAAAGAGGACGAGAGACATGACGTAAAACTCGGGAAAAGGGTGCTGAAGTGTTTGAGAAATATCGAGTATCTGTGCAATTCAGGAAAACCCGTTCTCTCTGATTACGACATAACACTTGAAATAAACACCTACAGGATGCACGATCTGCTGATGGATGTTTGTGAAGATTGTGAATTTATGATAAATCCAAGAACCTGTTACAGGGAAGGTTTCTGTGGTGCTGAAAAAATCCAAGAGAGGATTCTCGAAGTTGTTCGAAAGAATTATGGAAAGAAGGGTGTCAAACCTCAAATACACGAAATAAGCGTGAGCGCAGAGTTCTATAGTCTCCTCCGAAAGTAATGCTGATTCAGTTTAAACTAAATAGAGATATGTTTAAATTTCATCGAATAAAAATTTAAAAATATTTGTTATGATTATTACTTATTAGTGGTTACCATGATCGAAGATGCGCGCAGGCTGGAAAAAAGAAAGGAAAAGGTGTTGAGAAACAAACCCGGTGGTGTAAAAGTAGAGGAGTTCTTAAAAAGACTTTCCGAAATGCAGAAAGGGTATGAGCCTCTGTACACACGGGAAGACATCCATAAAATCATGAAAAGTTTCAATCCGGAGGTTCCTCCTCACTCAGTTAATTGTATGCTTGAATATATTAAAGAGCTCTCCAGATTAAATGGACACGGCAATGGAATAAAGGTGGAAATAGAAACAAATTATCTATGGAATGTTATAGAGAGGTACTGCCGCAGATGTCCGGGCGAACAAAGACTCTCGTGCTACAGAAAGGGTGAGTGCACACTCAATATATTACCAAAGAGTGTAGTGGAGCTATACAAGGAAAAGATGCCCTGTGCAGAAGGAAGAAAGACTCGAGTTTATAATATTAGGGTCACGATGTGAAGATTCATATAAAAATTCTGGTGCTGTATGAATAAACTATGCGCATCTCCCAGCAAATATGGCCGAGAAGCGTTGTGCTCGTGTGCAGCGTGGATGAAGATGGTAAAGCAAATGTTATGACCGCGAGCTTTGTCATGCCTGTAAGCTTTAACCCAAAATACATAGCTGTTTCCATCTCTCCCAAACGTCACACCTTCTCCAACCTTCAGAAAGTTAGAGAGATGACCATCAACGTTTGCGATGTGAACATGAAGAAAGCTGCTGATATCTGCGGTACTTACTCGGGCAAGAATGTGGATAAGTTCGAGCTAGCAAACCTCACTGAGGAGAAATCAAGAAAGATCAGGGTACCGTGTATAAAGGAAGCACCAATCAGTTTTGAATGTGTGGTTGAAGGTATGCATGAATACGGAGACCATTTTATCGTTGTGGGGAGGGTTGTGGAGGAGCACGTGAGGAAAGCTGAGTTCGAGCCGCTGCTTCATGGAAGTGGGGATGATTACTTCACCGCAAGAAAGATCGACTGAGGATTTCATCCAGCAGCTCATATTTATTGAAGCACATGAGGTGTACACCCCTGAAGTCAAGTTCTCTGCTCAATTTGATCATTTCCCTCGTTCTTTCAATTCCGGCAGCTTCGCCTTCTTTTTTTACCGCTTTGATGAGCTCTTCATCTATTCTCATACCCGGCACTCTTTTCAGCTCTTCAACCATTTCAGCCGAGATCAAGGGTAACACGCCCACGATCACCTTTCTTCTGAACTCTTCATCCAGTTTCCTGGCCAGCTCTTCGAGAACTGTAAAGCTGAACACTGCCTGTGTCTGGGCAAAATCAGCGTACCTCATCTTCTTTCTGAACTTGAGCAACTCATTCTCAAGCGGGACTGCGTTTGGGTTAAGAGCGACACCCACGCTTAGCGTGCGGAACCTCTCATTCTCGTCCTTCTTGAGCTTCCATGCAAGATAGGTTGAATCCACAAAGAAGTGTGCTTTCCTCCCTTTAGAGTAATCTCCAGTCAGCAGGAGCACGTGGTTTATGCCAGCAATTCTTGCAGCGAGCAGCTTTGAAGTTATCACTTCCATACTCTTGTTCCTGCAGACCACCTGCAGAATCGGGATGATATGTTTTTCCATGAGCCAGCATGCAACCATAAGATTGTCAGCATGTTCTTTTCCCATCGGGTTGTCCGTCACATTTACTGCATCGATAAGGTGAGATCTTTTTTGTAACTTTTCCATCAGTTCAGCTATTTTTTCCTTTTCACCGAACGGAGCAAGCTCGGTTGTGACTACAAAATCCTTGGAAAAAAATGATGGCTCAACTCTCGGTGGCGTGAAATCCTCAAGCTTCTGCCCTTCATGAAAAATGGAAATGATTTCGTTTTCCATGCCCGCGTTTCTCAGCTCGTTCATGATTTCAGCCCATGCACACCTGCCGCCAAGCTCACAAATCCCATCATGGCTTCCGCCACATGGCCCATTCCACATTTGTTTCGGGCAGCGATCGTGTGCTTCTACAACCAGTTTGAAAATATTCATTAAAGCCACCTTCAATCCCGTTTTTCTTACCACTTTCAAGCACTTCAAGATAGATATGGATGTTAGATGTTAAAATTGTTGTGTTGTTTCGCTCTCTCAAAAAATGCCACTTCCTGTTCATCATTTCATCCTGACACAAACTTTTCCATATCTTTCAGGTCGAAGCACCATACTTTCCTGCTCTCAAACTCATCAATTCTTTTGCTGAAGCTCTTGGCAAAAATGGCAAAGCTTTCCTTTCTCTCATCGCTGTGCCAGTCAACGTGCTTTGATTTTTCGGCAAGTTCTTTAACAATCTTTCAGCAAATTCAATCATTTCAAGATTCTGTGGCTCATGCGTGACTGCTCACCCAGCTGCATCAGAGCAACACATTTTAATTAATTACCGTCCAACACCATTCTGTGATGAGGATGAACCCTGATGAAATTATTGGAGAGGTTGTACATCTTACCAGGCTCCACGATCTCTGGCGCAAATACGAGTGCATAAATTTGATAGCTTCTGAAAACATTATGTCCCCGAAAGCAGAAGAGCTTTATATCAACGACATGATGCACCGCTATGCTGAAGGACTGCCGTTCAAGCGGTACTATCAGGGTCACAAGTATCTCGATGAAGTGGAGGTAAAAGCGCAGCAGCTCATGGCCGGGCTTTTCAATGCCGCACATGTTGATTTGCGCCCCTTAAGCGGCACGATAGCTAACCTTGCTGTCTTTGTCGCGTTTCTGGAAAACGGGAATAAGGTTGCTGCGCTTGACGTCCCTCACGGCGCTCACGTCTCTCACACGATTCATGGCGCGTTGGGATTGAGGGATGTGGAGGTGCTGCAGCTGCCGTTTGATAAGGAAAGAATGAACATAGATGTTGATAAGGCGGTAAAGCTTGTGGAGCAGGAAAAGCCAGATATGATTATTCTGGGGGCGTCGCTATTCCTTTTCCCGCATCCAGTAAAAGAGATAAGCGATGCCGCCAAGAGTTATGGAGGGCTTGTTGTGTATGATGCCGCCCATGTACTCGGATTGATAGCGGGTAAGCAGTTCCAGCAGCCATTTGAGGAGGGAGCAGATGTGGTCACGAGCTCAACCCACAAAACCTTCCCCGGCCCGCAGGGCGGCGTGATAATGGCTGCTGAGCATGTTGATTTCGAGAGGGTGCAGAAGGCGATATTTCCAAAACTTGTGTGCAATCACCACATCCACCGGCTCCCTGCTTTGGCTCAGACCGCCTGGGAGATGTGGAGGTATGGTGAAGCTTACGCCAGACAAACAATAAAGAACGCCAAAGCGTTGGCTGAGAAGCTGTCTGAGCTGGGCTTTAAAGTGCTGGCTGAAGAGCATGGATTTACCGAAAGCCATCAGGTTGTGATAGATGTGAGGGAGTACGGTGGCGGAAAGGTTAACGCTGAGAAGCTGGAAGCAAACAACATCATAGCCAATAAAAACATGATTCCGGGAGATGAGGCAAGCAGCGAGACCATGAAGAATCCTTCCGGCATAAGGATCGGCACGCAGGAGATGACGAGATGGGGCTGCAAGGAGAAGGACATGGAGGCAATAGCGGAGTTCATACATCGTGTTGTGGTCAAGGAAGAGAATGTGAAGGATGATGTAATGGAGTTCAGAAAGAGTTTTAGGGAGGTGCGCTACTGCTGATGCTTCCCCACAAGATATTTGAGATAAAAGCTGAGAAGCACAGCGAGGCAGAAATAAAGCTGGACAAGCATTTCTTCGTTATAAACGTTGATCATGAATCAAAGGAAATCGTGGTTGAAGCTTATGAATATCTGGGCACGGAAACAAGACCGGGGAGTGGAAAGCTGAAGTTCATCTTCAGGGGGAAGAATGGTATAGATCTTTTTCGCACAATACTTAAGTATGACCTCGTGAGCATGCTGGATCATGCTGCATATCTGGGCTATGAGCTTGCCAGAGCCGAGGAATGCCTGAAATCCGGCAAAAAGTACGTGCAGGACGAGAACGGATAATGCTAAACATTTCTCTTCAGCAATTTTGCTCGATCACTGCTTCACTCTAAAAACATGGGCGGTTCCATTCTCCTTGTATATGAGTTCCTTGAATCTCGCTCCTGACGGCACGAGATAGATGCGAAGGAAGTAGTCCTTCACCCTGTCAAACTCAACCTCCCTGCCGTTTGAAAGCGCGCTTTCTATCACGGGCCATAAAGTTTCTTTGTCGTAGAGAGAAAGCCATTGAGCCAAGGTGCCCCGCACTACCTTTCCATTCTTTTGGGCTTCATATTTCAGCTCAAGATATATCTCTCCCGCCAAGACGCCCACTTCCATTTTGGATGAACCACAATATATAATTTTCCTTTCAGAAAGCAAGTCTGCTGTGCATTCGTCGAATTGAAAAATCAAGGGAAAGAAGAATACACGCCAGAATACAAATTTTTATATATGGCGGAGTAAGCACTTTTTAGTGAGGTGTTGCTTATGATAAGGAAGGTGAAGCCGGAGGAGGAGGAGTTCATAAAGGAATGTATCTGGAACTGGGATAAGGCGAGCGAGCTTATGGAAAAATTGAAGGAGTGATCCCTCCTATCGCCTACCCGTTCCATTATTTTAGGTGTTGGTCATGTCGCGTGTTGAGGAAGTGGGGCAGAAGTTCAGATGCAATATATGCGGGAATGTGGTGGAAGTTGTTGAGGTAGGCGGCGGCACGCTTGTCTGCTGTGATGAAGAAATGGAGCTTGTGGACTAGTTTTTAATTTTCCTGTGATTAAACACAGATTTCTCCGAAAAGGTTAGAGAAAATTTTATATAAATTAACTCACTATAAATTACACCTGTTGGAAAATATTATTTTTCAGTGTTGGTAAAAAAACTCAGAAATTTTTTGTGTTTTTCCTCAAAATTACACAAAAGGGGTGAGATTTATGGGTGATAGCGATGACGAAGGGCATGCACGTAATCATGGAGCTTTACGGATGCCCTTCAGAGGCAATAGCTACGGTTTCTTCTGTAAAAGAGTTAGTGGATACTATAATTAAAGAGTCGGGAGTTAACAGGATAAGCGAGTTCTACCATCAGTTTAGGCCCCATGGTGTTACTGGCATAGTTCTGCTTGCTGAATCGCACATATCCGTACATACATGGCCAGAGAAGGGTTATGTTGCTCTGGATATTTATACATGTGGAAGTGCAACCAAAGCCCTCAAAGCTGCCGAGGTAGCCGTGGAGGTTTTCAGACCGAAAAAGGTTGTGAGAAAGGACATGATGCGCGGCTTGGAGCATGAGACAGAGGTGGGAAAAGCGGTGGAAGTGCAGAAGCCCGTGCTAATAAGCTCTGTTGATGGTGCGAGAATGGAGGAAGGAATTTAAATTAAGATGTTGAATTTTCTTGATATGATGGTCGACATCACGCTGACGCCCGAGAGCATATACAGCTCTGTTCTTTCCGAACTTAGGAAAGAGAAAAAGGAAGTTAGCGATGTGGTGGAAAATGTTTATCTCGATTATCTTTTGCCTGATGTTGCTCCCTCCGTTATAGGTTACGTTCCCGACATTGGAATCAGAGGTAACATTGACAGGTGGTGCAGGTATTTTTATTCAGGTTATGAAAAACCTGCGTCACCACCCATGTTCTTGAATCCCGTTGCTCCCTATATGCTTGATGTCTATGACCTTAAAGCAGCGGTGTATCACGAAGCGGTGCATCAAAAACAAATGCTTGCGGAACTAACCATGGATAGAAATCCGCTGGAGGAAGTGATAGAGAGGTATGTGGAGTTTGAAAATGAAAAGGAGAAGGAGATGTTCTACAGGGTGAGAGATGCGCTTTGCAGAACTCCCGAGCTGAGGCATGTGATTCTGGAGGGGGAAGCGCAGTATTTGATGAGTAGGGCATTTCCGTATGCAAGCAAGTCCATCAAGCCGTATTGGAAAGAAGAGGTTATTTACCGCTCGATGCTGGAGATGGTCAGGGGTGCTGTCAGAAAGGGTGGGAGCCCGAAAGATGTGAAGAAATACGTTGCCTTCCTCACCTATTTGTTTAAGCCAAGAACTCTTTACAGGCATGCTTCCTGACAAATTTTTCTCTAACCCGGATTTTCTTCACCACGTGTTGATGAAAAACCGATAACCCTTAGCTTTATATAGATTGATTGCGATGATTGTATTCATGCCGGTGCTGAAAAAAATGAGGAAGAAGGACAAAAGCAAGGCATTCATTCTGTGGTTCGACGAGATAAATCACAAGGATGTGCCTCTTGTTGGCGGAAAAAACGCGTCTCTTGGAGAGATGTATAGTGAGCTCTCCAAACAGGGTGTGAACGTACCCTACGGATTTGCGATAACTGCTTATGCTTACGACTTCTTTGTGGAGAGAACAGGAATAAAGGACAAAATCTACGAGCTTCTGGACGGGCTTGACACGAGAAATGTGGAGGATCTCGCAAGAAGGGGTAAGGCCATAAGGGAGCTTTTCCTTCATGCAGAATTTCCGGAAGAGCTCAAAAAGGAGGTGGTGGATGCTTATCTCAAGCTCAGCCAAAGGTATGGCACGGATGCTGTCGATGTTGCCGTGAGGAGCTCGGCAACAGCGGAAGATTTGCCGGATGCAAGCTTTGCAGGGCAGCAGGAAACCTATCTAAATGTGGTTGGGGTGGATGCGCTGCTTGACGCATGCAAGAAGTGTTTTGCCTCGCTCTTCACCGATAGGGCCATCTCCTACAGGGTGGATAAGGGGTTCGATCACTTCAAGGTTAAGCTTTCCATAGGCGTGCAGAAGATGGTCAGGAGCGATCTCGGTGCAAGCGGAGTGATGTTCACGCTTGATACGGAAACAGGCTTCAGGAATGTGGTGCTGATAAACGGAAGCTATGGCTTGGGGGAGTATGTGGTGCAGGGCAAGGTTACGCCGGATCAATTCTACGTTTTCAAGCCCACGGTGGAGAAGGGTTACAGGCCAATTATTTCCAAAAAGCTCGGCGACAAGCGGGTTAAGCTGGTTTATGCTGAAGGTGGCGGAACAAGAGAGGAAGAGGTTAGCGAGGAGGAAAGAAAGCGATTCTGTCTGAGTGATGATGAGATCCTGCAGCTTGCGAGATGGGGTGTGATAATCGAAAAGCATTATTCTAAAAAGCTCGGCAGGGCGCAGCCGATGGACATAGAGTGGGCCAAAGATGGCATTACAGGAGAATTATTTATAGTGCAGGCAAGGCCGGAGACCGTGCACTCGCAGAAGGACGTGAACGTGATAGAATATTATCATCTTGATGAAAGCGGGAAAGTGCTTGTTGAGGGTCTTGCCGTAGGATCGAAGATAGCCACAGGAAGAGTTCGTGTGATTGAGGATGTAAGCAGGATGCATGAGTTTCAGGAAGGAGAAATACTTGTGACAGACATAACTGATCCTGACTGGGAGCCGATAATGAAGATCGCCTCAGCCATAGTGACCAACAGAGGTGGAAGAACCAGCCATGCGGCCATAGTGGCTAGAGAGCTTGGCATTCCGGCCGTGGTTGGTACGGGAATAGCCACGCAGGTGCTCAAGACCGGGCAGGAAGTGACGGTGAGCTGTGCAGAGGGAGAGAAAGGAAAGGTGTATGAGGGCAAGCTGAAATATGAAGTTAGGCGCATCCATGTGGATAAGATCCCGAACACCCGCACGATGATAACTCTGAACGTCGGCGAGCCGGAGAAAGCTTTTGCGTATTCCTTTTTGCCGAATGATGGGGTGGGGCTTGCAAGAGAGGAGTTCATAATAAACGACTGGATCAAGATTCATCCGAACGCATTGCTGGAATTTGACAGGCTGAGAGAGCTGGGAGCTGATGAGGAAACGATAAGAAAGATTGAAGAGCTGACCGCTGGCTATGAGGATAAGAAACAGTACTTTGTGGACAAGCTTGCTGAAGGCATAGGCATGATCGCTGCAGCATTTTATCCGAAAGAGGTCATCGTGCGCTTCTCCGACTTCAAGAGTAATGAGTATGCAAGGCTTATTGGCGGGCATCTCTTCGAGCCGAAGGAAGAGAACCCCATGCTGGGGTGGAGGGGGGCATCGCGCTACTACTCCGAAAAGTTCAGATTTGCTTTTGCTCTTGAGTGTAAAGCTATAAAGAAGGTGCGCGACGAATTCGGCCTAAAGAATGTGAGCGTTATGATACCCTTCTGCCGCACGGTGTATGAAGCTGAACGTGTAATTCAGGAGCTCAAGCTGAACGGGTTGAAGCGCGGAGAAAATGGCCTGAAAGTTTACGTGATGTGTGAGATTCCATCCAACGTTGTTCTGGCTGAGAAGTTCTTGGAATACTTTGACGGCTTTTCAATAGGCACGAACGATCTAACACAGCTCACGCTCGGTCTTGACAGGGATTCGGAGCTCGTCTCCTATCTCTACGATGAGAGGAATGAAGCGGTTAAAAAGCTGGTGGAGATTGCGATAAAGAAAGCTCACAAGATGGGCAAGAAGATCGGGATATGCGGAGATGCTCCATCCACCCATCCCGATTTTGCGAGATTTCTGGTGGACTGCGGCATAGATTACATTTCCGTTAGCCCTGACGTCGTGCTGAAGACGAGGATGATAGTGGCTAAGGAGGAGAAAACGCTGGGGAAACGGGTTAAGCGTTGAGATCTATCACGCCACCACAAAATGATCCTCCTCGCTCCACGGAGGTATGCTTATCACGTAAAGTTTGAGTGGTGTGCCGTCCTTGATTTTGTGCTTTATTCCGGGCTTGATGTGTGCCACCATGCCCCCCCTTCAGCTTGAATTCCCTATCATCGAGAATGAGTGTGCCCTCACCACCAACCACCAGGTAAATTTCCTGTGTGCTGTTGTGGTAATGAAGCTTCGATTCCTTAACTTCCGCATAAGCAAGCCCAAAACTCCTGAAATCTCCGAGCTCCCAGATTTTCTCGCTGCCGAGATCCACAAAATTCCCATCTTTGTTGTGATACACGCAATCTTTCATGAGAATTAGGAAGATGTTAAAAATTTAATCATTTTTTATTCACACGAGCTAAAAATCGAGTTCAGATCTAACCTGTGGTGCAAGCTGTGAGCGATTACTGTTGTTTTCTATATTTTAGTTGTTCCATGGTTTCTTTAGCATCTTTAACAACATTCAGACCTTCTTTTATGATAGGTTGGTGTTCTCTGTGAATTTCTTGCCTATAAAACAAATCCAACGATCTGTACTGCAATTTCAACCGACCCACGTAACTTTTTAGATCTCTCATCTGAGCATCGCTCAGTTTCTTCCCCCTATTTTCTTTGATGTATTCCATAACCTTAGATACATTCCGTTTCAAATCTTCATAAGTACGCTGGATATTTTCTGCGTTTTCACCCTTTGGATTGTTCAATTTGCTATGGACGTATTTAGCCAGCGGTCGTGTTCTTTCTTGTGCTTCTTGAGGCGATAAGGTACCTTCTCCAGCCAGCTTATCGAGTATGCCGTATGCCATCGTTAAAGTGCCGGAAATTTCATTTAGAGAATACTTCTCCCCCGCACCATACTGCTCACTCGCTCTTTTTTCCTTAGAACTATCTCTATAACTCATAACACCCACGGCCAGAATCGCTCCGCAAAATGCCAAGCAGTAACTCATGACCATGAGAAGAATATTTATGCCGATCATATGCTCGATGCTTAGAACGGGATTGTTTTTATGAATTTGTTTACTGTAAAATCTACATTTTAACACACAAATTTCTTGGAAAAGGAAGGATTACGCTGAAAAATACTAAAAAGGGAAACAAGAAAAAGTTCAGCTCTCCATCTCTGCTTCCATTTCCTTCTTGCTGGGCTTGTAGCCGTACATCATCAGTATCTTGTTTATCCTCTCAACCTCTTTCCAGTTACCCCTGGCGAAAGCATCAGCTTTATTCCTGAGCCACTGCTGAATAAGTCTTTTCCTTTCCTCCTCACTAATCTTGACCGGAATAACCTTTTTTCTACCCATAACCATCACCTCATAAACACTAACTTTTAAAAATTTTACGGAAATTTCACTCCATTTCCTTTTGGTATGCTCTAGCCATCTCGATGATGGCCTCGCTTGTTGTGACACGTTTTCCTCCATTTTTGATCTGCAAATGGGAAATCACGCGGAGGAGCTGAGCATAAGCTTCACACGTTATCTTGAGGGTCTTGTAGTTGTTGTTGGCGTCCTGACTCATCACACCACCGGATGAAATTTAGTAAATTTCTTCCCGTTAGTAATTTTAGTAAGCAAAGTATTTAAATGTTTCAGCAGTTGCTGAACATCAATGTTAAGGAATGTAACGATAAGCACTCACTTCTCCTTTTTCACTCTGAACCGGCTCGAATTTTCCCGTGTCTTCGAGCTTGCTCACAACGATTGCGTAGAGCTCTTTGGGACTCACTCCATGACAAACCTCATTGACATAGTTCTGGATGGTTCTTGCTGGAATCATGCCCTCTTCTTCTCCAAGTGCCAGCAACCTCTCAACTATGTAGTTCGCAAGCTCCTCCACATACTCGTCCATATTTTACTACTTAATAGTAACATATTTAAATTGTTGTTCTCCCTACCCTCTTTAATTCGACTATCAACGAACTTACAACCAAATTTAAAGCTTCTGAGCGATGTTTTTCATCATGCAGGTAAAGCGTGAGATACGGGTCGTAGGGATTGATGATGCTCCGTTCAGCTTCAAGAAGGACAAGGAGTGTTTGGTTGTTGGGGTGGTTGTGCGCGGGAAGGAATATCTGGATGGTGTGCTCTCCTGCAGAATAAAAGTTGATGGGATGGACGCAACAGAGAAATTTGCGGACATGATCAACTACTCCCATTTCAAGGACCAGCTACGTGCCATCTTTCTGGATGGAATTTCCTATGCTGGATTCAACATGGTGAACATAAAGGAGCTCTATGAGATGACAGGCATTCCTGTGATAGTGATAATAAGGAAGATGCCAAACAAGCATGAGTTCATTGAAGCGATGAAGCGGCTGGATGACTGGGAGGAAAGGGTTAAAGCGGTGGAGGTTGCCGGGGAGATTAAAAAGATGGTCAACAAGAAAGGTACGATCTACTTTCAGCACCACGGCTGTGATGAGAAGAAGGCGAGAGAGTTGATAAAGAAGAGCATAAAAAGGGCAGCAATACCGGAATGCTTGAGAATGGCTCATCTTATAGCGAGAGGAATCGTGGAAGGGGAGAGCGGGAGAGGAAGGTGAAGGTCTGAGTTATTCCTCATTCTTGAAGTAATTCTCCACGATTTTCCTTATTTTGCAGAATTCGAATCTATTTTTGTATCCAGCTAAGCCCTCTCTGCCATCTATCATACATTCTCCATAGCTGATGCAATTGAGGGGATCGCCACTCACCACAAAATTTTTCGATTCGGGAGTTTTCTTCACGAAGATTGTACAGGTGTACCTCTTTCTTCTTGTCTTCTGTATTGGATCAACATCAAGATTAACATCTGCTATAGCTTCTGCAGCGTTGCAGAGACCTTCCAGAAATCTGTTCATCATTCTCTCAACAATCCCTCCATTTTCTCCATGGATCTCTTCCAAATAAACATCCATACTCATACTCTTGGTCTCGTAACCCTCTCCTTTTTCCTGCAACACACTCTTTCCAACAGGGTTGGCGTATTTGTTTTCTATTTTGCTACGCAGCACAAGATTGCAATAACTTCTGCATCTCTGCACGTACTCATTCTCTATGATTTCCTTCAGAATTCTGTAAAGATCCTCCTTGCTTACCTCGAGCTTCATGAGCGTTATTTCGCATCAAATTTTAATTTTTCATCGCAAAACTCCGGAAACATGGAAAGGGAGAAGAGCGAAGCCAGAATTTACGTGGAAACATACGGATGCGCTGTTAACAGGAGCGATGCGGAGATAATGAAGGGCTTGCTAGTCAAAGCTGGCTTTAAGCTCGTGGATAGCTGGCAAAGTGCTGATGTTGTCATCATCAACACATGTATAGTCAAGCAAGCGACGATGAGCAGAATGCTTGCCCGTATAAGATTCTTCACCCAAAACTTCAGGCCGGAGAGAGTGGTGGTTGCCGGCTGCATATCCAAACCTTTCGGCAAGAAGGTAAAGGAAATAAATCCGAGAGCTTCTCTTGTGGGCACTGAAGCGGTAAGTAGGATTGTGGATGCTGTGAGGGCTGTGCTTGAGGGCAAAAGAGTTGAATTTCTGGAAGGAGAGGACGTTAAGCTCAAAATGCCGCGCGTGAGAAGCAATAAGAACATAGCCATAGTGCAGATAAGTTCTGGATGTCTAGGAGCTTGCGCTTTCTGCGCTACCAGATTTGCGAGAGGGAAATTAAGGAGCTACCCTCCGGAAGATGTGGTGGAGGATGTGAAGCAGGCCATTGAGCAGGGATGCGTGGAAATCTGGCTCACCAGTCAGGATAACGGGTGTTACGGCATGGACATAGGCACCAACTTGGCTGAGCTGTTGAAGATGATAACCTCTCAAGTTAGAGGCAGATACATGATCCGTGTGGGCATGATGAATCCTCACTTCGCAAAGCACATAATTAAAGATTTGATTCAGGCCTATCGCTCCAGAAAGATATACAAGTTCATACACGTTCCTGTGCAATCCGGCTCTGACAGAGTGCTGAGAATAATGAAAAGACAACACACTGTACAAGATTTTGTGGATGTTGTGAATGCGTTCCGCAGAGTTTTTCCCCGCGTTTCCGTGTGGACTGATATCATTGTGGGTCATCCGGGCGAGGAGGAAGATGATTTCCGTAGGACGGTTGAGCTTATGAAAAGGGTCAAGCTAGATTTTATAAATGTTTCGCGCTTTTCAAGCCACGGCATAACCGAGGCAAGCAAGCTTGTTCAGCCACCAAGTCAGGTGAAGAAGGAGAGAAGCAGAATTATGACCAAGCTGATGAGACAGCTCTCATATGAGAGAAACAGGGAGTGGGTTGGGTGGAAAGGCGTTGTGCTCGTGACGGATTACGACACGAGCAAGAAGAACTGGATAGCCCACAACTACGCCTACAAGCAGGTGATCATAAAGGATGAAAATAAGGAGCTTAAGCTGGATGGAAAGTTCGTGAAGGTGAAGATTGTGGATGCGGGGCACGCACATCTTGAGGGGGTGATCGTGAATGAGTGAGAATTGTGATGGAAAATGTGTCTTCTGCACCATCCTGAAAGAGAGGAGAGATGAAATTGTGGTTGAAAACGAGCACTGCTTTGCAATCTTTGACAAATATCCTGCTTCTGCAGGTCACATGCTGGTAGTGCCAAAAAGGCACGTTTCATCCTTCTTCGAGCTGGATGAAAGGGAGGTTGTGGATGCTTATAACCTCACCAAACGGGTTAAAGCTCTGCTGGACGAGAAATACAGACCGGATGGCTATAACGTCGGTGTCAACGTTGGTGGCGCAGCAGGCCAGACCATCTGGCATGTGCACATTCACGTCATTCCCCGCTACCTCGAAGATGTTAATAACCCAACTGGTGGTGTGAGAAACGTGATTCCGGGGAAGGGAGATTATACGAGGCTGCGAGATTAACTATTGGCTGGCTTAGGCAGATTTTTCACCCATTCATCCAGCTTTTCCAGCACGCTTCGAGGGGTTTGATTTTGCAGATATTGCACAATATCTTCATCTTCAAGCATCTCCCTGGTTAAGGGCAGGGCAATGCCGTCAACTGTCCTCGCATCCTTCATGTGCAGCGAGAAGGGACATCTTGCAAGCTTACCGCTTGGTGTCTGGCTCGGATCAACGACTATGCGATCATGTCCCTTCTCGTGCCCACCAATCACAGGCAGTCCCGTTCTCTCCCGAACCTTTCTGACCCACGGGTTGAGAAGGTTGAAGAGAGAGGGGGTGGTTTTGGAATAGCTCAAATACTTGTCGTAGAAAGAGTGGTCAAGCTGCCTTTCAGGAAAGATGTAGAGATGGAAGGACGAGCCGGTCCACATCGCAAAAAGTTTAAAATCACCCACAAGCTTCCTGAAATTTTCATCGCTTTCCACTTCCTCCCACAGGGCAATAGCAACCTTCCTCGCATCTTCCGCTGCTATCCCCTTACCCCTGTCTATATCTATGAAGATCCTTTCTATCGGCTTGTCCTTGCCCTCGCCGTTTGTGGCATAATAATAATCCGCGAGCTTCCTCGGAGGAAAGTAGCTCCAAGCTTTAGCTTCTGCCTCACTCAACCTTTCCTTCACCTCTCCTAGGTGCTTCTCCCTCAGCCTCAAGAAATTGATATTGCTTGAGAGAGATGCCATCTCCTCCACACTTAACTTCGGGAGCTTGGAGCCCCTCTTCAGTATGAGCGGTCCATCAGGTATCCATATTTTGGATGCGAGCTCCTTTCCAGAAAGGAAATTCTCCAGCCGGGTTGAAACCACAGCATAATAAGGCAGGACATCCAGAAATCCAAATGGTCTGAGCACATCCTCGCTCTCCAATAAAATTTCAAGCAACTCATCCGTCATTACCCATATATTTGTTTCTATTCAAATTTATGTGTTATGAACACTCAGGCAATGCAGCTTGTGAATGTCTGGAAGATCTACGAGCCCAGCAGCAGAGTAAGAGTTGAAGCGCTGAGAGGCGTTAACCTGTCCATAAAGCGGGGAGAGATGCTTGCCATAATGGGTCCGAGTGGCTCGGGCAAGAGCACGCTCATGTACATAATGGGGTGTCTGGACAGACCCACTAAAGGGAAGGTGCTGATTAAAGGAAAGGATGTGTCAAAGCTGGATGATGATGCTCTCTCCCAAATAAGGCGCGAGTACATCGGCTTCGTGTTTCAGGCGTACAATCTCATCGCTAACCTTACTGCTCTGGAAAACGTCATGCTGCCGATGGCTTTCAGGGGGGTGGTCGGGGAAGAAGCGGAGAAGAAAGCGCTCGAGCTGCTCAGAATGGTTGGTATGGAAAAGCGTGCAAACCACAGGCCAAAAGAGCTGAGTGGTGGTGAGCAGCAGCGTGTGGCAATAGCTAGAGCTCTGGCTAACGATCCGGAAGTGATACTTGCGGATGAACCCACTGGCAACCTTGACAGCAAGAACACAGAGCAGATTATGGAGCTCTTTGAAAAGTTAAATAAAGAAAAAAACAAAACAATAGTTGTGGTAACACACGATGAAGCATGGGAAGAACATGTTGAAAGGGTGCTGAGAATAAAAGACGGTAAGATAGTTGAGGAGGTGTGAAAGATGAGAAATGTGCTTTTAATTTTGGCGTTTATGGGAATGGTGTTGGCTTTTGTTCCATGCTCAGCGGCGCAGAGCAGCGTTGCTCTTGAAGTTAGCGTGACCAAATACGAGCCATATCCCGCTGTGCCCGGCAACTACGTTGATGTGTGGATAAGTGTGAAAAATGTTGGAATGGCGGCTGCTCCTGATGCTGAGCTTGAGGTATTGGAAGCGTTTCCCTTCTCGAAGCTTGAAGGTTATGAATACACATGGCATGTTGGTAGGCTCAGTCCGGGGGAAAGCGCGGTTAAGATGTTCCGGCTGGCTGTTGACAGGAATGCTGTAGCGGGAGCGAACAAGCTGAAGGTTAAGTACACTTCTGACACTTCCTCCGATGTCTGGGTGGTTAAAGAGTTGGATGTGGAGGTACAGCCCTACCAGTCCTTCATCTCCATCGAGGAGGTTAAGGTGAATGGCACGCCTTATCCCGGCACCACGTCGGAGCTCGTTTTGAAAGTAAAGAATGGCGCGTCAGCATACCTGAAAAATGTTAGGCTTACTCTCTCTCCCCTTGTGGAGGAAAATGCTAGGATAGTGCCTTTGGGTGCTTCAACAAAGGTCATTGATGTTATGGCTCCGCTTGAGGAGAAGGAATTGGTTTTCTCCCTTGCAATCGATTCGGGAACAAAAGCAGGGGTGTATGTGCTCCCGCTTTCCATATCATATTATGATGAAGCAGGCACGATTTACACACAGAACGAGAATGTGGGGGTGGTGGTTAATGGAAAACCTCAGCTCAAGGTGGTGGTTGAAAGCTCAAACGATTATGTTGTGAGAGGCAGGATAAACGATTTGCGCGTATCCGTCATAAACACTGGCACAGTTGATGCGGAGTTCGTTGAGGTGAGGGTTGGAAACTCTGAGGATTTCGTGGTTCTCGGAGAGAGCGAAAAGTATATCGGCAGTGTGGAAAGTGACGATAAGGAGACGTTTGTGGTAAATTCCTATGTCTATCCTAATGCCCATAAGAACATGGTGGTGCCTATCCATCTAGAATACATGGACGTTATGGGCTCAAAATATGTGGAAGATAGGAATGTAGTTGTCAAAACCTATTCCATGGAAGAGCTTGTGAAGTATGGTGCCACCAATGAAACCCACTCCAAGTACATATATCTAGTCATCTTTCTCCTCGTGCTCTACTTTGCATGGAGGAAGGGCTGGCTAACTAAAAAGAAGAGAAAGTGATGATAACAAAGTGGATAGCATGCTGAGAACGCTTTTCACGATAGCTCTCAGGAACCTTTTCACCAGAAGAAAGAGGAGTTTTCTCACAATCATAGGGATCTTCATAGGCATAACTGCCGTTGTCGCCCTCATTTCCCTGGGAAAAGGTATGGAGGAAGCCATATTAGGTCAGTTTGAAAGGATGGGTTCTGATGTCATAACTGTAATTGCTCTTTCTGGTGGAGCGGCAACACCTATGGCATCGCTTATATCACCCACACCTCTAACTGATAAAGATGCGAAACTCATAGAATCCATAAATGGCGTGGAAAGGGTGAGCAGATGGGCTCTCATGCCGGATGCCGTGTTCATTGATGGGGAGCGTGTCGACACATTTGTGACAGGGGTGGATCCAGAAAACATAGATTTGCTGATAGGCGAGACCAAATGGAAAATAATAGCGGGGAGGAATCTTGAGAAGGGTGATAAGTATAGAGCTATTATGGGTTATGATTTTTATTCCGGCTTTGGTGTGCCGAAGCTCGAGATATACGACAAGATTGTGATAAGAGGACACGAGTTCCGTGTTGTGGGCTTCATCGAAAAAGTCGGTAACAGGCAGGATGACAGAAGTATAATCATTCCGCTTGACACGATGAGGGAGATGTACGGGATGGAGGACAGGCTCAGCCTGATATACATAAAGGTTATGGATGGGTATGATGTGGATGAGGTTGCTGAGAGAATAAGAGAAGAGTTGCGCGATAAGAGAAATGAAAAGGAAGGTCATGAAACGTTTCAGGTGTCAACCGCCAAAGAGCTGCTGGAAATTGTGGGTAGAGTCCTTGCAATAGTGCAGGCGGTTCTTGTGGGTATAGCAGCCATTTCCCTCCTTGTTGGAGGAGTGGGTATAATGAATACCATGTATACTTCAACACTGGAGAGAACGAAAGACATAGGTATAATGAAAGCTGTAGGGGCAAGGAAACGGGATATCCTGCTCATCTTTTTATTCGAATCCGGGCTGCTGGGGTTACTTGGTGGGGTGATTGGTGTGATAGCCGGACTTTTCTTGGCCAAGGTAGTGGAAATTGGCGCAGCAGCCTATTATGGCTTTGAGCTGATAAAAGCATCCTACAATCCCTTTTTGATAGGTGGGGCTCTGCTCTTCTCCTTCTTCGTGGGAGCAATAGCGGGGTTCATCCCCGCCAAAAACGCTGCAGAGCTTGACCCCGTTGAGGCTTTGAGGTATGAGTGAGCCATTAAAAAATCTTTCCTCCCAACAGAAATGCATGTTCTTTCGGAAAAAGAAGAGGAGAATCGTGCTGGAAACTCGGAAACTGAGGTATGGATACAGAGATAAAGACGTGCTGAAGGGCATTGATTTGAGTGTGAAAGCAGGTACAATTCTTGCTCTCATAGGGCCGAGCGGTTCTGGCAAGAGCACCCTGCTGAAAATACTTACCGGAGAACTGAAAAAGAGAAAAGGTGTGGTGAAGAAAAAAAGGCGCTTTCTCTTCCCGCTTCCCATCGGTTATGTTCCGCAGGAGCTGGCGCTCCTTCCAAACTTAACACTGCGCGAGAATGTGAGGATTTTTGGAAACTTGTATGGGTTGAGTGGAAAGGAAGCGGAAAAAAGAGGGATTAAGCTGGCAAGCATGCTGAACATGCGAGATTTGATGGATAGGAGGATAAAAAACATGTCCGGAGGGCAGAGGGTGAGAGCCAACGTCATGTGCTCTGTCTTGCATGACCCTACAATCATCCTTGCTGATGAACCGTTTACCGGGCTTGACTTCAACAACAGAATCTTGCTGTGGAAATTTTTGCTCAAGATGAAGAAGAAAGGCAAGGCGATAGTGCTTACTACCCACAACCTGAATGAAGCTGAGAAATTCTGCGATGAGATTGTGATTCTCAAGCAGGGCAGGGTGCTTGTGAAGGGCAAACCTTCCTTCATCAGAGAGAAGTTGCGCGCGGGTCTGTGGCTGGAAATCGTGGTTAAAGGAAGTATTGGAAAGTTTGTGGGTGAGCTCCAGAAAATTTGTGAGAAAAACGACATGGTTCTGGTTGTTTACGATTCCTCACGATTTGCAGTGATGATGAAGGATGAAAATGAGAGGAAGAAAGTTGAATCGGTGCTGAGAAAAGCGGGCGTGGAGTTTGAGATTGTTGAGGCGAGAGTGCCGACGCTGGATGAAATATTCCTGAAGGTGGGTTCGTGATGCTCCACTACAAGATAGCCGGCCTCGTGAAGAAGGACTGGAAACTGCTTCTGCAGGGTAAAAGCTATCTTGCTGTTGCAGCACTCCTCCCTCTTATTCTGGGAGTTGTGTTTGTCGCTTCCACCAAGTATAATGTAAGCAACTTGAGAATTGGTGTATGTGCCGAGGATGAAAAGCAAGACATCTCCATGCTATTTCACAATGCTGAAAATGTTGGTGAGATAAGGGTTGTGCACGGAGAGAATGAGAGTTGTTCTGCGGTGCTGGAAGAGATGATAAAAAGTGGTGAGATTCATGTTGGCATAGCAGTACCACGCGGCTTTTTTGAGAACGTCAGCTCATACAGGAAAAGCAAGCTGGTCCTTATGGTGGATAACACCAAACCCGTTATGGCACGACTTGCCGAAATGGTGAGCGAGGAAATCGTTGAAAGCTCAGCTTATCAACTAAGGCAGGAGGCAAGGACCGAGCTATCCACCAGAATCGAGCTGGTAAAAGATGCGATGGAGCTGGTGGAAAGTGCGGCTCGCAATTATCCTGCAATCGTGCTGTTGCTTGAAACTATGAAGAGGAAGGTTGAAAGTGTTGAAAATGTGGACCTGGAGTTTTTCGTCACACCTGCGGAGGTTGAGGTTCATTATCTCCACCCCGAAATCGATTTGAAGGGCTCCGTGTTCATTTACCTCCTTTCCATCCTGCTCTTCTTCACAGTAGTTATGCTCTCAGCTCTTACCGTGGTGTTTGAAAGAAACAATGGCTTTTTCAGCAGGATGAGAAATGCATCCATACCTTACGCGCTCTACCTTTTAAGCAAGATGCTCGTGTTTTTCCTTTTCTCAGCGCTTCAGCTGGTGGTGCTTTTAGCTGTGTTCTTGCTTGCCGGTGCTTCCCTTCCGTTGTGGAACCTCGCCTCCTTCACAAATATGATTGCTGCGATAGCATTCATATCATTTATATACGCTCTTATTGGCGTTATCATAGGCAATGTGGTGAAGGAGAGTGGGGAAGCTGTGCTCGCAACGCTTTTACTTGCGCTTCCCATGACCTTCATGACTCACCTCTTTTATCCCCTTGATCTTCTCTCACCAAAAGTGTACAAGTTCGTCATGCTCATGCCCATAAACTATAGTAACTACCTGCTGAACAGCGCGCTCACAGCTGTCAAGCTCCCGCTTGAAAGTGTTATGTGGATGTTGATTGTTCTCTTTCTTGCAGCACATGTGAGCTGTGCTCTCTCAAGGAAGACGTGAAGGAGCTGAAGGGTGGTGAAGCTTGAAACCAAAACTCAAGCTGATTGTGGAGCACCTCGAGCCCAAGCTCACGGAATGGCTATTGCTGGAGTACAGGCATGCTTCGAAGTGGTGGTATCCTGATCTAATTTTCACGAATGTGAAGAGCGGTGAAGATGCGGAAAAGCTCGGGCAGCTGGGTGAGGTGATGAGGGAGAGATTCTATGAAGTTGTGGAAGAGAGTGACAAGATTGTGGTGCTCGACCCTTTTGGGGAAAAGGTGCTTGAGCCCGAAGATTTGAAGGATGCGAGCTTTGTTGTGATAGGAGGGATATGCGGAGATGTGGAATTTGATGGCAGAACAAGGAAGATGGTGACCGCGCAAGCTTTGTCCTGCTTGAGGAATGTCGTGGTGCGAAACCTCGGCAGGGTTCATTTCCCCATAGATCAGGCAGCGATAATTGCAAAGCTGGTGGCCGAGGGGAGGAAGCTGGATGAAATAGAGGTGAGGGAAGGCATGGACATCGTGCTGGAGGAAAGCCGGGGGTTTAAGCGGGTGGTTCACCTTCCTTACGGGTACGTCGTGATCAACGACAGGGTTCAGCTCGCCGATGGCTTCACAGAATTCCTCAAAAAGGGGTGGGAACTCTGAAGGAGTTCAGGATCGTGATAACCGGCAGGCCGGGGGTTGGAAAGAGCACGATGGTTAAGCTTGCGGTGGAGCTTTTGAAGGAGCATGGCGCAAGAGTGGTTGGCTTTTACACTGAGGAGATCAGGGATGAGAGCGGGAGACGTGTTGGGTTTGATGTTGTGGACGTTGAATCTCAGGAAAGATTTGCGCTGGCGAGAAAAGGGAAGGATGCCGAGAGAAAGCTCGGAAGTTATGGCGTAATGGTGAAGGAATTTGAGAGTTATCTTACGGGTCTGGAGAAAAGGATTGACAGCGCTGAAGTTGTGGTGGTGGATGAGCTCGGTCCGATGGAGTTCTTCAGCAGGAAGTTCGTGGAGCTCATGAAAAGAGTTGCAGAAATGAAACGCTGGATTATTACGCACCACTTCCGTGCCAAGAATTACCAGGTTGTCAGAAATTTCTTGGAGCGTGCAACATGGAAATGCGCGCTTACTCCAGAAAACAGAGATGAGAAAATGGAGGTACTGCTTAAACTACTCCAAACATCTTTAGAAATATAGCTCCTATGCCCAGAAAGCTCAGAAATCCAAAGATATCGGTGAATGTCGTCAAGATAACTGTGGAGGATGAAGCAGGATCACTCCCTAACTTTTCGAGCAGGAGCGGGATGGTCGCTCCAGCCAGAGCAGCAACCACCATGTTCACAAGCATGGCCAGAAGCAAAGCCAGCGCTATGAGCATACTTCCTTTCCAGAGGAATGCAAAGGCCGCACCCACAACTCCTACCACCATTCCATTAACCAGGGCTACCGCAAGCTCCTTCTTCACGACCCTGAAAAAATCTGCTGTGCTTATCTCTCTAAGAGCGAGGGATCTAACCACTATCGCCATGGTTTGGGTAGTAGCATTACCTCCCTCTCCAGCAACAACAGGCATGAAAACAGCGAACAGCACGAAGGTCTTGATAACATCCTCAAAAACATTCACAACGCTTGCAGCGAGAAATGCCGTGAAGAGGTTTATGATGAGCCACGGCATTCTGTTCCTTATGGACTTGCGCACGGGATCGAAAACGCGCTCCTCCTTCTCAAGCGAGAACATCTTGAATATATCCTCTGCATGCTCCTCTTCCATTATCTTCAGCGCTTCATCGATAGTTATTACGCCCACAAGTTTTCCATTTTCAATCACCGGGATGGACATGCATTTGTGCTTTTTGAAGAGGTTCGCCACCTCCTCCCTGTCGGTGGTGATGCCAACCTTGACTTTCGGTTTTTTCATAATACTCTTTATTTTGGAATTGAGTTGTGCTGTGATAAGCTTCTCCAACTTCACCCTGCCCACAAGCTTTCCATCCTCATCCACCACATAAACTTCCTTGGTGTACGTTGACTTCCCTGCTTTCTTCAGTTTCTTCACCACTTTTCCGACCCTCTCATCAGGATGTGCTGTTATGATTTCCCTTTGCATTATTCCTCCTGCAACTTCCTTGGAATAGCGAAGCTGTCTGAGTATGCTCTGCCTCTTTCTTTGAGGGAGGTAGGAGAGCACAGCATCCACCCTTCTCTCATCTTTAATAGCGCGGAGAATCCTACACGCGTCATCTGATGCAAGTTCCTCAAGTATGGATGCTATTTCGCTATCGGAAAGGGAGGAAAGAGCATGCTCTCGCTCCTCCTCTGTCATGAGCAGAAGAACGTCCCTCTTTTTTTCAGCATCAATCATTTCAAACAATTGGTGCCATTTCTCCCTTTTAATCCTTCTCAGAATGTGCACTATTTCAGCAGGGCTCATGTGGGTGAGAATGGACGATGCTTCTTTTTTCAAGCCCTTCTCCAGCAGCTGTGCAAGTTTTGAAATAATCCTCTGCATCAAGAAATTACTTCTTCAAGGGTGCATATATGCTTTTGGGTTCATCCCGTATCTTCTCCCTCTTTTTTCCTCCTCTTTGCCAGCAGGAAGAACAGCAGAAGGGCTGCAAGCAACAGGAAGAGCAGTGCACCTCTTGTGCTCTTGAGCCATGCCAATCCCGTTATTCCAGAAGGTGGCAGTTTCTCTTTACTCAGGAGTTCCTCCACTATCGTTGAGGGTGAACTCACCACTTTAACATCAATGGTGAAGCTTGCGTAAGGCACCCCATCCCTGAACAACTTCCATCTTGTGGTAAAGGTTCCTTCCTCCTCTGGCACCACGACAAAAGAGTATGTTTCGCCATCACCAAGAGTAAAGCTATCCTCGATGCTCATCCATTCGGGGCCAGTTATACTAATCGTGTAATTACCGCCCTCCGCAAAGCTCACCATCACCTCGTTCTCCTCCATGTAGTACAGTACGAGCTCTCCATCCTTCAGGTTGTGGATTGTGATGGAAGATGGTAAGCCTTCAACCACAAACACTTTGCTATAGAGCGTCTTCCCCTCGTGCTTTATTTCAAGCAAGTGCTGACCTGGTTCCAGCCCTACCAGAGTAAAAGTGGCAAAGCCGTTCTTATCCGTTGTGATTGTTGTGTAGATATTGCCATCTACATAAACATCCATCTCTGCATTTGGTGTGGCTTCCACATTTACCACGTAGGGAAGCTGGATGAAATCATCAATCACAACGTTTTCCACTTCCGGAGTTTCTTCTTTAATAGTGGGTGGTGCTACATAATACGTTCCGCCTCCGCCACCTCCACCGCCTCCTGACGGCTTCTTGATAACATTTACTTCTATCCTTTCGGAGGTAAAGCTGTTGCCTGCGTTATCATAAGCCACCAGATAATAAACTAATGTGGATGGAGTGGTGATGGTGAAGGTGCAGCTCGAGCTGTTGCAGGTTGATTTAAGCGCGTCGTTAACGTAAAGTTCTATTCTTTCCACCCCACTGAGATTATCTGTTGCGTTAGCCGAGATTGTCAGCTGCTCACCCTCCTCCGGCTCCTGTGGGCTGTGCTGAATCGCTTCGAACAGCGGAGATTCCATATCAATCTTTATCTCCACACTCTTGATTTCCTCGACATTTCCAGCATTATCAACTGAGTAGAAGCGCACATACCACACGTTGCTTTCATTTATCAGCTGTTCCTGCTGGAAAACGTTTTCTGGATTGCAGGTGTTGATTGTGTCAACGCAAAAGTATGTTGCGTTACATCCGCTACTGTCATCAGTACAGGTGAGATTGAAGCTCACGCTTGTTGTGTACCATCCATTGTTGCCGTTCGGAGCTGGTGGATTTAGCGTAATGGTTGTTGTAGGAGGTGTTGTGTCCTCTCCTTCTGACTCTCTAACGGTGAAGCTTCCCTCGGGGGTGGTGAAAGTGTTGCCAGCTTTGTCGTAGATCTTGGCGTAGTAGGTTATGGTTGTGCCTGCAGAATAAGGTCCGCTAGTATAACTGCAATCCGCAACATCATCACATGTCTTCTCCAGCGTTCCATTCACATAGATCTCTATTTTCTCTATTCCAGACCCCTCATCGGAAGCCTGAGCAGTAAAGCTGACCTCGTCAACATCCGTTGGGTTTTGTGGAGAATGTGTTATGCTGCCCGAAGGTATTGCCTTGTCGATATAGAATGGGTTACTTTCCTTTATGCTTTCTGTGTTGCCTGCAACATCAACACTGTAATAACAAACCTTCTTGATGCAGACGTTTCCTGTTGAACATGTTACTGTTCCGCTCTGTCCAGAAGTATAGCCGGTTGTTCCGCATTCAGCTGTATTATCCACAACCTTGTAATAAGTATTCTGGCATCCGCTTTTGTCGTCATTGCATGTAAGGGTGAAGCTAACATTCTGATTGGTCCAGTCGTGGCCGTTTGGAGAGATGGTTGTGGTGGGAGGTGTTGTGTCCTCTCCTTCTGACTCTCTAACGGTGAAGCTTCCCTCGGGGGTGGTGAAAGTGTTGCCAGCTTTGTCGTAGATCTTGGCGTAGTAGGTTATGGTTGTGCCTGCTGGAAAGCTTCCTGCATTGTAGGAGCATGAAGTTGTGGAGGTGCATGTGGTTGCGAGATTACCATCAACATAAATCTCGATTTTGTCTATGCCCGAGCCATCATCGCTGGCTGTTGTGGAAATGGTCACAGCATCCTCATCTGTTGGGTTCTGGGGGGAGTGAGTCACACTTCCGGTTGGCGCTTTCTTGTCGATGTAAAATGGGTTGCTCTCCTTAACGCTTTCCTTGTTTCCTTCGTTATCAACGGAGTAGAAGCAAACCTTCTTGATGCAAACACTTCCGTCAGCACACGTTACCGTGCCGCTCTGTCCACTAGTATATCCACTTGATGGACACGTCTGGTCGTTGTTGATAATAGTGTAGTATGTGGCGCTACACCCCGAATAATCGTCAACACAAGTGAGGGTAAAGCCCACATCTTCATTCGTCCAGCTGTGTCCGTTTGGAGAGATGGTTGTGGTGGGAGGAGTGGTGTCAGTAACAACGATATTCACCACCACCGTGTCTTTTCCTTCCAGACCCTTATCATCAGCAACAACCAGTTCTATCGTGTAGCTTCCCTCCTCGCTGAATGTGAGCTGTATGCTCTGTGCTGTCGAATCAGCAACACCATCACCGTCCGTGTCCCAGCGATAGGTTATCGGATCTCCGTCCGGATCGTAGCTTGGTGAGCCATCAAAGGTGAGGGTTGTTCCCGGCTCAACCGTTACGCTGTTTACATCCTCTCCGTTGGTGAGGATAATGGCTACGGGGGCTGTGTTTTTTGGCTTCTCAAGCACAGTAACCTTCCAGCTTGCTGAGACGGATGATTTACCGTCTGTGACCTTAACCTCGATGGTGTAAAGGCCGGCTGAGCTTCCCTCAAACAGGAAGGATGATGTGGCTGTGCTTGAGAGTGTCTCGCGCTTGGATTCCGCTCCATCAACCCTCCAGATGAACGTCAACGGGTCTCCATCGGGATCCGTGGCTTTTACGAAAAATGCCATGCTCTCTCCAACATAGATAGAGTAGTCGCTCCCGGCAGTTTTGTCAACTATAACAGGCGGATCATTCTGCACGAATGTGAAGCTTATCGAATCTGACGCGCTTGCACCATCAGGATCCGTGGCTGTGAATGTGACTGTAGCACTGCCTTCCTGCGATGCGGTTATGGTTGCCGCCCCGTTGTTTATGGTCACGGTGACAAAGCTTTTGGAAGGTGTTGCTTGTATGCTCAAACTGTCGAAAGCATCGTCGGGATCATAAATGTAATTCTTCAAGTTTATGGTATATGCGGTTCCAACATCTACACTTACAGGCTGGTCTATGGATGAGAAATCAACAACCGGCGGGATGTTCACCTTTCTGAGGTATATTACCTTTGTGATGTCAGTATTAACGCTGAGCACATCCGATTCAGTGTGGTATCCGGATTTTGAAGCTTCGTAATGATACTCTCCTTCCGGCACGGAGGTGAATGTTGCTTTTCCATCCGAGCCCGTATAGAGAGTTTTGTCATAGTTTCCAACGTCATCCCACAATCTGATCTGCGCATTTTCAAGAGGGGATTTCGTTTCATCATCATAAACGGTGAATGTTACCGTGTGAGTTTTTTTCAGCACGTTAACATTCGCTTCCTGCACCTCCACCTCATTGCTCAACCCATCGCACATGCTGCTTGAAGCCACACCTTCCACTCTCAGCGTGTAGGAAGCTGGTGGATATGCTCCGATCACATCTTCATAGCTCTTGTAGGTGAGAGTTTGAGGAGCGCTTGAGGTGAACGTGGTGGAGTAAGCAGCTGAGCCTGTGGAAGAGTCCACCAGAGTTATGGTGAGCTTGGTGTCAACCGGTATCACCGTGCTTTCATCTATGTAGAGAGCACTCAAATAATTAAAAGCGACCTTTATCGCTTCACCTTCCACTATCTCATAATCTCCATGCTCATCCGTCACAGCCAGATTCTGTATTCTGGTGTAACAGTAAGATGATGAAGGATCCCTCACATAAGTTGTGGTGCTCTCATAATCATCCACGGGATTTCTTATCTGGCTGTCCACTATTTTGGATATAACCTTGATTGTGTACTTGCCTGTGGCATCGGGCGTCCACGTGAACTTGTCCTGGAAGGCGCATTCATCAGCGGGCACGCTTGTCTGTAACGAGTCCGTATAAACAAGGTTTCCGCTAGCATCTCTCACCTCGAGCACAAGCTGTGTATCCACACTGTAATCTATGTACACTCCATCTTCTGGAGGATAGTAGCCCACTATGTTCGTTTTCTTGAAGGCACTGCACACCTCGTTTGAAATGCTGGCGGGCACGCCAATCTCAAGCGGAAGATTCACATCGTTTATGTTGGTCACTTCCAGCTTCTGAATTTCAGCTATACCTCCATCTTTTTTGATGAGGGTTGCTATGTAGGGATTTGAAGGATTGTTGTTTGTAGGATCTCCACATGCGAAATGTTGATATGATGATTCACAGTAAGGGCGTGCTACATCAGCGTAGCCTATGTAATCCTTTCCGAAGTAGTAAGTTGCATATTTCTTGCTTTTAACATTAGGAACGTTCTGATAGCGCACTACTATTGGCTCATTCGTGTTCACAATACTTACTTTATATGATGACAGACAACTCTCTAGCAAGTCCTTGTCGTAATAATATTTGAGCACGCATGCATTCCATGCTTCTCCCTTGTAAAAAAGCACAGGATTGTTAAAGTTCATGGACGAACATGTCGCATCAGCACACTCCCAACCGAGAAGCTTTACCTGCGTGCTGCCACCATCGTCCGTAACTACCTTCCACACCTCGAAATAATCTTTAGCTATAGCTGAAGCCGGTAAAATAAGAATGAGTGCTACCACCCACGCCAAAATCGTGAACAACTTTCGCATCATACCTCACCCTAACAAGTTACCTCCTCCGTGATCGGAGCCACCTCCGCCAAAACCTCCGCCTGAAGGCGGTTTTGTTCCTCCACCACCTCCGCCTCCACATGAAACATCCAATATGGCCTGTCTGTCTCCCGCATACAACCTAGAGCACCTTTCTCTGACCGTGGCTTCATCGATAAAGTTTGGATCGGTTGAAATGGCAACGATGGTATTGGCACCTTTTATTGCGTATATCCCAACACTTTCTCCGTTGCGGGACGCGTTGACCATGAAATCAAGGAAGTATTTTTCGGGTTCGGAAGGAGTCTTGTTCAATTCCTCCGCTTCCGCTCCTCCTTCCTCATCCACACTCAAGTCCACAACCACACCATAACTTCCCGTCTCATTGGCCTTTCCTCCCGGCAGCCAGTTTGCCAAGCTGCAGATGTACTGCTTGATCTTGCCCGGAATTTCCGCCAGCCTGAGTTTGCCAGCCTTAACATCAGCTTTCAGCGTTGTGCTCTGCTCAAGACACTCAGTCACATTCCCGCTTTTGACTTCTTTCCACACTATATCAGATATGCTGATCTCTTTCAGCGCTGTGAGGTTGGTCTGCTGGCCAGCTTCACCATTTCTCATCAGCAGCGCAGTCCAATCGTCTAGATAGAGCCTCTTTTTGCTTTTACCTGAGTCCACCAGCTTCGTGGCAGCATCCTCCTCACTCTTTCCATAATTCAGCACAAAAATCTTCGCTTCGGCTTCCTTTCCATCCCCCTTTTTGAGCTTGACCTTCCCTTCGGCAATGGAGTAGTACGGAAGCTTGCTCTCGTTTACTCTCGCCATGTTCTTGGCTTCAAGCACAATCTTATAAAGATCCTGAAGAGACATTGCTGTTGTTTCTATTTTCTCTTTGGTTGTGGTGTTGTGCATAACAACATCAACAGGATATATGTCACTTGTAGGCACGAGATAGGTGTCATTGCCAAGGGATATTGCATTCTTGCTTTTCTCAAGCTTCTCCTTGACTTTCTCAGCAGCAAACTTTTCAATCGAGCTCTCATTGCCTGCCACCACAGCAACATTACCATTAACTTCTGCTCCGAACATGCTGTTTATTTTAACTGATTTGTACACCGTAGAACCATCCTTTTCCAAGCTAAAGTTCAGTGCAACAACTTTCACTTCTTCAGGAGTGAAGAGAGCCACACCCTCCTTTTCCTTTCCGTCCACAACCGCTGAGACTTTCAGCCAGTAACTTTCACCCGGCTTGAGTTTCTCTGTTATTTCTTTGTATATCTCATCTACACTCTTCGTCCCATTTTTTGGGAACTCCTCTCCTACAATAGCATTCACAATATCCAATGGAACCGAGAAAATGGTCTTGTTCTCCTGAACATCAAGCTCCTCTTTTGGCACAGTTGTCTCGTAAATAACATTCTTTCCGTCGGTTATGGATATCTTCACTTCTTTAGCCATGCCCAGAATCTCGCTCGTGATGTTAACTTCCTGCTTGAGAGGATTATACGCCACAGAGACCTCCACATCCTCATGCCCAACCTTATACTTTTCCTTTATAACTTCATAGGTGCCAACAACTTTCTCGCCCACATGCCCAGCTTCATCCTCAGCACAAACCACAAGCTTGTAATGATCCACACCCATCTTCTCGAGCTTTTCAACCACATTCTTCAGATTTGCATGCCCAATCTCGTGTGATGAATCATACGCCCCGTCCATCGGCTCAAGCGGGATTTTTTCAATCAGATTGCCATTAGCATCGTAAACTTCCACCCTCATATTAACTATCCTATCCGCAAAAAAGTCAGCATCATCCTCTGCTTTCACAACAAGATCTCCACTTTCCTTGCCATACACTGCCTGCTTGATGACGGGCGGTTTCTGCTTATCTTCGTTGTATTTCTCCCATGTTAGATACCCTCCCACACCGAGCAACAGGGTAGCAAGAGCGGCAGCCACGCCCCTTTTTCCACCACCATCCAGCGGCTTCGGTTTGCCACCTATCGAGTCGGGTATTATCCCGCCCGGGCGTTTGTCCGGGTTTGCCAGATCAGCTATGTCTTTACCGGGTCCACCGTAGAATCTTTTGAGAAAAGGCCCGAGCCATGAAGGTAATTTTTCAAGAGCATTTTCCAGATCGCCAAACGCTTTCACCACTTCGTTAACAATGGCTCTGTTCTCCAACTCTCTGGGATCAAGAACCTGATCAGGAGAGTAAACTCCCCTCCAGTTCACCCTGTACTCGCTCATCCACTACACCCTCGACGATTATCCACAATAATTTAATGCAAAGATTTAAATTACTATCTCATGGTAGTAATCAAAACCAATAATCAGAAAAAGATTCGACAAAAGACGACAGAAAACTTTTTAAATTTTTGTTCAGGATGTTTAAAAATCGCGAAAGATTTATAAACTTTTTCCCGGGTGGTGCTCGTGGTCGAAAAACTCAAGTGTCCCGAATGTGGCGGGGAGGAGTTCATAGAGGATGAGAGCAGAGGAGAACTTGTTTGTAAGAAGTGCGGATACGTGCTGGAAGATGAGTACATAGACACCAGCCCCGAATGGAGGGCTTTTGATTCTGAGCAGCAGGCCTCAAGGACCAGAACCGGAGCCCCCATAACATTCACCAAGCATGATAAGGGTATAAGCACCGAAATTGGTATAAGCTCTGCTGAACTTTACAAGGTGCCTGCAAGAAAGAGAGCGCAATACTACAGAATGATTAAATGGAATAAGAGGCTCACAAAATCTAAGGACAGAAACCTCTCTTACTCTCTTTCGGAGCTCGCGAGGCAGATAAGCTATCTCGGATTGCCAAAATCCGTGCATGAGGAGGTGGCAAGACTTTACGAGAAAGCTGTTGATATGGGATTGGTGAGAGGCAGAAGCATGGAGAGCATAATTACAGCTCTCATCTATGCTGTTGCCAGAGAGAAGGGCACACCAAGAACTCTTTCTGAGCTGAGTGCTGCTTCAGGTATAGAGAAGAGAGAGATAGGCAGGGCTTACAGATACATAGCCAGAGAGCTCGGCATAAAGATACTGCCTGCCAAGCCGGAAGATTACATACCCAGATTCGCTTCACTCCTTGGTTTGAGCGGAAGGGTGCAGGCAAAAGCAAGGGAGATTCTGGAAAAAGCTCTGGATGAGGATATAGTTTCCGGAAAGGGTCCAACTGGTATAGCTGCCGCAGCTCTATACATAGCAGCTGTGCTTGAAGGCGAGAAGAGAACTCAGCGCGACATAGCTGACATAGTTGGCGTTACAGAGGTGACCATAAGAAACAGGTACAAGGATCTGGTGGAGAAGCTGGGCATAGAGGAGGAAGTGGAAAGAAAAGCTCAGGAAGGTGTGAAGCCAAAGGAGGAAGAAGAGGCGGCAGAGGAAAAAGAGAGTGAAGAGAAAAATGAAAAAACGGAAGGAGAAAAGAAGAAGATCGTGCTGGAGTAAAAATCTACCCTCTTTTCCCTTTTTATTTCCTTCTTCAAAGCACCTCGATGTTTCTCATCAGCTCCGCTATCTCATCGATTCTCGCGTCAGTTTTGATGGCTGTTGCATTCAGATGGGTTCTCGATGCCCGATATCCGTGTGCCTTTAACTCTTCAATAACGCGTTCAAGTGGGGGAACGTGCTTGATCTTCCACTTCTTGCAGATGAAGTGTGTATCGTAAACCAGCCCACCTCTCACCTTCGATTCCTCAGCCATCACGCTCAGGAGTTTTATACTCTTCTCATTTATCCAATCCTCCTCTTTTTCCGCAATTTTCAGCATATCATTGCATAGTTTATCATCGATAAGCTCTCCCGTCCACAAGGGTCCGAGTGTTTTTATTTTCTCATTCTTGCAGACTTCACAAATGTCATGCTTTTCATCCACAATCTCTCGATGTCCGCATTTCTCGCAGTAAGCAATGTATCCGATATGATTTAAGAGGAGGTCGTCCACAATCTTCAGTTTCCTTTCAACCTCCCCCTGTACCCTAAAGAAATGCTCCATACCAAAGCAGAGGACAGGTTTGAAAGCTTTTTCGTGCTTTGCAAAGCTTCTTATGATAAATCCCGACAGTATTCTAAGACCTGCTTCATACATACCATCGTACCTGTAAGATTTTGCAAGATATTTCCTATAACATGCAATAGGATACGTGCCGCAGAGCGGAGCGGTGTCTGTGGCGGTAACACCAAGCATGGAAATCTTGGTGAGGGATTCTGCGCTGCAGTCGATGTATTTGGAAGGAGAGCCGAACGGATCTATGTCCACAAGAGCACAAGCATTGCGCAGCTTTATCATTGCCACCCTCGCGTCTTCCCGCATCAGCTCAACCTTGCTTTTGTCAATTCCGTTGAGCTTGAGGTTGTGCTTTATCCATTCCAGAGCTTTGGGATTCAGGTCGTTGAAAACCACTTTGGATACATGATCCTCACACTCAAGGAGATAGCGTATCCCCCTTATGCCTGATGCGGCAAAGGCATCCAGCACAACAGCGTTCTTCATGTTGTGCCTTTCAAAAAAGCTCAGAGCCGATAAAACGCTCAAATCCCTGCACACGAGCATGCGCGGATTGTAGAACACCTCATCGCTTTTGCTCACCTTCCCTGCTGGCACTTCCAGTTTGACAAGGCCTTCCCGCACCTCCACAACCTCCCCTTTCATGATAAGTGGTTTGTATGCCAAGCTTTTAATTTTAAAAATCAGCAAAAAACAAGATAAGTTACTGGCTGAACCGGGCCCAGGCAAACGAGTGATGAGCGCTAGCACTTCTGACCTGCGTGCCTGCAGGAATGATGAGCGACCTACGGGCTGAACGCAGAAAGAAAATGTTATCACATCCTCTCAAACTTTTTGAGGTATTCGTCCACTATTTTACACAGCTTGTTTCTGCATGCGCCACGTATCCCCTTCAGATCCTCGGCAATCTCACGGCATATTTCTGCTTGTCTGAGGTCTCTCTCCAGCTCTACTCTTTGTCCATCCTCCAAGTATCTCAGCTTTTCTTTACAATACATGATGTGATCTTCGAGCATTCCTTTCGACTCTTCCACCCAAGGAGAAAGGAAATCCTTTCCGAGCTTGTAAGCTTCATTCCTGAAGTCGTGCGTCATATGTTTGAATCGATCCACAAGCTCTTCGTTTTTTCCCGTGTTTTTACATTCTCCACATATCTCGCTGATATTCACTCTTATTCTATCGGTAAGGTCGGAGATGTAAGGGTGTGGTTTTTGTCGGTAAATGTTGAAGGTTTTGGTTGTCGAACTAACCATACTTTTGTTTATCTTACATGAAAAATAAAAATCCTGCCTTTTCAGTTTCGTGGAGCTTTTCTTTTTCAATGATTGATTTTTTCTAGGAGAGAAAGGCGAGTGTGTAACGTTGGCTGAGGGTCCGGCTCTTGCTTTGCTGTTAGCATATGCCGTGAAACAAGCTTGAGCTTGCCGAACATGCTCGTAATTAGGAAAGTTCTGGGAACCAAGAAAACAGCAGTTTACGTTATGCTTATTGTTGTTTACTCCACAATTTGTGGTGTTTGTTTGGGAGGGTTTGAGAATAAGAAAAATTATGTATAATTGTCATTTTTTTCCGAGCAATATTCAACTAATGAAGCATTTTCTACTTTTTTCAAAGTTATTTCTTTTTCTTCTATTTTTTTTGGATCTGAAGGAATCATAAATACTTTTTTTATTTTTTCCCAATCTTTATCTCTAATTGTGACTATTTTTCCAAGGTATATACTCACATAGCAATCATTAATTTTAGTAGGTCTGGTGTGCTCTAATTTTCTTTTTGTTATTTCCACATATTTGGGGTCTATATCTATCGCTATATATTTTCTTCCCAATCTTTTCGCAGCAACCGCTGTTGTTCCGGTCCCCACAAATGGGTCAAGAACAACATCACCTTCATCCGTCGTCATTAAAATTAATCTTTCTAATAACGGGACGGGCAATTGGCAAGGATGTTCGTCTCTTCTTTTTTTATGTCTTATTCTATGAATATCTGTCCAGACATCAGAAATTAAAGGGCCATATGGGTGCATTTGATTTTTCTTTCCCCCGTAGTCTTGTAAGACAACCCCACACTTCCTACATCTCGGATGTCTTCCGCGAATGTCATAGAATTTGAATCCTTTTGGTTGTTTTGTATACCATAAAATACCATAATGAGTAGGTAATAATGTCTTTCCTAAAGGTGCGCCCATTGCATTCCATGCTATCCAGTGCCTAAAATGAGCTATTTCATTGAGATATGATGCAAAATAAGTAAGCCATCTAGGGATATTATGAACAAATATAGAGCCTGTCGGTTTAGTGATCCTTACCATTTCCTTTAACCATAATTTGCACCATTCTATGTATTCATCAACATCTTTTTTATCATAATAGCTATTGTATTTTTTACCCAAATTGAATGGTGGGTCGGCGAAAGTCATATCTACCGAATTATCTGGAATTTGTCGCATTACCTCTATTGCATCCCCTTCTATTACCTTATTAATGAACTCATCTATATTTTCAGATCCCATATTTTTATCGCCCTTCCCGCGAATTCTTTTTGTCGTTCTTCTATTTCAGAAGGTGTCCAATCGTCATACTTTGCTAGATCCCGAGTAATTACTAGTTCAGAGTTTATGTAAATTGATTTTTTATTCTTAAAAGGGCCATTACCTATATCGCTATTCATCGTTTTATCTAATAGAGTAAGATTCCCGATTTTACGATAATATGTTTTATGTAAATTTTCATCAAAACTTGGCCAATCTCTTTGTAAATCAGTCGGATTTACTGGCAATATATGTTCCAAATTAGCTTTTTCTGGATTTTTAATAGGTTCGAGTTCTGCGGTAGTTCTATATGTTTGTTCCAGTTTTCTTAAATAGTACCGCGCGATGTAGGCTTTGGAAACCGTAGCTATTTCGAAAGCTGTTTTAAATTCCTCATCTGTAGGTATTAAGTGTTTTATGGAATTTAGTAATTTTTTTGCACTGTTTATCTCTCCTTCATTAATGAGTTTTGCCTGTTTTGAAAATTCTTTCTCAAGCGTACCTGATCCAATCTTACCAGTTATAAGATTTCTAACTGACCAAGACACTATAAGTTTTAATGCTTTTTTCACTTCTTCAGGTTTATCTTTCCATATCTCAAGCAAGGCAATTAAAAGTGGTCTATTTTGGACCAGTCTCAATTCCAATAACTCTGATATGTATTCGGAACATTCAGGCGGAAAATTATTCCAAAGAGGATGATTTGGATTTAAGATTGCAAGGTAGACTTCAGAATTCTTCTCTAAATTACTGAGAAATGTGATAGATTGATTCTTATTTTTTATTTTTTCTTTTATATTTTTATAAAGTTCTTTTTCACGAGTTAATCCGTATTTTGAAGACCAATAATATCGTATATAGTTCAAAATCTCTTCCTCATTTATTCCTGATTCTATAGCTCCTGTAAATCTTGTCCATTTGTCTTTAGCTTCCTCAATTCTATCTCCTGCTTTGTTAAATAAATAATTTTTTATAAGATCGGTTTGTGATAAAATCAATCCTCGGTCATTTAATGTTTCAAAAACAGTAAAAGCGTTTACATCATCAGACACAGTAACGGTTATTATCAATAATTTATCCTTCAAAAAATCAACTAAGTCTAATAAACCATTGAGATTTTCACTTTTGTACTTATTCTCAATATGCACTTTCAAAAAATTGTAAGCATCCATAAGTCTATTATGTGAGGCTCTTAAGGGTTCTATGGACTCATTACCTATTAATGCTCTTACATAAAATTCGTTATCTACATCATTAAGGGTTAATTTTTGCTTTATTTCTTTATCGCGGTAACTTCGCTTGAATATAAATTCTCTTTCAATTTCAGTTGCTCTATCTTCTTCACCTATTTCTTTAAGAAAATCTCTTACTGCAATAAAAAACAAACTTACTGTGGCTAATCTTTGCTGCCCGTCTACGATTTCCAAATAATCGCCTCTGTCTGTAACTACTATTGTGCCTATGAAATATTCATCTGGATATGAATTCGTAATGTCATCAAAAAGTTCCTTAACATTCTCCACTTCCCAAGCAAACGATCTTTGGTAAAGAGGGACTTTTAAAAAGTTGTCCGACAAAAAATGCCCTATTCCATCATGCTTAAAGTCTATTTTAGACATCTTCTTCTACCTCCATGATATTTCTCAACAAAGCTTTAAATTTACTGAGTTCGTCTGCTCTAAAAGTAAAAACAAAATCGTATGCCTCGACCATTCTTCTCAAGTCTCCTCTCCTTACGTACCATCCAATTCCGTCTACAAAGCCTACAAATATCGAATTTGGATAATGTTTTTTGATTGCTTCAGCCACTCTCTGTTCAGTTTTAGCTTTGTCACCCATTCCCGAGCTCGTAGTAACGACATAAGAGCACTCAATGATTACTTTTGGTGAACGTTTACTCGGGATTATGAAATCAAGCGTTCGTGGAACATTATCCAGTTCTCCTTTTTCAAACGGATAGCGTAACTCGTTCAGGATTTTCTCAATAACAACTTCAGGGTTATTTCCTTTACTTGCTGAATAAGAACCCTTAGTTTTATATCGTATTATTGTGTCTATCAAAGATTCTATAGAGAAACTAAGCTTATTTATATCCAGTTTCTTAAATTCAAAAAGTGGGATAACCCTTCTCAAAATTGGAACTGTTGAACCTTTGAAAAATAAATTGACTATGCCTTCTGCGAATTTTCTGTTGCTTCTCACATATGACTTGATTTTTTCCAATGTCCATTCTTTTTCAAAATCTTCGTTTGGCCAATATTCTTTATTAACAATCTTGTTTAATTCCTCATCATCTATAACTCGAATGAACGTTATTAAACGTAACAAACTCTCTTTTGAAAATCCTGTAAGAGTTAATAACGCATCTAGTCCATTCTCCAGATTCATGATATGCTCTACGAAAATTTCTTCTTTCAAACCTTCTTGTTCAACCCTCTTTTTGAGAATAAAGAGATTCTGTGCTAATGAGGAAATATATGCTTCATATTCCTCTTCAAATTCTACATTTTGGAAATAAAATGTATTTTTTTCTATCACTGTATTAAATTTTGTCTCATCATCCGGGAATTGTAAGTTAGTCATTCTCACACCTCTTTTCTAAATATCAATACGAATTCCTCATGCATTGTATTTCTTATTTCTTTAAAAGATTTAATCCGTGTATTTTGCCAAATTCTTTAATTTTGTTTTCAAGTCTTATACCTCCTGTCTGTATATCGTTTGATTCGATTATTATCACCGCATGTTTTGATAGGATTTTTGATTCATAATAAGCAAATTCTAATTCAAAAACTTCTGTTACACTAGGTAATAATTCAAACCAATTAGGAAATAACATTTCATGAATTGTTGGCAAATCTAAAGTAGATATGCGCGTTTCATTACTCATCACTTTTCACCTTTTGGTTTGATCCTTCCATTAAAATAATCTATAGCAACTTATTTAATTTATCTAATTTTCATTTGACAATTGGCAATATATGCCCCACCAAAACCCTTTTAACTTTCCCGCACTTAATTTTTCAACATCATGATGAGCAGGGACGAGCTGGAGAGGTTTTTGCTTCTTGTGGAAAAGCTGAGGTGTGATGAGAGGTTGATTATTGTTGAGGGAAAGGAAGACAGGGTGAGTTTGGAGAGAATGGGGATAGATAGCGCGAGAATAATAGAAGTAAGCAAAAAACCGAGGCATGAGCTGATGGATGTTTTTGAGGAAAAAAACGCAAGAAGTGTGATAAGCTTTCTGGATGATGACAAGGCGGGAAAAGCGCTGCTCAAAAGGATGAAAACTTGGTTCCCTCACGTAAGCTTTGATGAAAGCTACTCCTCCAAAATTTACGGCATGCTGCATGTCAGCTTTGCGGCAGATATCTCAAAAGCGGTTGAAAGGCACATAACAAACTATTTTTTCTGAGATTCATCTTGTGGTGGAGAGGTTTCCTGTGTTTCCAAATTTTCCCTTGATTGAGTCAGGGTGGGTTTGGAAGGCATATCGCTCTTTCCCTTAACCTTCTTTTTTTCCAGCAATTTCTCCAATGCTTCCACAAACTCCTTCGTTTTCTCCCTTATCTCGTAAATCTTCTCCTCCGGGATATCCTCTTCCTTGCCCTCCTTGACCATCTCCAGATACTTCATCATGATGTTGAACAGATACTCGTGCTGCTCCCTGACCTCTGGAAAGGTGCTGTGCATTACCGCGGGCAAGTCCTTCAGTTCTTCAGGCGGCTCTATGCCAACACGCCTCAGGGCAACAACATCCGCCTTCAAAAACATCTTGTAGGTTTCTATCAGCACATTACCCTTGTGGCGCATCCCCATACTGTCTATCAGGCTCTTAATGGCATCAACAACCTTTCTTGCTCTCTCTATATATTCATCCACCATCTTCCCTATGTCCTTACTCTCCTCAGGAGGCATGTACTCAACATCTTTTGCAAACTTGTGCACAGCCCTTATATCATCAACCACGCTCCTGTCAAGCATTCCTCTTGCCACAAGAGTTGCCTCCAAAGCGTCAGCCACCTCCTCCTTGTTCACGGGAAGGCGGCCTATCATCATCAACGCTGCATTTCCAGCTGACGCTACCGCTTGCTCAAGGTAGTGAGCTGCCGATTTAACGCGGGAGACAGCATAATCCACAAACTTCGGAGCAGCTGAAATCTTCTTGTCCACAGCTTCTTTGGTGGTTGGCACCATGCCACGCTGTACCATGCGCTTTGCGGGCATGAAGACGCCAACATCATAGACAGGGATGCCGTATCTCAAAATGGAGATAAGCACCGGCTCCGCCATTCTCAAATTGTCCCAGAACTCCGTGAGGAACATGAATGCCTGAATGGTTATGCGCTCATCAACATCCCTTGCTATTCTCACCAGCTCATCCCATATCTGGTCCTTAATCTGATCCGGAACTTCCTCCTCTATGCCCGTATCATCCATCACCACGAAAATGTCAAGATCACTCTTCTCATGATGCGTACCTTTAGCCGTTGAGCCGTAAACCACAACCGCTTTAACCCTCTTCTTGTACTTCTGGATTAACTTGGCTGCGTACCTCCTTGCTACCTCCATCCTCTTCTCAAAATCCTTCTTTCTCTTCTCCTCCTGCAGTTTTTTGGCCATCTCCTCGATCTTTTTCTCCTCCTGCTTAGCAATCTTGATTATCTCCTCCGCTCTTTCTTCAGAAATGCCAGCATTCACAAGTTCCTTGAGTTTTGCTGAAGCAAGAGCGTTTATAGTTGTTATGCCTGCTGCCTTCAACTTTGCCTTCTCCTCCTTGCTCAAGAAATCGAACTTCTCAATAGACCTGCCGTTTGCAGCCAGTTCCTTCAGCTTTTTCTCCTCCCTACTTACCATGTATTTCTCAATTATCGCTCTCTTCTTCTCATCAACCACCGAGGCACGGATAGCATCCTTACCATTAGAGTTTTTATTTTTCGAGTTTTCTTGTTTGCCTTTATTATTCTTCACATTATCACCCCTATCGGATTGAGAAGTATTCTCACCAACAACAGCTTCTCTTATCTCCTCCATGCCACCGCTGTTGCCCACAAAAATCACCAAAGAAATGTTGTGTTCTCACATTTATATAAATGAGCCAACCACAATTTTGAAATTCAGAGCCAAATCACCACCTGAACTTGTTCCTGATCCACTGGGCAAGGCGGTTCATTTCCTTGGCTCTCTCTCCCAAGAACGTGTAGCTGTGCTCCGGAAGTGTCAGCAAGCCCTCTATCGGGTCCATTGCATGCATTTTCACCGCCTGATACTGTGCGGCTTCAAACTCCGGCCCGAGTCCGTAGAAGTCTGGAGGTAGCTTGTCGGGAGGTACTTCTTCCTCAAGATGCTTTACCATCAGCCTCAAAGCTACAGCGCTGTCTTCTGGTGGTCCTGCAGCACCCCACTCCCAAATCATATACGCGTCCTTCATACCTTTCTTTCTTAACAACCATAACCATTTATAAAGTATGTACATGTCCAAGCTGAAGAGCTGAATCTGTCCGTGCAAGCCACCATAAGGGCGTGGCGCATTTATATGCACCATCCTCACATATTTGGCATCCCCCTCCCTTATGTTCTCCTCCACATCCTTGATGGGGTCAATGAGGTTGGTGGTGAGGTGCTCAAAATCAATGGTGTATGATATGTGCTCGCCTTTCTCTATGCTTTTAACCAGAGCTATGTGGTGGTGTGCATGCATTACTCTAAGCTGACCTTCAAGTCCCGGAGCCGGTTGCTCAGTCTCCACAAAAATGTGGATTTTGTTTTTCTTGCAGTACTCGTAGATGGAAAGATCCATTTCGTCATTTTCCAGATCCCTCAGAATTCTGCTGTCCATTACACTACCCTTATCCTGCTCTTTTTCTATTCTCCACTCTCTGACCTGCTCCGGCAATCCACCCATATTCCATGGAGGTGTTTTCACAAGCAAGTGTCCCTGAATGTACTTGCATGCAACTGCGGTGATTATAAGCTCGATTATCTTCTGCACGGGTATTTTGGCCCTGTTGCCTTTATCATCTTCATAAACGGATTCTCCCTTGTTCGCACGGTCTATGGCCACGTCAGGTTTTATTCTACAACCTGCTTCCCTCTCCACTATCTCCTTCCAGAGGAAATCTCCTGTTTCGGACATGTACTTGGCAACCACCTCATAGCTTACCCTTTCCTGTGCCTCACTTCCCTGCTGTTTCCACAGTTCAAAAAGCTGGTCGAAATCCATGTTTAGCACAGTTCTAATCACATCACTGCAAAGCATGAAATGCTTGTAAGCTCTGGAAAGTCCTACCGCACCATTCCCTTTTCTCAACGCTTCTTCGGGAGCTACACCATTGTTCAGCACCCTCGTAAATATTCTGTAAACGATGCTATACCTCAAAAGTTCCTCAATTTCTTCCCTCAATTTGTTCTCATCGGGAATCCTGCTTTCATCACACATCTCGACCTTGTGTTTGATAACATAGTAGTTTTTCAGTTCCTCATTAAGTGCTTGAAAATATCCTGCTTTGCTGGGGTCTCGCTGTCTTTGTTGTGCCTTTTCTTTGATCCCCTCAGCTTCTATTTGTAGCTCGTTTATTTTTCTTTCATTACTCTCCTTTCTTTCTTCTAGTTTCCTAATTTCGTTAATGATGTTTTCTTTTTCTTCTTCTTTGCTTACAACTTCAAGTTGATACCCAAGATCCCTGATCATTTTCTCAATTTGCGTTATTTCTGATTTTAACGCAATAATTTGGGCGTTGATTTCAGAAAGTCTTTTCCTTTCATCAGGAGTAAGATCTAGCAGTTTCTCAGCTTCCTTCGTTTTATTCTCAAGTTCCCTTATCTTCTTATCAAGTTCTTCCAGAATTTTTGGTCTTGCTAACTTCCAGTACTTTAATTTCATTCTGTTCAGCTCTCTCGCTGCAAACACAACTCTTTCTTTAAAATCCCTACCCGGATATTTGGGCCCTTCATCAGTCTCTATTTGCTCAGTTGTGCTCAAAAAGTATGAAACCTCGGCGTTTGGCACGCTACCAAGCACTCGGTATAGGACGTTCACGAATCTTGCCTTGAACCATTCCTTAAACCAGGGTATATGTTTCTTCTTGCCATCTGATGGATCTTTAAATTTCCCTTCAGAGACCTTCTCAATCCACATAGCCAAATTTTCACCCGTAAATGAGTACTGTGGAACAGGATACTCATGGGCTGCAAGATAATAGACAAGGCCGGGTCTCGGTTTGTGGGAAGTGTGAAACAGAATAAATTTGGCACCCGTTTTTTTTGCTATTATCGCTGTTCTCTGCACATTGCGGTGGTGTCTTTCCCATTCATAAGCATTTGCCACACCCAAATCTATGGCAATTTCTCCAGTTACAGGAGCGTGTATTCCGAATCCAAAGTATGGGCCCTGAGCTTCAATCACCCTTTTTACCTCGTCCTCCACGCCATGCTCATAAGCCTCCGCTATACTCTCAAAATCAACTTCCACAAAATCAAAACCCTGTCTTGCTCCAAAAGCAATTTTTCTGGCTATCCCGGAGAGAGCCATTCTCTCTGCTCCCTGCCTGAACTGGGCAAATCCAGGGGTAACTCCTATTATATAGCCGATGGGTCTGTTGTGTTCGTCCCACCTTCCCTGCGGCTTCTTTTCCGTTGGATTGGCATTGCTCTTTTCCTTTGGCTTTTTAAGTTTGTCCAGCACCATGATAACTCACATTCATTTATATAGATGAATGCTCAAAATAAAACTTTGGGTGTTTGACAGTGGGTCTGGCAGATAAGCTGGGAGGAATCACCTCAAAATTCAAGAGGAAATCTCTCGACCAGAAGATAGATGAAGCTCTGAAAAGTCAATCTTCCACTAACAGAATGAGCGATTTTTCAAGCACTTTCTCACAGCTAAACAAAAACGCTGCTGAAAGGTTCAGAAGTGAGGTGAGTGGAGCTGGCAAGGCCATGTTCACGAGAGCTGAGGAGAGATTTGATTCAAACTACCCCGCGATAGAAAAAGCTCCTTTTGGAGATATGACTCAGGAAAGCCCTTTGACCAGGGACTTCGATAAGTTCCCATCAGGAGATAACTTTCAAAGCGGTTTTGAAAGAATGGAAACAAAGAGAGAGCCCGCTGCGCCAATGGAAGAGAATCCCTTCATGCATGCAGCAACGTCCATGCCCTCCCTACCTGAGGAAAATAATGCTCAACCTCAACCCCCATTTCAGCAGGAAAGCGCACGTTCCTTCTCAACCACTGAGGTCTCTTCTCATCCCGGTGTTGAGACAAGAGCAAGGGAAAGTTTTGGTGAAACCTCCCTTCCTTTATCATCTCCGCATCCCACAAGCACCACCCAAGCCGATATTTCCGCGGTTCTGAGGGAGTTGCAGGCCATCAGGGAGCAGAATGCCGTAATTCTTGAAAAGCTGAAAAGAATCGAGGAGCGGTTGAGGTGAAGAGCAGGAGCTGAATGGAAAACAGAATAATGAGAGTGCACTCAAACACTCAGTAGTTGAATCCTGCTCCTTTGGGCACGGTGACGCGTTCCGTCTTCTGAACCGGTATGCCGAGCATCTCTCTCAACGCGTTCTCTATCGTCATCAGCATCTTTTTGGAAACTTCGAAATATTTGGTGCGCTGCTTGTTGTAGAATAGGTAGGAATATGTCCACCAGAAGCTCTTGTGTATGCTGTGAGAATAAGGCACCCTCGTTTCAAGCACACCTCCGTATTTCAGAGTCATGTGTCCCATTTTTTGCGGGTCATCTCCCTGCTGACCCCAGGCACGCATCTTGAACTTGAGAGATGTCCATCTGTCAAAAGCTCTGTTTGCCTCAACTTCATAATAAAAGCTGCCATCGGTGGTGTCCCACCTCACATCCTTTTCCCATACATCGGGACTTCCTATCTCCAGCACATGTTTGAGCAGCTCCACCATCTTATCCTTAAAACCCAAGGGATTTGGTCCTCTATAGGTTATTTTTTTCATTTCATGCGGTGCGAAGACCATGTCGGAATAGTAAAGCTCTTTGTTAGCCATGTTCCCTCAACTCCTCCATATACTTCTTTACTTCTTCTTCCAGCTTCCTCACTATCCTTCTCCCAATCTGAATGTATTCCATCCTTTTTTTGTGGTAAAACACGGTGTGCCAGAAGCGTCTAGCCATCTCGTAAAAGATGGATTGCTGGAGCAGCGTGTCCTGCGGGTACTCGGTTATTAGCGCGGCATCTATGGAGATGGTCACTGGGCCCTTTCCGTTTTTGGAAAAGCCCTTCATCTTTATGTCAGCGCGAATGTGGGAATAGACGTCCATCTGCTTTATTACGCGCCACCACACGTTGAATTTTATCTCGTTCTCACTTGGCGTTTCCCATGTAAAAGCTATCTCCTGAATATGGCTTCTGGGGATGTTGAATATGACCGGCATGAGTTCCTGCATTTTGGAATACAGCCTTTCGGGGTGGGGTCCGGAATAATTTATGAATATCTCTTCATGGGGTTCAAAGAGGTCGTCATAAATCACAAGCTTGGTCCTTGCCCATACCATGATAATAATAAGAGGTAATAGCTATTTATATAAATTGCAAGAAAATAGTAAAAGTATGGAGCTGGAAACCCTGGAAGTTATTGTGGGGCTGTTGCTTCTTTTCTTTGGAATATACCTTCTCTACTTTATGGATGTGATTTCCCATATCGTTGGTGTGTTTAAACTAGGGAAGAAAAGGGAGATCAAGCCGGGAGATATCCATCTCACCATCATCATGCTTCTCGGAATAGTTTTTGTGGTTGCAGGTGCGTGGATGCTCGTTGATGTCGTTGGGATCAGAAGGCTCATGGTAAAATTTGCAGGCCTAGTGTCATTTCTCTTTGCAAGTTTCCTCGTGTTCCACTTCCCTGACAGTAAAAAGTATCAGCCAGCTGGCTTTGAAACCATAGCCGTGCTTTTGGGAATTGTGTTTTATGCCATTGCTCTCTACCTGCTGATATTCGCGTGAGAGAAGAATGCGTGGGGCTCAAGAGGTTATGCGCTTCTTTCTCCACATCGCAATCCCTGCAAGCAGAGCAACAACCGCTGCTCCAGCCCCTAAAGCTGAATAGTGTAGCGCCGTAAAGCCGGTGATCGCTGATGATACGCTGCCTGATGGCAATGATGCGAGCTGATCCTTCTTTACGTTGTCACTCTCAACGATGCTGCACGGCTGCACCTCAAGCGGTTTGTTCAGATCGGTGCCGCAGTTGTTCACATCCTCGCAGCTTCTCGTCTGCATTCCGTCCTTGCAGGAGCTCCACTCCGTGCATACCCACCTTTCAACACATTCACTGGTGGTGGTTGAGGCGGTATTCTCGTTCTCACTCCCATTCGGCTCTTCAGTTGTGGTTGTTGGTGGTGATGATGCTGCGCCTGCTGTTGCAGCCCCTCCAGATGTTGAGGTCTGGCTTTCTGGAGAGATGGTGCCACCTTCCTCTCTGGTGATGGTTAAGTCCAGTCGCGTTACACACCCATTGCAAAAGTAGTAAGTAGCTGCCAACGTGCCATCAACATAAATCTTGATTTCCTTACCGCTCATGTCGTTGTTGGGATCATCCACGTAGAATATCGGGTCATAACCATATTTTCCATCACTAACTGTGGTTTTGGCCACCACCTTTCCATCCACCTCGGCAGTGATCACCGTACCATCCGGAGCTATATTTCCATTTATGTACACGCTCCCATAAAAAGCGTGAGGTACTCCCGGAATGGCAAGCACCGCTCCGGTCATCAAGCTGAGCAACACAAATGCAGAGACAACCATTCCAACAGAGTTTTTCGAACCTATCATTTTTGAACACCTCATAAAATCAAAGAGAAGCACAGCGTTGCGCTGTGCTCCCAGTCCTATCGATCATTCTTACGGCTTTCACCATCCGCCTATGCATTTAAAATCCCTGTTCCAGACGCAGGTGGTTGCTGGAGCGTACAGCTCTTCTTCATCCAGTTCTATCCAGTACCCCTTCCCTGCATACATCCTGTTGTCAAAGCACCTGTCTCCGTACGGACATGCGTTCAGCGGGATCCACCAAGTGTAGCCGTTTCCGCAGTTAAGGTATGTCCACAGCGAGCTCCATTTTGGATAGCCCTCATGTGTGTTTATCAGTGAGTTGAGCGCACAGTACACCTTATCTCCGTAGATGTAACGGTTGTGGTATCCATATCCATGGCCACAGTAGTCCCACATGTCATCCCAACCGTACATCTGCCACTTTATGCCATAGTAGCCTATCAGGTTCCAGCCCTTGGCGAGCTTTCTGCTTGGTGGTGTTGTTGCCGGGCTGAATAAACTTCCACCAATGGTGAGCCATACAGGATTCTCTGCACTTCCGTTCATTGAAAGTACCCAGTAGCCGTAACCCGGTTCTATGGTGTTGAAGTCCTTGGGACCATCATCGTCAGGAGTCCACACATACCATGTACCGTTCTCGTATTTCCACACTGCAAGTATGCTATCCTCTATGTCGTGGAACACCACATCTATGTTGCTGTTGAGCAGCACAAATGGCACGGATATGAGGTTCCACTTTTTGTAGAGCGGAATGTCGAGCTTTGTTCCCTCAACCTTGAACTTCTCAACATCCAGCAAGCTTCTGTTCACATTACCAACTCTGTCCACACAGTAATACTCGAGCTCATGCTCTGTCTCTTCCAGGAAGTAGAAGGACTGCATCTCTCCTTCCCATGCCATGCAGCAAAAGCCATCTCCACTTGAGTTGTATGCACCTCCGTACTCCTCACAGTATCTTTCCGTTACGTCATCTCCGTCCATGCTTACTTTAAAGCATGCTATTTCGGCTCCAGCCGGATGTTCGCCAGTATCCTCACACCCAAGCGTTATTGGTGTGAGCATGGTCACCTGCCAGCACTCCAACGCATCGCTATCATTTATCCAGCACCTTTCGTTAGCTTCTGGATAAAAGTTGCTCTCTGGATCGTTGTTCTTGCCCGGAGTCCACATATCGCTTGGTTTGCCCACTTCCTTGAGAGGAGTTGGTGCTGTGGTATCCACAAAAATGCATCTCTTGCTAATATTGGCGGTTTTATTCACATTATCAACGCTGTAGTACTCGATCAGGTGGCATGACTCCTCGCCTATTATGAATGGAGTACCATTCCAGAGCTGGAAGCTGCCGTTTCCTTCCGCGTCGCTACACATGCTGGTGTTGTAGCAGTATTCATCATCCACAAGCGTCACACGATAATATGTGGAGTTCACTCCGCTTGGATGTGGGCCCAGATCAACAGCATGCAGTGTGAATTCTGTAGTTGCTCCAACCCATTCGGATGTTCCATTGGTGTAGTACGGCACACCAACTTCAAGCTCTGTGGTTGGAGGTGTCTTATCCACGATAAAAGCGCCAAATATCTCGTCATCGTTATGAAGTCCGTCCTCGCACCACACTCTGAGCAGATATGCATGCTCCTCCGGCAGTATTATGTTGAAACTTGCTCCTTCATCCGTAACCTCACTTTCCTCATCATCATCCACATCGTAGTACTGCCATTTACAGCTCACCATGTCAACAGGATGTGGTTGCTGATCGTACGCCTCAACATGAATATAGCTTGCAGTGTCTATCATGCAGAACTCTCCCTTGTCCTGCCCCCCTATACTGCAGTTTCCGTACTTTGGTCCAACAACGGTGATGTTCATGTAGGGTGGTGTGTTGTCCACAACATCAATCTCGCTCTCCACCTCATTGCTGTTCTGAAGCGCGTCCGTACAGTAATACTCGACTAGGTGGCATGACTCTTCCGGCAAAGTTATGCTTTCTCCGCTTGCTACCTCCGTCCATTGGGTTGGCTCGCTCCAATTCTGGCAGTCGTTGCTGATTGCATACCTGTAATAAATCACTTCTCCACCAACCGGATGCTCACCCGTATCCTCACACATGAAGGTTATCGGAGTTGTGGTGGAAATGTAAGTCATGTTGTCCTCCTCAATTTTAGGATCGCCTATTACTTTGTCCATAGTGGGTGGCGTGTTATCCACAAAAACACACTGCTTTTTTATGGTTTCCACATTCCCGATCTCATCAACGCTGTAGTACTCGATCAGGTGGCATGACTCCTCGCCTATTATGAATGGAGTACCATTCCAGAGCTGGAAGCTGCCGTTTCCTTCTGCATTCTGGCAGTCATAATTGCTCCAGCAAGGAGTATTGCTGTCCATCAGGGTTACGCGGTAATGGGTGGAATTGACGCCAGAAGCACATGTTGTTCCTTCGGGGTTGTCCACCGCATCAAGCACCAGTCTGGTAGAGCTGCTTATCCACCTAACAACATTACCATCATTATTCTCGGTGTATGTTTCGCCATCATAAGTTTTGGTTGTGGTTGGTGCTTCACTATCCACATAAAACTTCTCTTCATCCACCTTACAGTTATCAAGAGCATCACAACATGTAACCTTGAGTGTGTGCTCCGTGCTCTCAGCAAATCTAACCCTGCAGAAGTTCTGGTTGTCACATTCGGTTATGGAAATGAACGGGTTATCATCCACGCTGTATTCGAAAGTACACTTCACATCATTCACAGCACATCCCGCGCTTGCATCATCCTGAGCCGATACATTGACCTCTGTGGCATGGGCGCCTCCTCTAACGCGGCAGACGTCCTGCTCGCTTGTGGGCGGGCATACACCAATCTTAGGCTCACCCACACCCTTGCTTATCACGGGTGGTCTGGAATCCACCTTGAAGATTTCGGAATCCTCAGTACCCTTGTTGCCTAAGGCGTCCATACAGAAGAACGTTAAGTTATGAGATGAGTCCTCCATGAACTCGAACGAGTACTTATTATCTCCAACTTCATAACAGCACCATTCCTCCCCATCTATCGTTTTCGTGCTGCCTCCATAGTCGGAACAGTAAGATGATGTTAAGTCCTGCGCACCATCAAGCGTGATGCGATAACATAAAACATTGTTGTTGACCGGGTGATCCCCCGTATCACTGCAGCTCAATCCTATTTCCGTCTGATTTGAAACGTAATAGTCGCAGGAATCATCTCCGATGGCTTCGCAAGGGACCTGCGGATTGCCCACAGATTTCTCGCCAGCGGGTGGTGTGTTATCCACAAAAACACACTGCCACCTGTATCCGTCTTCCGCCTCTCTGTTGCCAAGGAGATCAACGCTGTAATATTCTATCACATGGCACGACTCTTCATTTATCGTGAAAGCTCCGCTGTATTCCTGAAATTCCCCTTTACCGCCACATTCCAAGTACTGATCATAAACTTCCGGGTGGCACGCACTTCTGCAAACCTCATCATTCGTAACCCGGAAAACGCGATAATAAATCTTGTCCACACCAACCGCACATATGGCTCCGTTATCTTCAGCTGATAGAGTTATCGTGCTCGATGATGTGATCCAGTGAGGGTAATTAGCGTCGCTATTGATATCCAATGGAAAGTACGGCTTATCATACACCTTCGTGGTGGTCGGTGCCTCACTATCCACCTTAAATGTCTCGACATCACTCACCACGTTTCCTGCTCGATCCTTACAGGTTATGTTGAGTTCATGAACCGAGTCCTCACCAAAATTGAAGCTGTACTGCCACGAATAAACATCTTCATCAAATTCCTTGTAAATGATCTCGTGCTCATCATTGCCATCGAGAACATAAGAGATTCTGCACCATTCCAGCCCGCTCATCCCGCAATTGCCCTGTTCTTGAACATCAACATTGATGGTTGTGTCCTGTGTTAGCCAGCAGTCCTGGCCTGCTGACGGAGGACAAGTGCCATAGGTCTCACCCTCCAAAGTTTTCGTTATAGAAGGTGCCAGGTCATCAACACTCGTGGTATCATTCACATAAACTATCGAGCCGGGTTGTGGTTCTGTCTGATCTCTTGTTTCAAACCACCAGACCCACTCACACCCGCTATCTGGTGTTGTGGCGGAAAAATGAAAGGTCTCGCATGATCCCGGAGCTATCGAATTCAGGCTGCTCGCAACGTACTGGCATGCATCCTTGGTAGAAACGGTATCAAGCTCCCATCCGGCTTTCCCTTCGCATTGAAGGTTGGAATAACCATCACTCTTGTAGATGCGGATTTCATCAATATCATGCGTGCTGCCCACATCATTACAGATATTAACTGAATATTCCACATTTTCACCAGCAGGAGACCATTCCGGCTGGAGCTCAACGCTTGAAGTGTGCGTTGCAAACGACACTCCAGAACTCAAAAATATCGAAAAAATCAAACCAATCGCGACAATAAAACTAAAATTTCGACAATACCAACAACTATTCATAAATTTTCACCAAATTTTCCATTCTTACAAATGGAACTTTTAAATTATTTTTAAAAACGAAGTTATTTAAATGTTTGAAAAAATTTTATACAAAATTTGTCCTAATATTAAACAAAAATAGAAAAATAAGTTCGAAAATCGCAACTAAGAAAATAAATCATTTTCTAAAGCTCTTGTTTTTGTTTGAAAGTTCGGTCAATTCAGCCGGAGTGTACATCTCGGTGAGATAAGAATGTACAACCTGTAAAATGGTGGGATAGTTCAGATTGAGCTGCCACACATTCCTTTTGGATGAGGAAGCGGCATGCTTGATGGGTACAACAAGCTTCCACCCATGTAGTTTGTCCAGATGATAGAGCACTAGAGAATGCCTTACACCCATTCTCTCGGCCATTCTCTCCACCTGCATTGAGTAGTTGGTCTGAGGGCTTCGAAAGAGCATGAACAATATAGTGGCTCTGACTCTATTTCTGAGAATTAAATCGAGCTGTGTTCTGATTGAAAACAGAATTTTGTGTTCATCTTCGAAATTTTCAGCATTTTTTTCATGAAAATTTTCTGACATTTAGATATTTTGGTGAAGAACATTTATATAGATGTTTAAATCTTGCAAAAAGAAAAAGATACGGGGTATTCAAGTTTACAATTTGTATGTCTCCTTTACCTCCACTTTTCTGATTTCAACAGAGTTTATTGGATGTATCTTGACCGCTTTTGAGAATATGAGTTTCTGAGTTATTCCGTCGAACATCTCCTTGAGCAGATCTGGCAGTTTTCTGCTGCTAACATATTCGTCCAGAAATGCTTCTACTTCCTTTCTTATCGCGCTCTGTACGGAAGTGTTGGCTCTTCCGTGGGTAATTATGATCGGTTTAACGCGCAATTTGACGCCATCAGCCGTTGTTACATCCTTTATGATATCTATCCTCGATGTTCTCTTCCTCACCATCCTGGTGACTCTATCTCTAGAAAGCTCATGTCCCCAGTAAATGGTCTTGGCAACGCTATCCTCTGTCTCAACTATCCTGAGAGCTATGTTGATGAAAACATGCCTTATGTTGTTGGTGACCATGTTAAGAGGAATAACAACCACTCTGTCGATGGGAGTGCCATGTTTGGTTACGGGCGTTTCTCCTATTATTCCTCCACCCAGATACTCCGGTGCTTTTATCTGGTACCAGCTCAGCTTCACTTTTCTTCTGCTCTGCGGCCTTGCCAAACAGCATCACCCCGTTTTCGGAAACACATGTAAGTTTGACAGAAAGTTTTATTAATCTTGTTCTATGCCGAACTTAGCGGAATAAAAATTAAAAAATTAATCCCATGGATTGATTTTTAGCAAGCATTTCATGCTCGCCCCCTTCACCGGCTGGGGCGAGAGGAACCGGTGTACACCGCGGCGCACCGGTTCCACCCATATCTCGCCCTGATTTGGCTTCCTGCAATCATATCAAACCATCAACCACTTCTATGAACTTCATCTCACTTCCCAGAGGTATTTTTGCTCCTGCTGCCGTTCTGTGGCCACCGCCTTCTCCACCCACAACCTCACATGCTTTTCTTATCGCAAGTCCGAGATTCACGTTGCCATCATCCTTTTTTGCTCTTGCCGAAACTTTAACTCCGTTACATGAGTTTGCAAAGGAAAAACCAAATTTCGTCTTTATCTTGGATTTCATGGAGATGGAGAGCACGGTACCTATTATCGTGTCGCTTATCTTGTCTCCTGCTATGATGTATGTGGCTTTTTCCGTCACTATGAAGCGCTTTCTGTTCCTTGAGATCCATGCAAGTGCGGAGGATATCATCTTTCGGTAACTTGCATACAGCTCTTCCACATCGTTTCTCATTCCAAGGCAGAACTTGATACCTTCCATCGGCTTACCTATCCTGCCACATGCGTTGAGAAATGTGGCGAATTCCCTCACCTCATACTTTCCCTTGATTTTATACACATCCCCTATTATAGAAGTGATTTTCTCGATGGATAAGTCGTTTGCTGCACTTTCTATTACCAGAGCAGTTGCCAGCTTTTTCTCCTCCTTCCTCGTCAGATCACAAAGCCTTCTGAAGTTACCGTGCTCATCAATGATGGGTATGCCGAGCTCCGCAAGTAATTGCACCACAGCCGATTCATTCCCGCTTATTCCCTCGATGTATGGATCCATGGACTGACTGAGAGCTTTGTGAATGGGCTTGGTATATCTCCCAAAAATGTTTATACCCTTTCCTTTTTTCACGAGTCCAAAAAGTTCAGCATCTTCATACAGCAGCTTGTTCACACCGATCAGCCGGTTTTTGACGAGTTGCACATCAGCAAAAGCACCCACAACCGGCAGGTCAAGATGCTCCTTGACCTTTTCATCAAGACTTCTGGCAACAAGATATGTCATGCCAGATCCGCTTATTTCCAAGCTACCATCTATGCCAAAAAAATAGGGATTGATGTGCGCGAGCCCCTTCCACCTCAACTCTTCTGGTTGATGGTGGTCTATAACCACAACATCCTTACCATCAAGCCACTCCTTTATGGTTGAAAGCTGACCGCTGCCGAGGTCAAGAAAAATGTAATGGTCTATTCCTTCCTCCACCACATCCTGCATCGCATCCCTTTCCAGCTGCTTCAAAAACACCACATCAAAATCTTTACCCCGTTCTTTCAGGGCGCGAAACATGAGAGATGCAGCACATATTCCATCTGCATCGTGATGGCTAACAACCCTTATCCTGCCACGCCACTTCGCTATGATGGATGCCATTCTTGCAGCTTCATCAGCCAGCTTTATAACTCGAGAGAAGGACATAGAAAGATAGATATATTGAGGTGGTATTTAACTATTTTGATGCTGCACTCAAGCCATCACCATCTCTTTTATAGCTTCTCTGCTTTTTCTGTCCGCATCATGTAGCGGCATGATCAAGTTGTCCTGCACACATACCTTGACGATGTTCATAGCCCCATTCAAATCCACTTCATGGCCGGGTGAGAGGTAGAAATTCCTGTTGTTGAGCTTTATTACCTTACTCCTCACCTCTCCATCCACCACCACATCATCTCCCTTCAATTCCCCGCACAGCAATGACTTTGCAACACCTATTGTGGGCTTTTTCAGCTTCACGCCCACATAGCATGCTATCCCCGCTTTTCTTGGATGCAATATGCCATTTCCATCAACCAGCACCACATCCACCTTGTGCTTTATCAGCTTAACGGCATTGACCATTATGTCGCCTTCTCGAAACAGAAAAAAGCCAGGGATGTAGGGAAACATGTCTCGTGTGCTTTTGAAGAGAAAGGCGCGCTCCACGATTCTCCTGAGTTTAACATCATAGAGGGATGCGCAACAACAGCAAAGCTCAGCTTTTCTACTATAAGAAACATCCACTCCCACCACAAATCTTAAAGCGTTAATATTAAAGCTCGAGTCCAATCTCACCTTTCTGGCTAGCTCCTCCTGAAAATTTATAAGTTTTGTGAGATTCATAGAACTCTATTGATTCTTTTGATTCTTAAATTTCCAAAACTGTTAAGTATATGGGTGTGATACCATGGGCAGGAAGTTCAAGATATGTGATGTGTGTAAGAAGAGATTTCACAGGGAGCAGGAAAACCGGCTTCAGATAATAAAAAGGTTGAGGAAGGGTAAGGTGGAGTTCTGGGTGTGCAACAAATGTTCCCCTGCTGTTGCCAAGATGCTGAGGGAGCAGTTCGGAATCAAGATCATCATTTCGGAGAAGGAGGAAAAGGGAGAAGAAAAACCATCCAAGGATGAAGCGACTGAAGAGAATAAAAATGAATGAGCTGTTTTTAGGCGTGCTTTTTCATACCGTCCAGCTTTTTGAAGTATTTGGAGAGGACTGCGTGCCTCATATGCTCTATAAAGTTGTTCTCGTACTCTCCCCTGAACCTCATGACAAATGCTGGATGGTACGTGAGCATCACATGTGTCCCGTTGCAGTTCAAAAGTGTGCCTGCTTCCTTCTTAATTTCAACTTCCCGTCCCAGCACGCTATATGCAGCACATTTACCCAAACATATGAGCACTTTTGGCTTGATTATCTCGATTTGCTTTAAAAGGTAAGGTCTGCATGCATCCAGTTCTTTTTTGGTGGGCTTTCGATTGTTTGGGGGTCTGCATTTGACAGCATTGGTCATGTATGTCTCCACTCTATCCACGCCAATTTCCCGGAGTATATTGGTAAGGTATATACCGGCTGCTCCCACAAACGGTCTTCCCTCTTTGTCTTCATTCTTCCCTGGTGCCTCTCCTATAAGCATTATGGATGCCTGCTCATCGCCCTCTCCAACAACCGGCTTTGTTCTGTATTTGTGGAGAGGGCACTTCTTACATTTCTCTACTTCTCGCGCAAGCTTGATAAGTTCGGCAATCATATGGTTTAAATTAAGGAGGGCTCTTGCATAAAAAGATTTTCTTAAGCGCCCGCCTCTACTTGCTTCCCGCAATCGAGCAGAAAAGGCAGACCTCTCTGCCTTTGAGCGTTGGCATCCCGCACCTTTTACAGTTCACCAGCTCAACATCGTGCTTTTTCTTTTCCAGCAGCGGCTTCATCCTCCTCAAAAACCCGAAATAGAACTGCTGCTTTATGGAGGGATTTTTCTTTTCCATCTCGTTGAAAAATTCCTTGAATTTATTCTGGATTGCGTTTTTGGAATAAGGACACTTTGCATGTGTGTACTCTATGTTATTAAGCTCAGCATAAATTCCACATTCCTCATCCGTCAGCCTGCAGAGCGGCTTCGCTTTCCTTTTAAGCCGGTTTTCTGCAGGAAGCACAACGTCCTGCCTCACCATCTGCTCCACATCCCAGCTGAGCACGGATGCCATGAGAAAGGCGCAGCAATCATCGAGTGTGTGGCCTGTAACAACACAATCAAAATCCTGCTCAATCGCGATTCTGTTAAGGAGGTATCTTTTTATCGTGCCGCAGAGAGAACAAGGAATTCTGTTTTTGTGCTTCCTGACAATTTCGGGTAGAGATGCTCCATGAGCTTTTTTCAGATCATGAACTATGAGATTTCCCCCAACCATATCTTTCATCTTCAACACAACACTGAGCGAGTCGTTTGAATAGCGCTCTATACCCAAGTTTATGTGCAGAGCTGTGACATTATAACCGAGCTTTGCAAGCACGTGCCACAGAACCATGCTGTCCTTGCCGCCCGATACAGCTATCAAGATTCTTTCATTCTTGGAGAACATTTCAAATTCCTCTATCGCCCTTTCCACCTGCCTCTCAAAGTAAACGTTAAAACATTCCTTGCAAAACTTGGCTCTATGCCTCCTCACAACAATTTCCGCCTTTTTCCCGCATCTCACGCACTTCATGCTGTCCGCCTCGCAACCAGAATGAAGCCGGTGTGAGCAACCATCCTTTCCTTCGGGCGTGCTCTTCTTTCATCAACTATCCACTCTCTCATGAGCACCTCAAAGCACTTTATGTTGGTGTATGTTTCAAGCTCGTGCATCTTTTCCACCGTTTTCTGCACCTGCGGAACATTGGTGAGGTAGCATATCAGCATGCCACCCTTTGCAAGCATCTCCGTCACGTTTTCCAGAGCGTTCCACGGATCGAGCATGTCAAGCACAACCCTGTCAAATGTTTGGAAAAAGCTCATCTGCTTGATGTCCCCCACCACAAGTTTCAGCTGTTCGGGCAGAGCACCAAAAAATCTTTCGATGTTGTTCATCGCGACTTTCATAAAGCCCTTTCTTCTTTCAACAGAAACAACCATCCCGTCATTACCCACAGCTTCCGCAAGAAAACATGTAAGCGCTCCGGAGCCCGTTCCTGCTTCAAGCACCTTCATGCCTTTCCTTACATCACCGAAGGTCAGAATCGCTCCCGCATCTTTCGGATAGATTATCTGTGCTCCTCTCTTCAGCTTGAGCGCGTACTCATGCAGAGCCGGCCTGAAAACGTGTAGCTTGTGCGATTTGGTGGTGAAAATACAGCTTCCGTAACTCTTACCTATGACATCATCCATTTTAACCTTGCCCAGATGAGTGGCGAGCTCTTTCCCCTTTTTTACTTTCATCATCCAGCACTTTCCCGTCTCACTTACGAACATGACCAGCTCATTTTCCTTAACACTATATTTGGTCATGAAAAACTAGCTTGAAGGGAAAAATTAAATGGGTTTGCATCATATCACACAGCTTTTAGACCGATAAGAATTAGCGCGGAAATAACTATCATGAAAATGTGTTGAAGCTCTATCCCGGGCATCCCTCCTGCTTCCTCACCTCCGAGCTCCACAACATTCAAAGTGATCCATTCATCCCCCTTCCCTCCATAATCATCTTCCCATTCGACTTTAATTGTGTATATCCCATTTATTGGAGGCACAACACTCGCCACAACATATTTTGTGTCTCCAGGGCCTAAGAACACCTCCGTTTCTGTCATTCCCTCCCGGGCGTACTTTTTGGATGTGAAATAAACGTTACCATACAGCGCTACCTCCTGTGGTACGAGTTTGAGTTTCACCCTTCCCTCCAGAGAACCGCGATTTCGCGCAGTTATCAAGAATCTCATCTCCCTGCCTTCGTAAGCCGTAATGCTGGATGGAACAGTAATTTCAGGTATGAAAGCTCTAAGATTCGTGACTGAAACAAGCTTTATTGTAAGATTCATACATATCTTCTGTCCGTAGGGTGAGGAACAATTTCCGACATGTGCGTTGGTATATCCACTCAAAGCAATTATACAATTTGAGTTAGAGGAGCAAGTAGTGATGTCGAAATGATCTATTTTTATGCTGGGGTGTTGGGGCACAGGTTTCACGCAGATAAAATAAGGGTAGTTGCTCTTGCTGCATAGCTCCGCATGCGCATTTGTTGCGGAGCTGAGGTGCAGAAGGCATTCATATCCACTTGTACAGCTTCCACTTTCGTTTTTCACATCAAACTTTATTTTGTAACCCCAAGCACTGGCATTACAGCAGAGGAGATAACCATAATTATTGAGAGTGGGAACTTCCGCGTGAGCGTTGGTAAAATCGGACATTCTCAAGAATAGGGAATATCCTGAGGGACAAGATGATTGCTGAACCACAACACAGTTCACAGGAATATTCAGGGTTGGTGTGGGAAGGGAAGGTCCTTGAGAAAACGCCGGAGTGGTCAGCTGAAGAAAAAATGCTACTGCAATCGATAATATTAAAAGTTGTTGTGTTTTGAGAATTTGCATGGTTTTATTCTATTTTTCAATTCATATAAAGGTTTGGTTTTTGTGTGCAAGTGAGGAAGGCATTTAAAAAGTTTGGCAGAATAGAAAAAGCTGTATGGCGGAAGTAAGCGTTCTGGAGCTCGCGAGGAAAATCATGGCAAAGGGCTATATCTGCAATCATTGCTTGGGTAGGCAGTTCGCCGAGCTTCTTAGTGGGACAAACAATGAGGAGAGAGGCAGGGCAATAAGGATGGCTATTGCGATGGAGATTGATGCGGGAAATGTGGAAGTATGTCAGAAAAAAGATTCGGGTGGCAAAAAGGTTTTGGTGGAGAATTTTGTGGAGATGAACTTTCATCTCAACAAAAAAGTAAACAAAATGCTGGAAAAGGTCAGCAAGGATGATGTGGAATGCTTTCTGTGCAGAAATCTGATGGATAAGCTGGATGAGATGGCGCAGAACGTTGTGAGAGAGCTTGAGAACTACGAATACGAAACGTTTCTGGTGGGTGTGAAGCTTCCCGAACATCTGGAAAATGCGGAGAACAACTTGTGGGAGGAAGTCGGGAATGCTTATGCTGAAAGTATAAGAGGTGAGATAACGAGAGAGGTTGGCAAAAGAGTTCAGCAGATTACGGGCAAGATGGTTGAGATGAAAAGTCCTGACATAACTATAATTTTAAACCTCCAGAGAAATGTGATTGAGCTTGTTGTAACACCACTCTACATCTACGGCAGATATAACAAATACAAGGAGATGCCTCAGGCCAGATGGGTGTGCAGACACTGCAATGGGATTGGATGCGAAAAATGTGAGTGGAAAGGAAAGCTCTACGAAGATAGCGTGCAGGATAGGATTGGGGAAGTGCTTGTTAATATGGCTCGCGGTGTAGATACGAAAATACACGGAGCGGGAAGGGAAGATATAGATGCGTTATGTACTGGATGGAGGGAGTTCGTGATAGAGGTGCTGGAGCCGAAAAAAAGAAGCATCGACCTGAAAAAAGCTGAGAAAGAGATAAACAAGCGTAATAAAGGTGTGGTGGAGGTTAAGGACCTTAAATTTGTTGATAAGAACTTCGTGAGATTGCTGAAGGAAAAAAGAACCTGGAAGGTTTATGAAGCCGTTGTGAAGTTTGAAAGCGAGGTGGATGAGGAAGAGCTAAGGAAGTTGAAGGGGTATGAAGCAGTCATATCTCAAAGAACTCCAAATCGTGTGCTGCACAGGAGGAGTGATAAAGTGAGGAAGAGGAAGGTCAGGATAATGGATGTGAAGAAGATAGATGATGTAAGAGCTAGGATAACCATTGAGGCGGAAGCTGGCACTTACATAAAGGAGTTTGTGAGCGGTGATGAGGGCAGGACAAAGCCGTCTGTTGCTGAGTTGGTTGGCAAGAAGTGTGAGGTTGAGAAGCTGATCGTGGTGGGTTTCATAGATAAGGAAAGCTGAAAGTACAGCAGCTTCCTGCACCTTTAAAAATTTATTGCCCATATATTTTGTGGTATCTTCTGTATTGGGGTGAAGTGAATGGGCAGAAAGGCAAAGGGCCCTAGAGCTGGTACAAGAAGGTTGCTTGCAAGGAAGGAAAAAAGGAAGTTGACAGTTAATGATGTGATGAAGCAGTTTGACATCGGAGATTATGTTGCCATCAAGATAAACCCGTCTGTGCAGAAAGGTATGCCTCACCCGCGCTTTTACGGAAGGACTGGCAGGATTGTGGAGAAGCGCGGTATGGCTTATGTTGTGGAAGTGAGAGATGGAGGTAAAATGAAGAAAATTATCGTAAGGCCAGAGCATCTTAAAGCTGTGCAGGTACAGGTTAAGAATGAGTAAAATGGAAGGTGTGTGATTGCTATGAAGGTTGTTGAGGAAACTCCCGTAACCTTTGCTGAAGCGAAGGAAATAATGGAAAATCTGGAGAAGGAAAGGGAAGAGCTTGGTTATGAGCAAAAGATCACTCTTGATTTCTTCAAAAGCTGTGTAAATGTCAGTGTCGAAGATGTTAGGAAGGCGAGAGAAGAGTTAAAGAAAGAAATTCCCGAGCTTAAAGACCATCAGATAGTTATGATACTTAACATACTGCCCGAGAATGAGGAGGATGTGAAAATAATCTTTGCCAAGGAAAGGATGGAGCTGGACGATGCAAAAATCAAGAAGATTCTTGAAATAGTGGACAAGATAAGGCCTGAGGAAAGGATAACCTACAAGCCGTTTGGAGCTTCTCGAAAGGAGGAGAAAAGTGAAGAGGAATCAGAGAGCGAGAATGGCGAGGAGCAAAAAGAGGAAGAAAGCGGCTGATTCTGAAAGGTTGTATGAATTTATAAAAGTTTAGTGACGAAAATAAAGTGTAGCGGGGTGTTGGTCATGATGTTTCCTCGAAAACCCAAAGAAGAATGGGCATATGTGCTGGATTTCTTGCCCGTGGGACATCCCGCTAACAGAGAGAAAAGGCCCATAGCTCAGGTCATAGGAGTGGACTATTTCACCCTTCTCAAGGTAGCGCCCAAGCCGGGCGTGAAGCTGGACGTTATGGAAAAGGTTTACATCGGGGAAGGAAAGAGAGATAAAATAGCAAGCATTATAGGCAGGATCAATGTTTCCGAGCTTACTGCCTCTGCTTACGCTGAGCTCGAATACGCAATCCAGAAGATTGTGGAAGAAAATGAGAGGAAGTTTGTGGAGTTTTTCAACACAGCTGGACCTTTAACAACCAAGCTGCATCAGCTTGAACTCTTGCCAGGAATAGGCAAGAAGCACATGTGGGAGATAATAGAGGAGAGGAAGAAGAAGCCGTTTGAGAGCTTTGAAGATATAAAGAAGAGAGTAACCACTCTGCCAGATCCAAAAAAAGCGATAGTCAAAAGGGTGATGGAAGAGCTGGAAGGTACGGATGAAAAGTGGTTCCTGTTCGTGCCACGAAAGCCAAGGGAGTTCTGAAGGTTTAACTTGCGGAATAATTATTGCAATATCTTCGTTGCTGTGATGATGCCGCTATGCGTGCAGCCGAAATTATGAGAAGATACGGTATAAAGCCCGATAAAGCTCTAGGACAGCACTTTCTGGTGGATAAAAACATAATAAAGAAGGAAGTTGAGCTCGCAGAAGTGAGTAAGGATGACGTTGTGCTTGAAATAGGCGCGGGTTTTGGGATGTTGACTGAAGCGCTGGTTGGTGTGGCTAAGAAAGTTGTGGCTGTGGAAAAGGATGTTGCTCTTGCCAACATTCTCAGGCAGGAGTTTGAGGATGAAGTAAAGGCAGGCAAGCTTGAAGTTGTGGAGGGTGACGCTCTTTTGGTTGATTTTCCTCCTTTTGATAAGTGCGTATCCAACATCCCATACAACATTGCTTCTGAAATCGTGGAAAAGCTATGCCACTATGCAAAGGACACCACGCTCTGCGTGCAGAAAGATTTTGGTGAGAGGCTGGTTGCGAAGCCGGGAGATAAGAACTATTCCAGAATAAGTGTGCTTGTCAGGTTTCATTTTGAGCCATACTATATCTACACGGTCTCACGCTTCTGTTTCATCCCTACCCCAAAAGTTGATTCATGCATAGTGAGGTTGATACCGAAAAAGGAACGGGTTGTTGGGGATGAGGAAAAGGAGGGGTTCTTCAACATGATCAGAGCTCTATTTGTTCACAGGAAGAAGAGCGTTAAAAACGCTTTTATTGCATCACGTGGCATGGCCAGTCTGAAAAAGGATGAAGCGAAAAAGGTTTTTGAAGCTGTGCCCTATGGGGATAAAAAGGTGTTCCGGCTTAGTGTTGAGGAGCTGGCCGAGCTCTTTGAGTGGTGCAAAGGTCAAAAGTTAAATTTCAGCAAGACCAATGGATAGTTATGAAGCTTGTTGACCATTTGAAAGAGAAGTTTAGTGTGGTGGATGATGAGCTCGTTCTTGCCTACATAAAATCGGGATATGTGAAAGTTGGTGGAGATGTTGTTACCAATCCCCACTTCGAGCTGAAGGACAGAAAAGTGGAGTTGGAAAAGCCGGAGTTGCTTGAAAAGGGGAAGGATTACTGGTGCATGAACGAGGTGATTGATCTCTGCAACATTAGAGAGCTTGACAGGGTGCTTGGTTTTGAGATGAAGCAAGAACATGTGGATGCGATGCTTGAAAAAAGGGCTGAAGTTGTGGTGCTCAATTTTCAGGATTACGGACTTGAGAATTATGTTCAGTGTCATGTCGGTAATCTGTTTTATGATGATTTCACATCTCTGCTGAAGGGAAAGTTCGATGTGATGGTCAGTTTTGTTAAGTCAAATCCCGTGCGCGTTTTTGGGATAGTGGAGCGTTATCTACCATTGATGATGGAGAACTTCAGGGTTGTGGTTGTCTCAAGCGGGGCAGCGTTTGATTCACTAAGCGAGATGAAAGAAGCTTATAGCAATGCGGCAAGCTTGCTTTTGCTCGAGCTTAAGAAAGCGAGAACGTTTCCGTTTGATGAGCTCGTTGCCATGGTTTTTGAAAAGAAGAAGGTGGTGCTGTAAATGTACCTTGAATTGCTCGTAATTCTTCTTTCAGTCGCGTGCTTTTTTCTGACTGTGCTTCTTGTTGAGACGAGAAGGAAGGTTAAGCAGTACGAATCCGAGCTGTTGAGCAAGCGTGTTCTCCACGGCAAAATCGTGGAGCAGCTCGCGCCATTCTTAGAGAGGTTCAGGGGTGCTTTAAGGGACTTCCGTTTCATAGGGTCTCCGATAGATGGCATAATATTTGGAGAAGATGAGATTGTATTTGTGGAAGTGAAAACGGGAAATGCAAAGCTAACCGAGAAACAGAAAAGGATAAAAAGAATGGTGGAGGAAAAGAGAGTAAGGTGGGAGGAGGTAAGGTTATGATGCGCTTCTACTTCGATAAAAGAGAGGTGGAGGAGCTGCTCATCTCGGCTGCTGTTGCTGCTTTCGTCTTCAGCTTTCGTGAGCTGCTTCATGCTGATTATTACGGAGCGTTGAGTGTGAGCTTAGCTGTGTTTCTGGGTTTTGTGCTGCATGAGAGTGCTCACAAAATCACGGCCATAAAATACGGAAATTATGCCAGATTCGTTATGTGGAAGGAGGGGCTTGCCATAGCACTTTTACTCGCTTTCGTCACGCTCGGGAAGTTTGTTTTCCTTGCGCCGGGAGCGGTGATGATAGGTACGCTGCGCGGAACCCTGAGTTCGAGGGAGAATGCCGTTATCTCGGCTGCCGGACCCATGACCAACATCCTGATAGCAGCTGCATGCTACCTCCTCGCTTTGTTCATCCCCATCCAGATGTTGAGGTTGATAGTGGTAATCAACGGCTACATAGCATTCTTCAACCTTCTTCCCATTCCTCCACTTGACGGCTCCAAGATAATATGGTACAGCATAGTGGTGTGGATTGCGCTTATGGCTGTAGCGTGTTTCTTTGCATTTTTCGCATTCTAAAATTTTGATGATGGCGGCAACTTTTTGGATTGCTCGTGAAAAAGAAAAAGTTTTATAATGTGGCTCAGTTCAATAATTCATCATGCTTTTTGAAATTCTTGAGCTTTTCAAAGAAATGCTGTTCACCATGGGCAGCAGTGCTGTCGGCACTGGTGGTAAAATAGTGTCATTGTTCCTTAAAATCATAGATGTGATAAGGACGGGATTACCGACAGCATCCCCGGTGGAAATATTTCTGACTGTGATCTTCTTTGGTTTAATAGTGATGATCGTGCTGAACACCGTGATGGGGTCGATAAGAACCCTATTTATGATTGGAGTCATAGTTATAGGAATGCTCTTATTTCTTTCCATTCTTACTGGGGGGCTTTTTTGAAGAGAAGATATCTCTCAACAACGAGCATTCAACTTTTATCGAGTATCCTCCTGCTGACTTTTTTTTCATCAGCTTCCTAACTTTCAAAAGGAGTTTTATCAGCTTAACATTTCTCAGAAGTTTGATCACATTAGCCCTTTTGATTCGAATTGTTCTGCTCTGCGGATTGATTTCAAGAGAGCATAATCTCGCTCCCTCCTCATCAATGATGTTGACCTCCATCCCGACTTTAGAAGCTTCCAGAAGTTCGAGCAATTCCCTAACATTTTCCATTTGGGGAAATTAGGAGGTTATATTTAAAATTTAATTAGTCGTGTTCCCAAATTAAACCACATGCACAAGATTATTGTGGGGAGAGACCAGTGGGATGTTGAGAAGTATGGTGAATTAGGTACTGGATTTATAGGCAAGAACTATGTGGGAGAGAAAAAGGAGGCACGCCTCACCATCCCCATCCGGATTGATCTTGCCAGACCCCATGTAATAGGAATATTTGGAAAGAGAGGTATGGGTAAATCCTACACCATGGGAACGCTTGTGGAAGAGATCATGCTCCTGCCCGAAAACGTCAGGAAAAATGTTAGCGCTTTGGTTATAGACACCATGGGTATCTTCTGGAGCATGAAGTATCCGAACGACAAGGATTTCAAAGTTCTGCTTTCGTGGAATCTGCACCCCCGCGGCTTTCCAATAGAGGTGCTCGTTCCGGAGGGCTTGGAGGAGGAGTACCGGAGGGAGGAGATACCATACGACGGTACTTTTTCATTTAAAGCAAGTGATCTGACCGCTGAGGACTGGGCTTACACCTTTGAGATCGATTTGATGGGTGAGGTAGGTGTGTTCCTTGATAGATTCATAAAGGATTTGAAGGAGGAAGAACAGGATTACACTCTGGAAACGCTGATTTACCGGCTGGAGGAGATGCCGAAGAGCTACATAAGAGATGCGCTCATAAACCGATTCAGCGTGGCTGAAGAATGGGGGATTTTCAGCGCTGCCGGAACGGATATGAAGGAGCTTGTAAAGCCGGGGAAGGTTGTGGTGCTCGACATCTCGCTGCTGGGCTCGTTCTCGCTGGGATGGAATGTCAAAACGCTGGTTGTGGGGCTGCTTGCAAGAAAACTGCTTTATGAAAGAATGAAAGCCAGGAGAAAGGAGGAGCTTGACAGCATGAGCGGGATAGAGAAATCTCACATGCCGATAGTGTGGATGTTTCTGGATGAGGCGCATCAGTTCCTGCCGTCTGAAGGTAAAACTGCCGCAACAGACCCTCTCGTGCAGTGGGTGAAGCTCGGGAGAGAGCCCGGCGTTTCTCTTGTGCTGGCGACGCAGCAGCCAAACAAGCTGCACGAAGCTGCGATAAGCCAGATGGATGTTGTGATCTCTCATCGTCTGACGGCACGCTCGGATCTTGAAGCGCTGAGAAACATAATGCAAACTTATCTCAAATACGACCTTGCAGCTTACATCGACATGCTTCCCCGTGTGAAGGGTGCTGCCGTGATTCTGGACGATAACTCGGAGAGAATTTATGCTGCGCAGATGAGGCCCCGCATTTCCTGGCATGCTGGAGGCACACCCATAGCAATAAAAGAAGTGGAGTAAAAGCCATTACTTTTTCTTTCTCCTAGTCCTCTTCTTTTCATTCTTGGGTTGAGAAGTGCCCTCATTAGCTGGAGGCATCGAATTTCCAAAATAAAGCTTCCTCACAGGCCATGAAATCTCTATGCCTTCCTCATCGAACCTCTTTTTGAGATCTTTTATGAACTCGTGCATGATTGTGTAGCGGTAAGCATAATCCTTTGCTCTCAGTATTATGGCAAATTCTATGTTGGAATCGCCAAAGTTGTTGTACCTTACCAAAGGTTCCCATGATGTTTCGCACATATCTGCAAGCTTTTCCTGCGTTTTCCTTGCAACCTCCTTGACAATCCTCTCCACCCTTTCCAGGTCGGAGTCGTAAGCCACACCACAATTCACTATGACGTTTGTGGGCTTGACAGGCATCGCATAATTGATTATTTTACTCTGCGAAAGCTTGGAGTTCGGGATTATGATGGTGTAGTCTCCAAGCGCCCTTATTCTGGTGGAACGCCACCCCACATCATCCACATAGCCTATGGTGCCATCTTCCAGCTCAACAAAATCGCCAACTCTTATTGGTTTGTCGGACATGATATGGAGACCCGCAAAGAAGTCTGAAAGAGTGCTCTGTAAAGCCAGACCCACTGCTAAGCTACCCACACCGAGAGTGGCTATTAGGGGTGAGAGAGCTATATTGAAGTAGTCAAGGATGGTTAGGAAACCTATAGTAAAGACGAAAAGATATATAACCTTAGAAATGACTCCCGGTAGCTTGACCTTCTTTTCCTTCTCAAACCAGAAAGTTGCGAAGAACACGAAAATCTCTGCAACCATCCACGAAGCCACAAGAACTCCAACCACAAAGAAAAACTTGTCCAGATTGATAAGGAAGGTTAATTTCGATGAAAGTATTTCGGATGAGGTGTAGAGGCCGATGAGCACTACCAGCGCGACCAGAGGACGGGAGATTATATCAAGTAGGATATCATCCAGATCACTCTTTGTGCGCTTTGCAACCCTCCTGAAGTAGGGTATGATTATGTTTCTTATCACCAAAATCAGGAAAATGAAAACTCCGAGATTCAGCAAAGCGAGACCTTCTGGTGTGTGGAGTAAGAATCTGGACACCAAATTTGAAACCATAAATTAGAATTTCAAGTATGAAAAGATAAAAAGGTTTTGCGAAGCTGAAAGAAGAAAAAAGAAAAGGGAGGAAAGTTGTGGGGCTCGGACGGTGGCATTAATAGCGGTGGAGGGTTCATCCAGCAAATCTCAACTAACGACACCTCCTTTCCTTCCTGCAATGGTCCATAGCCAGTCCTGCATCACCTTTTCCTTCTCATACTTGCCGAATGCATGGGGGAACATGTCTGCCAGCTCCTCTATCCTTTTCCTCGCCTCCTCCTTTGCTTTCTGGAATTTTTTTTCGTGCTCAATTGATAGATTTCTGAACTCATACAGGAACATGTCTTTTGGGTTTAATCCCATTTCCTTCAACTTGTTCTTGATCAAAATGATCTCATCTCCCATCATCAACACCACCTCCCAAAATCATACTTTTGCATAGGCAGCTATGGTCTGCTGCACCGGCTGGTTGTGTAACTGGTGGAGTGGCTTACCATTCACGTAAACGGGATACACCTTGCTCAGCTCAATCAGCATCTGCCTTATTTTCCTCACCTGTTGTGGGTTCACACGCCCCCGCCTTCCATGAGTTCTGGAGTGGCTCACCACCATCTTGCTCACCTCCGTGTTAGAAGAAGTGAATCTGAGGGTATTTAAGGTAGAGCATATAGGTTTGCCGTTATACGTGCTTTCATGCCGATAGAAGGAGGTTGAATGGTGTGTTTGTATTTACTTTCAGATTTTATTCCAGCAGGTGTTTTCCCTCTTCCTTTATGAAGTTGATGAAGGATTGAGTTGCTCTTTTTCTATGAGACACCTGATTTTTGTATTCGTAATCCTCAGCAAAGGTTCTGTCATGCCCTTCGGGAATGAAAATGGGGTCAAACCCAAACCCTTCTTTTCCGCGCTGCTTTTCAGCTATCATGCCATGACATTCTCCAGTGAAAATCCTCACATCATCCTGACTTAAAGCCAGTGCTATGACTGCCTTAAACTTTGCAGCTCTGTTCTCCACACCCTCCATTAGTTTGAGCACACCTTCATTGCCTATGGTTCTGTACACGTAGGAAGAATAAACCCCCGGAAAGCCCTTGAGAGCGTGGATAAAGAGTCCTGCATCTTCCACCATCACCGGATGTCCCACAAGTCGGTAAGCTTCCTTTGCCTTGAATTCAGCCACCTTCTCCAGCTCATCCGCCTGAATTTCCGTTAGCTCAAGCTCAATGTGCTTTACATCCACGCCGTATTTTTGCAAAGCGTTTCTTATTTCCACCGCTTTGTGGGGATTGGAGGTTGCAAAGTAAATATGGAGTGGCATGTTTCCATCACCATAATCGATAGTCAGGTATTTGAGAAAAATTTTTATAGGTGTTGTGCAATAATTCATGCCTTATTGGTGGTTTGTATTATGGATCAGGGGGATGACCCTCACCATTGTAAAAGCAAGTGCTGTGTGGTGGGGGAGGATAGGGATCGTGCATTTCTGATTTATGATTCTGGCTATGATCTGGAAAATGATGAAGTAGAGGAAGATGTGGAACGATGTGTTAGGAAGCTTCTGAGTTCAAATGACCCTAAGTTGATGAACATAAAAATTGTCCTCATCGCAAAGTATAAACGGAACGTATCAAACGGTTCTAACTTTGAGGTTGAAGTTTATTCGAAAGACGAACCCGATTCTGTTATTAAAGCCCGTGAGATCTACGATCAGATGGTCAAGAACATGAACGGGCAGTTCGAGGCTCAAAAAGAAAACGTAAGCATTGGGAAATGCGACGGTAACTCGTGTGTTAGAATTGGAAGAATAGCGTACAGGAACAAAGTTCTAATATACGAGACAAGTGACCCAGAAACATGTGAGAATCTGACAAAGGAGTGTATTTTCAGAGTATATTCTAAGGATTATCCTGATGCGGGTGAGATTAAAGAAATGAGGAAGTATCTGTGATTTCTTGTGGTGCGCCGGCCGGGAATTGAACCCGGGCCTCCGCCGTGGCAGGGCGGTATCATACCACTAGACTACCGGCGCGCAACCAAGCTGGATGGAGTTATAATTGTCTGAACAAGTTTTAAAAATGTTGACTCTCGTGTTCCATCTGAGAGCTTAAGAAAACTCGCATAGCTTGAGGTTTTCACTTTTTCCTCGTTGCGACAGCAACGCCAACTTTCTTTTTGGTCTGCCAGCTGTAGCTCCTCAACCTCTTGCTCCTCCCGAATCCGCATGCTGCGCAATACTTCTTTGTTATGTGGAACGCGTGCCTACCACACCTTCTGCATCTTTTGTGTGTCTTCTTCTGCCTCTTTCCAAAGGACGGCCTTCCAGCTGTGTATCTTCTTACTGCTGCCATAGAAACTCACACCCCAACAGCACTATTTTGACACGTTTTCTTCAGGAGATGCGAAAACAACTGTATCTCCCCTGATAAGCACATCTCCTATCCGTTTGACTCCCTCTTCATCAGTAAGCTCGGCATTGCTCAGCCACAGATTCAGATGCATGTCCAGCGCTTCAAGCACACCGTTTATTCTGTTCCCGTTCTTTAACCTCACCAAAATCCTCTTGCCCTTTGACTTATCAAGCACGTCTATAGGTCTTTTGTCCGGCACGTTCAAATCACCACCAAAATATGCTCGCTAAAAACCACACAATAAATAATGAGGAAACATATTTAAAGATTTAGTTGAATTAAACCCAAGTGTGATGCGGCATGGCTATCTGGCACTCAAGATCAAGGAGGAAGCCAACTGGAGGTCGGCTCAGACCGCACAGAAAGCACAAAAAGTATGAGCTCGGTAGATTACCTGCAAGAACAACCATTGGAGAGAGAAAGCTGGAGATTATAAGAGTCAGGGGTGGAAACTACAAGTTCAGGCTTAAGAAGGTTGATTATGCCAACGTGGTTTATGAAGGCGGGAAGGTTGAAAAGAAGAAAGTCGTGGATGTTGTTGAAAACAAAGCCAATCCTCACTTTGTGAGGGAGAAGATAATAACCAAAGGCGCAATAATAAAGCTTGAGGATGGCACACTGGCGAGAGTGACAAGCCGCCCGGGACAGGATGGCGTGATCAATGTGGTTGTCATCAAAACTTCTGCCAAGGCGTGAGCATGAAGCTCCGGGTTTTTGGGGTCGAGATTTGGGTGGATGAACGCCACATCCTTTCTCCTTCTCCACAAGAAATTGAGAAACAAGTGAAGGAGTATCTTGAGGGCAATCGTTTCAGGTTTGATGTTAAGCTGGATTATTCGAAACTTTCAGCGGACATGGCCAGATTCATGAAAGCTCTGCAACAAGTCGAGTATGGAGAAACGATAACTTATGGTGAGCTGGGTAAAATTTTGGGTATGCACCCCCGCAAGGTTGGCGTGCTTTGCGCGAGAAACCCTCTGCCCCTTATAGTTCCGTGCCACAGGGTTGTGGGTGCTTCAGGGCTGGGTGGTTATGCTTACGGTGTTGAGTTGAAGAAAAAGCTTCTTGAGCTTGAGCAAAAGAATTCCCGAAAATGGAGAGAGTGATAGCTTACCTCAAATGCACATGGACTTCCGTCTTTAACAATGAGATTAGCTTTTCTGTAAAGCTTTCCTTTGGAGGGTTCTCCTCCAGCAGGAGATAAGCTATCTTTCTTATCTCGCGGGACGGCTTTATGTAGGGATCAACCAGATAGACGGGTATGCCTTTAGATATGGCTCCTCTAACTTTACCGTGCTCCTTAACCACGCCCAGCACTCTTGCGTTCAGCACGCTCTCTATATCATGGGGTTTGAGTTCATGCTTCTCTCCTCTATGCATATTAACTATCACTCCTGCAACCTCCTTGCCGAGCTTTCTGACAAAATCGGCAGCCATTTTGGCATTTTGCACGGATGGTAACTCTGGGGTGGTTACCAGCACAACCTCATCGCTCGCTTCAACCGCAGCCCTCACTTCGTCATTCACGCCCGGTGCGGAATCTATGAGAATGAGGTCATAAACACCTATGAGCCTCGATAGATGTTTCTCAAGCCCGCCAAGCTCTGCTTCCAGCTCCGCCATGGATGCAGGGATAACCTTGAAGCCAACGGGATGCTGGTATATAGCGTGTAATATGTACGCTTCATTCTTTATCACATCATTTAGGGTTACGGGATGTGTTTCGGGCACGCCAAGATGGGTTGCGAGGTTTGGACCGCTCACATTGCCATCTATTACCAGAACATGCTTGCCTGCCTTTGAAAGCGCAGCCGCAATATTTGAAACGATGGTGGTTTTACCCACACCCCCCTTTCCGGAGATTACGGCAACGATTTTCGTCATGTGTTTTATGTTAAATTGTCAAAAATATAAAGGTTAGTTCTGCTATCTCAAAACATGCTTTATTTCGGCTGGGAGAAGGAAGTTGTCATGATACTCTACTCCATCCCATCCCTCTTCAAACTCAGCACTCTCGTGTCCCACTCCTTTTATCTCATGTTCGTGATATGGCTCATTCTCCTCTACAAAAAGAAAAGAAACGAACTCCCTTTACATCTTCTCGGATTGGTGTCAACCTTCCTTCTCGTTAATATCATCAAGCACACCACGGCAGTTCCCAGACCATTTGAGGTTTATGGAATAACCAACAGTGTGATGCATTTCGGTTCTTCGTTTCCGTCAACGCATGCAGCACTCTCATCATTCATGGCTGCGTCCATTGCTCTTTTTTGGAGAGGTGGGAAGAAGGGTAGAAATGAAGGAAAGCGTGCAGTTATAGCTGGATTTTTCCTTTGGGCTCTCCTGATTTCTCTGTCCCGCTGGGTTCTGCTGCTGCACTACCTTGTTGATGTGGCGGTAGGATGGGCGATTGGAACAGGAATTCCGCTCCTTTTCTGGATTGTGATGAATGAGAGGGTAAGCAGTGAAATTGTGAGGAAGGGGATTCACATTGGTGTTGGGTATGGTGTTGCGCTTGTTGTGTTTAAGTACGGCTCTTACGTCGCTCCCGCGTTACTGCTCATAGCGCTGGTTTCAATCATTGTGACGGCTCTCCTCAAAAAGAACCTCCTGCCTCGGAGCATTTTGATGCTCGTTGGAAAAGCTGAAAGGAGGGAAGACCTCGAAAGCTTTCCCTTGAGGGGTGTCGTGTTCTTCTTCCTGTCCTCGGGCATCGTAAGCGCTGTTTTTTCAAATGAGATTGCTGCTTCTGCTATAGCAGCTCTTGCGGTTGGAGACGGGATGGCGACGCTGATTGGGAGGAAGTGGGGTAAACACAAGTTGAAATACAACATGAGGAAGAGTGTTGAGGGTACGGTTGCATGCTTCCTGTTTTCATTTCTTGCTTCTCTACCCATTCTCGGAGTTTCACTTTCCATAATAAACGGTGTGGTTGCCAGCATTGTGGAGTCATTGCCTCACAGAGAACATACAAGGTTGGGCTTGTTGCTCGATGACAATTTCACCATTCCGTTGGCGTGCTGCTCTGTCCTGTATCTGACCAAAATCTTTATATCGGGGTGAGAGTAAAACCACTTTCATGGGGATTGTGTCCAAACTTCTCGCACCTTTTAGAAGCACACTGGAAAATGATGTGTTTAAGGCGCTGGTTGAGCTTGCAAATCTGTCCAGCACAACATGTTCCATGTTAATCAGGATGATTGAGAGTGATAACAAGAACCTTGTGAGAAAAATATCGAAAAATGAGAGGCACGGGGATGAAATAAGGAGAAATGTTGAGAAGCTGTTGTTTGAAGGGGCGTTTCTTCCTCAATCAAGACCTCTCTTTTTCACACTTGCCGAGAGGATGGACAGCGTGATAGACAGCATTGAGGACTGCGCCAAGATATACGAGGCAGCACAACAAATTGATGAGGAGATAAAGAGGCGTGTGCTCCACATTCTCGACGTAACTAAAGAGGCATGCGATTGTTTCTGTGATGCATTGCTAAGCTTTTTCAGGGGAGACGAAAGGAGAATGCAGGAAAAAATAGCAGTGATAAACGAGATTGAAGCGAGGATAGATGATGTGAAACATGAGGTGTTCAAGAGCATGGTAAGGAGCAGGGATAAGTGCTTCTGGAAGGAAAAGTGTATGGAAGATTTTGTTGACAGCGCGGAGGAAATCAGCGACAAATTGCAAGATGCTGCTGATACATTAAGCGTCATAGCTGCTAGCATGAAGGTGTGAAGATGATGGTGTTGCATTTTGATGGTGAGCTAACCCTGCTCTTACTCTCTCTCGCTGCGGTATGCATTCTCAATCTGCCCTTGCTTGCTGTGATGCCAGTAAGGTGTGAGGTGCTTGGGAAAAAAAGTTCCATTGCGATGTTCTTGGTTGCGATACTCCTCGGTTTTTATGTGAGTGGAAACAAAGTCATGACGACTGTGAGCAGTGAGATAGCCAAAATTGATAGCACCGGGTTTTTGATGGCAAGTGCGCTAACATTCCTCATCATGATAACACTCAGCCTGCGCGACATACCCGCCTCAGTACAGCAGGTTATGGTGATGTGTATAGCGGGAATAGCTGTGGGAAGTTGTGCTGCTATCAACACAGGAAAAATTGTGGAGATCGTTCTCTCCTGGATTGGAAGCATTCTTCTTTCAGCTTCAATCAGTTTGTTGCTCTATCCGCGGTTGCGCTCAGTATTCAACAGTCTCACTCCATTGAAAAGAGAAGCAGGGATGAGGGTGTTTATGATTCTGGTACTTTTCTTGCTTTCTATGGCATCCGGCTCAAGCACGGTTGCAACGGCTGTGTCGCCACTTTCAATCGTAACGGACAGCAAAGCTGTTCTTGCAGGAGTTGTGATGGTTTTCGCTTTTTTCGGAGTTATTGCAAGATATTGGCTATTTCATGCAATTCCTCCTCGACTGCTGGACAATCTGGATGTGAGTGCTGTGGCGTTGGTGCAGATGAGCGCTGCCCTTTCCGTGTTTTTGTTCTCGCTGGTGGGTATGCCTGTATCCATAAACCACGCTGTTTTTGCATCGTTGTTTGTGGTCAGCTACCTGAAGGACATCAGGATTCTGGAGAGGAAGGTGATCAGAAATTTCGTGAGGAATGGATTGGGGGTGCCTCTCCTCTCCTTTATTGCTGGGGCGGTTGTTTCAGCCATCATGTGAAAGATTTATAAGCAGGTTAAGCTTATAGAAAAGCTATGCAACTGGAAGGATTGCGCGAGATGAAGGAAGGTAGATTTGTGTTGTTCTGGGTGCTCGGAGCGCTGCTCATGCTTGTGGGGAGCTGGATAGCTGGACACGTGGAATGGACGGTGGGTACAACGAAAGCAGCTTATTATGGTGCCATAGTCCTTGCGTTCCTGCTGTTTCTGCTTGCAGGGCTCTGCTGGGTGGGTGTGGCTGTAGGTGTGAGCAAGCATGTTTGAAGGGCTTGGGTTGAGCAATAAGGAAGTTGAGCTGCTGGAAAAGCTAGATGAGTTCGTAAAGCAGGAGCTTGAAACCAAGGAGGAGCAGAGTGTGGCACATCGTTACGACCATCTTAGGAGAGTTTTGAGGAACGCGCTCATGCTGGCTCAGCAGGAAGGTATGGAGGTTGATTACTTCGTTCTTTGCGCGGCATGCCTGCTTCATGACATAGATTCGCCCTACGAGAGGAAGAATGAGCATGTTGAGCTTTCTGCAAGACGTGCAAGAGAGATCATGGAAGAGCTGAAGTTTCCTCAGGACAAGATGGAAAGGGTTGTGCGAGTTATAGAGCAGCATTCAACTGAAAAGCCGGCCGAAATAGTTGATCTCGAGGCAAAGCTGCTTTTCGATGCTGACAAGCTGGATGGTGTTGGTGCTGTTGGTGTGGCGAGGGTGTTTCTTTACTGCGGGCAGAAGGGTATGAGCATTGAGGAAGCTGCGGAATGGTACAGAAAGAAGATGGAGATTGCCGCCGGAATGATTCAAACGGGAACTGGAAGAAAGCTGATGGAAAAAAGAGCAAAGCTCACACTGGAATTTCTGGAGATGCTGGAAAAAGAAATGGGATGAAAGCGCTCTGCTACCCTTTTCCAATTGGCTCCAGCTCCACAACGCTTACCTCGCTGCTCACCATGCTCCCGAACTTTTCAGCGCTCGCCGGCAGATCTATATCCCTCCACTTTCCAAAATGCATCGGCACAGCGTATCTTGGTTTTATGGTGTTTGCCGCCTTAGCTGCCTGCTCCTCATCCATCACGTAGGTGCCGCCGATTGGCAGGAGTGCAATATCGATGTTTTCGGAGGCAAGCTCCCCCATCTCCGGAATGAACTCTGTATCGCCAGCGTGATAAACCTTGATGCCGTCAACCACGAAAACAAAGCCCACATGTCCTTTCTCCTTTGGATGGAATGGCTTTGTGGGGTTGTAAGCAGGCACAGCTCTTATTTTTACGCCCTTTACCTCTACCTCATCTCCCGGCTTCACCGTAACGCTGTTCTCATAATCCTTTGTGACGCTTTCCGGGCCAACCACAACCGTGTCATCCTTACTTATTTTTGCTATGTTCTCATCGTCCTTGTGGTCGAAGTGCTCGTGGCTCACAAGCACGATGTCCGCCTTTGCCGGATTCTCATCCAGAACATAGGGATCTGTGTAGATAACCACGTCCTTGCCAGCAATCCTGAACGAAGCGTGGCCCAGCCATTCCACCTTTACTCCATTAATTTCGAGCACGCGCATGCTTTGAATTTCGGGTTGAAAGGATAAAAATGTGATGGCTAAGCTCAGCCGGCGTGGCCGAAACCTTTAAATAGATGTAAAGCTTACTTTACATCAGATGTAAAGAAAACTTTACATGAGGTGAGAATATGGAGCTTGCGGATCGGGATAAGCTGAGGGGTGTGCTTAATATTGTGGTGTTAATGCTCGCGGGTTATGTGATGGGTACTGCCTCCGAAAAAGGCGATGTTCTGACTTTTACATGCACTTTGATCCTTGCGACGGTGGCTGTTGGTATCATATCCGTGGTACTCGGACCCATGCAGAGGGGAGATGAGAGAATGCTCAAGCGTTCCGAGGAAGCTGCATTGCTGTCGGTCAGGATATGCGCGTTTGCGGGATTGCTGGCTTTTGCTTATTCCGCGATGCTGGAATTTGAAAAGATGAGTTTGCTCTTCCTTGGAATGGCCGTGCCGGGTATGGTGTGGGTCGTGCTTTATTTCGTGCTGGTGTGGAGGGATGTGCGGTGAAGAACAGGGTGAAGGAGCTGAGAGAAAAGCGCGGGATGACGCAGGAAGAACTTGCCAGAGCTCTTGGGGTTACAAGGCAGACAATAATAGCAATAGAGAAAGGGAAGTATGATCCCTCGTTGAAGCTTGCCTTAAAGATAGCGAGGTTCTTTGGGGTGAGGGTGGAGGATGTGTTTGAGGTGGAGGAGTGAGCAGATATTATTTTTTAATATTCTTTTCCATTATCAGTACAGTTTCATCTTCATCCTCCTTCAGCACGCCTGCCATTCTGTAACCGTTCTTCTCATAAAATTCCTTTACGTTTGAAGCCACTCCAGCTGAGATCCTTTCAATGCCTGAAGTGTTTGCGACATCTTCCAAAGCTCTCAGGAGCTTGGTACCGATGCCCTTCCTCCAGTAAGAAGACAAAACTGCAATCGCCTCGAGTATTAACTCGTTGTTTTGCTGACGCGCAAAAACGATCCCTACGATTTTTTCTTCGTCGCCATCCTTCTTGTAACATCCAAGGAAGAATCTGGGATTTTCATGAAACCATTCCCTCACTACTGATAGAGGCACATTATTGTTTACATAATCCCTGTAAATGGAATAAACTTCATCGAGATCTTTTTCTGAGATTTGCTTGATGGTTATGTTTTCTGTCATGAATTTGTACACTGGTGGTTCAAAAATAAAAAATCATAAGACACGAGTTTGAAATGTTCGGAAACTGTGAGAGAATTGAGTTGAAAAATGTGAGGATAGGGAATGAGCATTTGTTGGTGTGAAGCTCGCAAATCTATTTTTAAATTTTAGTAACTAACGAGTGATTAATGATGTTGGAAAAGGTGCCAGTACCTTCCCAAATGAGGAGAATCCTCCTTTCAAGTGGGATAGATAATGCTCGAGAGATAGATAAGGAAGTCTACAGATACTGGACAGAAGTGATGCATCCGGCTGTTGCTCACGGTCCCGCGCATAAAGATAGAGCATCCTATTTCGGGTTAGAGTTCTACTTAGAAAACGCGTTCGTGGGAAAGGAGAAGATAGAGCCAGATATGGTCGTCAATGCGCTGCAGCTTCATGATATTCATAAAAGCGGTGGTGTAACCAGCACGAAAGACGCAAAGATAAGCGCCGAGATAGCTTATGACATTCTGAGAAAGTATTATTCCGGTAATGAGCGTGACAAGTTAGATAGAATATGCGGGGCTATAGAATCTCACAGTGATCCATTTGAAGATAAAGAGCCTGAGGAGGCGGATCCTCTAGTCATACTGGTTTACATTGGAGATAAGATGGATATGAGTTATGATAGACTGTGTGCATATATCAGTTGGCTGGATTATCTGATGGAAAAAGGGGAGGGTGAGAAAAAGTATACCACTACACCCTATCGAGTGCTCAGTGCATGGTTTAGAAGGATGGAGAAAACCGCAAGGATATTTGAGCAGATAGAAAGAATAATACCTGAAGCGTCATACATCGTTCTAGGTTTGAGAAATGAACGATACTCTATGAATTTTGGGGCGCCAGGGAGATACCATGGCACAGGAGGAAAAAGGCCGACCACTCTGGAGGAATTATTTGAGATTATCGGGAAAGACTGCGGTGCCAAACAGGCTGAAAATCTCAAAGGATTCGTAGAAAGGTATGAAATAAGTGATGATGTACTGCTCAGCGGAGACTTTCTCTTCATGCAGATGAAGAACGAGGTAAGCAATGATTATTACCTTGATGGAATTCTTATCCCAAACATAAAGAGAGATGATGCCAAAATCATACTTAATGTGTTATGGACGCAGAGCGATCTGTCTCCCTCCCGTATGAAAGTGGATGAGATATACAAGACTCACCAAAAGACAACATTTGACGTTCTTAACAGTATGGGTGATAAAGAAGACTGGCGTGCTTGGTTGAGGTGGGGGTTGGTTAGAGACATGATATCTAACATAAGGCACATGAAATCCGCTAGAATAAAGAAAGAGAAATATCCAGTAATTCTTCAAGAGTATAAGAACGTATTATGGGGTGTGCCTCCAAAGACCGAGGTTATAGACGGATCTGTAGAGATGGGTGGTATCTCTATCCCTATCAAAGAGTGGGATGAGTTTATCAAAGGGATGCAGGAATTTGATATTAGAACATTTTTACTGGGACTCGAGTTGGAAAGAACATCAACAATCGGAAAACCCGAAATTACTGAGAAAGATATGAAATTAATAAAGTACGTAATTTTTGGTGACGAGAATTATGATCTACGCCCACGAGCCGGGGATTTTGGATATATTGTCGGCATTTTTAAGTTTCTTGAATTCCTTGAATCAATTTATTAAACATTAAAAAACAGTGAAGATCGATAACAGGTGGTAGCCCCGCCAGGATTCGAACCTGGGTCTGGGGGTCCAGAGCCCCCCATGCTTGGCCGCTACACCACGGGGCTGCTCAGCACGCGAGGACAAAAATCTTAATCTGCAGAAGAATTTTTAAAATTTAAGTCCATCTAAGTCACCACATCACAACGTCAAGTTCTCGTGAAACCTTCTGATCTTCATGAAATCATTGTCCGTGGTTGCCAGCTTCTCCTTGGCATTAATGGCGGTAGCTGCAATCATTACATCAGCGTCGTTCACTGTTAAGCCCTTCTCCTTCAACTTAGCCCATATAACTGCTGCGTGCTTAGTGTTTTTGGCGGTGAATGGCAATATTCCCATGGCATCGATCAGCCTCAAGATCACGTTGAGCTCTTTCTCGCTCCCATCTCGAATTTTCTTGTATGCAGCATCCCCTGATAAGTTCATATACGGTTATAGAGCTGATTTTCAAGTACTCTTCATTTATCTCTCGCGCCATTCTCTCAAAAAAACTTCCTGTCCTTTAAGATTCTCAAAACAACCGAGGTATCAAGCAACAAAATCCCTCACCCTGAACTTGGTTCTCTTCTTAAGTACAATGTCCTCAATATCGCTCTCACTCAGCGATCCGGCAACCTCCTCCAGAACCTCCATGGTTCTTGATTTTCTGGCATCAAGCAGTTTCTCTATTACGTCTGAGAAGGATTTTTATCTCGTTTTAACTTCCGCAACCTTTCGTATATTTCGTCTCTCACCAGTATTGTACGCATGTATGTATACATGCATAAAAATTAAATCATCTTAGTTTCATGTCTGTTTGCAGGTTATTGGAAAGTTCGTTCCGTTAATTATATTTAATGGATTGTGTTATAAAAACCCTTATGGAAAATGATCTGGAGTCGTGGCTCCGGTACTATCTCGCGCAGAACTACTCTCCAGAATATTTGAAAACTTATCTGATCCGAGCGGGTTATGATGAAAGAACAGTGGATGATGCGATTAATAGAGTGTTGGGCAGAGAGCCTTCACAAACGAAAAAAGAAAAGCTGAACAAGAAGAAAGTTCTCATTTCGCTCCTTGTGCTTTATTTAATAATTTTGTGTGGGAATTTTTTCTACGTCTCAAAAATAGAGGAAAAGGCAACAAAAGAGATTCAGATGTTTTCTCAAGCACAAAGTAAACGCTCGGAGCTCGATTTTTGTTTCAAGGAATTTTTTGAATGTTCTCCTGCAGAGTGTGTCATGAAGTTTGCTGAGGAGGACTGCCGAACTTTTGTTGACAAGGCAAAAGAGTCGCTTGGAAACCCCAGTAGCGAGGAAAGTGTGGAGTTCAACTGTCATGTAGAAACCGTATGCGATATCCGTAATTGGAGGGGTAAAATTGTTATGGCTCCCTACTTCGGAGACCTTGAATTTGACGAAAATGAAATCCAGAATGGTGATGCTTACACCAAATGCGTGAATTTCTTGAAAAAAGAAATGCCAAAATCGTACTTCAAATGCCCGAATTTACTCTCGTTGGAATACATCACTACGGTAGGCATGGAAGTATGGAAGGGCCAGCTTCGCGCCAATGTGTGGAACCCTGCTCTTTTCGTGACGGACTTCAGGCGTGCTGCTGGTTCCCTCTTAAGAGCTCAGCAGCATGCTAAGGATGTGTACCATAACATAGATAAGCTTGTAGCAAACCAGTATCATTCAGCAATACAGACAAGACCAGACAAAGAGATCGAAATCGTGAATAACTGCTACACCCGAATGTTCGAGAACTTATGTTCGTTTGCGAGTGATGTGTCTGAGGAAGTTATAGAGGCTCGAATCAAAGACAAGATAATGAAGGAGATCGCACTAAATGCTTATCATGACTTGAAAGAAGGATGCAAAATTAATGAGAAGCGAAAGATAATCGGTGCTGGCTACACTCTTGTTGCCCTGCTCTCTGAGAGTCCGGAGGAAGGCTTCTCCATCGTATATGGAGACTGTTTCTCCGGCTGACAAGTTGATATTCCAAGCTCGCAAACTGCAACCTTTTAAATATTTTTCTTACCTTTCTTTCTACGTGATGCTTCATGCGCGTGCTTTTAATCCATGCCGATCACATCGAGTTCGAGCCGAAGAAGAAAGCTCTGAAGGCTGCGGAAGAAGCCAAGCTGGAGAAGGTCAGGGTGGATGAGGCATTGGTTGTTTTCGTTTCTGTGGAAAAGGGAGATGAAGCGGATCCTGAAGGCGTAACTGACGCTCTTGTTAAAGAAGTGGAAAGTGTAGCGGAGCAGGTGAAAGCTGAAAGAATCGTGCTTTATCCGTGGGTGCATCTCAGCAGCGAGCCCGCTCAGTCGGGAGATGCTCTCAGAATTCTGAAAATAGCGGAGCAGAAGCTGAAGTCCAAGTTTAAGGAGGTTGTTAGGGCTCCTTTTGGATGGTACAAGGCATTCGAGCTGAAGTGCAAGGGTCACCCGCTTGCTGAGCTGAGCAGGACGATAAGGGCTGGGGAGAAAAAGGAAGGCGAGCAGGAGGAAGTGAGTGAAGCGCTGAAAGCTGAGGAGAAGCTGAAGTCCTACTGGTATATCATGACTCCAGATGGAGAGCTTGTCCCTGTTGATCAGTTTGATTTCACCGGCTACGAGGAGCTGAAGAAATTTGCCAACTATGAAATCTCAAAGGTGAGGGCTGTTGATAGGGTTCCTCCTCATGTCAAGCTGATGAGGGAAATGGAACTTGTTGATTATGAGCCGGGGAGCGATCCCGGAAACCTGAGATGGTATCCGAAGGGTGAGCTCATAAAGAACCTGCTGGAAGATCATGTTACAAACTTGCTTATTCAATATGGGGCTATGAAGGTTGAAACCCCGATCATGTATGATTTCAACCACCCCAATCTTTCCAAATACCTCCACAGATTTCCAGCAAGGCAGTATGTTGTTTATTCTGGGAGTGATAGGTACTTTTTGAGGTTTGCTGCTTGCTTCGGGCAGTATTTGATAAAGCACGACATGACCATCTCCTACAAACACCTGCCCGTCAGGCTTTACGAGCTGACCCACTACAGCTTCAGGAGGGAGCAGAAGGGAGAGCTTGTCGGGCTCAGGAGGCTGAGATGCTTCACCATGCCCGATATGCACACGCTTGTTGCTGATATAGAGCAGGCAAAGCAGGAGTTCGTTAATCAGATGAAGCTTGCCATGAAATGGATGGAGGACTTGCAGCTTGACTATGAAGTTGCGATAAGGTTTGTGCGCGAGTTTTATGAGGAGAACAAAGAGTTCATTAAGGAGCTTGTTAAAATGCTTGGAAGGCCGGTTCTCATAGAGATGTGGGACGAGAGGCCGTTCTACTTCATTCTGAAATTTGAGTTCAACGTGGTTGACAGCTTGGATAAAGCTTCAGCACTTTCAACAGTGCAGATAGACATCGAGAATGCTGAGCGTTTCGGCATAACCTACGTGGATAAGGATGGGAAGAAAAAGCACCCCCTCATTTTGCACGCGAGCATAAGCGGGAGCATAGACAGAAATCTCTATGCAATTCTGGAAAAGCAGTGGATGAGGAAGGAGAAGGGGGAGAAGCCGTGCTTCCCGGTCTGGCTGGCTCCGATCCAGGTAAGGCTGTGTCCTGTGAGCGATGAGTATGTGGATAAAGCCGTGGAGTTAATGGAGAAGATAAAAGCGAGCAACATAAGGGTGGATGTTGACGACAGGGATTTGACGCTGGGCAAGAAGATTATGGAGGCGGAGAGAGAATGGGTACCTTACGTCGTGGTGCTCGGCCAGAAGGAAGCCGAGAGCGGGAAGCTTTCCGTGAGAATAAGAGAGAGCAACGAGCAGAAAGAGATGAGTTTGGAGGAGCTGATAGCTGAAATAAGGAAGCACATGGAAGGCAAGCCCTTCAGACCACTTTACCTGCCAGAACTTCTTTCCAAGAGGCCGCAGTTCGTGGGGTAGCTTTTTTACTCGGTTTTGAGAGCGCACCATCCTACAGGCTGATTGCTGGATGTCAGCTTGATGGAGAGGGGGAATTTTCTCCAGTTGTACGCTGATCTTCTCCAGTAATTTCTTACGAGCTGCTCGTAAAGCCAAGAGTTGCGATCTTTTATTATAGAGAGTATTGTTTTGTACAGGATGCTCGTGTGTGCTCCAAGTCTTACCAGCACCTTATCATCTTCCTGCTTCAGTTCCATATCCCCCATTTCGAAATGATGATCATTTTTTATGACAAAATTCGTGAATTCCTTCACGATCTTCAGTGTTCTGTTAATGAACTCTTCCTTTTCCACCTTTTCTCCGAAGATATTCTTCACCACTTCATCAAACTCTTTCTTGTATTTGTTTCTAACCACATCGAAGTTCGGAGCGATGAGCATTTCTCCCTCGAAGGTTCCTTCCACGCACTCCACCAGAAAGTTACCTCTTCTGCTCCTAGATCTATTAACCTTTTCTATTCTGATTTCTTCCAGCAGAAGAGTATAGTTTACAGGGCGCATATCCCTCAAAATGAGGAGTTTGAGAAGATCTTTCTGTGGGTCGTACTTGCTTTCCTTCTCATCAAATTTAGTTTGTCTTTCGAGTGAAAGTAGTATGTCGAGGTATTTCTGAACATATTTTGGTAATTCCTTTCTATTCTGGACATATCTCTCAATCAAAGACTCTAGTCTCATATAAGCAGAACTATTGTTCTGAAGGATGCTCCATACAAATGCTGTTCTTATGTATCCTTTAAGAGAACTTCCCGGGATATAAGGAACGTAATTAACATCCTTCATGAACTCCTTAACCTGTCTAGGAGATGATATTCTGCTGGAAGTGTTTGCGGGCAGCTTTATCTCATAGATTGCATGCTTTTCATCCTTCCTCGCTTCGAGCTTGTTCAAGAGCTGCTCTATCCCTCCTCTGATATCTGAAGATTTCGCAACTTCTTCAACAAGATCCATATTTTCCTCCAAAAGCTTGGATAAGGAGATCCTGTAAGCAGTGTTACCTTTCACCAGCAATTCTGATGTCAGATAGACCTTATCTGTGCCTGCACCTATGAAGAGAGGAGTTATTGTACTTAACTCTATTCTCATTCTACTCACCTCAGTTCAGCAGCAACATCCCGCCAGTCTGGGAAGGGTAAAGTGAGAGGTTTTCCCACGAGCGTGTAATTTATCTTCGAGTCCTCATGGACAACTATTTCATAAGAGTAATCCGCCCGTAAAATGGAGCCAGGATGAAGGAAGGGTGTGAGTCTTATCCTCTCTCCAACCCTGTTGTAGCCGTAGCACACGGAATAAGTGTAAAGGTTACCATCATCCTTCCACGGCTTGCTGTTTTTACCCAAAACCCCGTTGGAAAGGAGCATAATGAAGGGATATTTTTCTTTTTTCTCGAAAAGTTTCGAGTCCCATTTTTCCTCTATCTGCGTTATCCTGAATTTTCCGAAGCCCTCCGTGATTCTCTTACCCAGTCCCCAGTCCTGAAGGAGCTGGAATGCGGAGCACACAATATCGAAGATTTTCCTTTTCTCGTATTCTATGAGGATGGAGTAGCTGAGAAGTATTTTTCGGGCGCCCATTTCTATTTCCAAGGATGTGGCTGCTTTCTCATAATAGGGTGTTGCCATCACCGGCAATCTTTTCATGACATTTTTTGGTATGTCTATCCGCTTAAACCCTGCTCTCAGTAATTGAGGCGGCTCTGCGTTTTTTTCTGTTTCGTTTTTACCCTCCATCTTTTCGAGCAAGTTCTTGAACTGTTCCATTATTTTTTCCGTGCTTCCCGATTCCAGAGAATCGAGCAGTGCTTTCAGTTGTTCCTCAGATATGTATTTTATTTCTTTCATCTTTTTAGCTTTCTTTCCTCTTTCCGGATCCTCTTCACCAAAAGCGAGGCTCAGTATCCTAAAGAGTTTTGGCACGGGAAAGTACTGCACATCCAGATCTTTTGTCACGAGCCTCGGCAGGATAGTAGACATTCTCACTTTATCTTTCTGCAACGCTGAGTAAAGAGCTTCCCCTTTCTCTCTTTCCATTTCATAAGCAGCTCTCAAAACTGCTCCGTAGAGCTTGAAGGAATCTATTCTTCCCGCTACAGGAGATTCAAACTGCAGAGTGATTCTGCCCAATGACATGGATACCTCCCGTAATTCATTGGGAAATTTAAGGTGAGTAGTTTTCTTCCGTCTTCTCTTCCCTCTCCGTGATCGTTATCTTAACTTTTCCGTATCCTCTGGTTCCGTGTCCGCCAAGGTAATCGTCGTTGAGCCTTTTAATTGCCTCTCTTACCAGATTCTCGATTTTCTGCTCATCATCTCCCTCATATATTCTCAGGACAAATTCCACTTTGAACTTACTTCCTGCAGGGACTCGCTCTATGAATCGTGGATTGGCTCTTGAGAGAATCCTGTTTATCGAGTTCTCAGCCTTTATTTCGCCTCCTTCCACGATTTCATCCTGCTGGTTCCACCATTTTATGGTTTCTAGCGTGGGTACCGCATCTCTAACTATCAGTCTGGTGGGAGCGTCCTTTACCTTCACCTTCTCCGAAGCCGGGTGACCGAAAACCTTGCAGATGAGACAATCGTCTCCGTTCTCCAAACAATCTGTTTTGGTCTCTCCTATCCTGTCCTTATTCTTGGTATCTATGTGTCCGTATGCTAGATCCAGCAGAGAGCGCATCTTGCCTTTCAGAGAGCTTCCCGGAATTATGGGCAGGTACTGGCATTCTCCCGTTTCCTGAATAAATACGGGTGCTCTGATAACCGGAGAGTCGACACCACCTATTTTCAGATATTCTCCAGCACCACCTATGTGCAAACCGGTCAGCACCTCGAGCTCTCCCCTCAGTATTATGTTCTTTTTCCACTTTAATCCGTTCGAGTCCATATTTTTCACCTCTCAGTTTTGTTTTCTTTTTCTTTTTTCCCTTTTTTTGATTGATTTTCGAAGAATTTGTGATAAGCCACCAAGGCTTTCGTTATTTCATGAAGCTCTTCGAGGTATTTTACCTTTTTATTTTGATCGTTTTCGTCGAGGATTTGCTGAATATAATACTCGAAGAAACTGTGTAATTTCAGCGGTACTGGCTGGTTTTTTCTACCAGCCGCGTAGTATATTTTGGTTAAGAACTTAACGAGTTCTACGTCTATATTCGCTCTCCCCTTCTTGCTTTTTTCTCTGATATCGCTGAGAGCATCATAAATTTTTCTGAGCTGAGTACTGCTTATTTCTTTCTTTTCTCCCAGGTCTTTTGCTAGCCTGAATATTTCTCCCCCAGGTCGTATGATTTCCGGTAATTTTTCTGCTACTTCATCCAGGCTCGGCAACTCGTATTGGTTACCCATTCACAATCACCTCATCCAGTTTTATTGCCGGAATGAAATCCAAGCCGAAACGAGTTAACACGAGAAACATTTTGAGGGCAAAGGAAAGGTAACCTCCTTCTTTATAAGCCCTGCTAGCTTTTCTGACCTTTTCTATGAATTCTTTCATCTCTTCCACATTATTCCCTCTCCAGTTTCGCGAAATGATGTAGTAAATGTAAATCTCCGGCACTACTATTACGGGTCTGCCACGCGCCAGCTTTTTTGTTTGCTCTTCTTCATTGTAGGGAAGCGTTAGATTCTCCACCGTGAGAAGCTTGTAGAACACACTTCTAGAAAGCGCTCTCTCTTTATCCGCTTTGTCATTGGAAAGTGCTGCGAAGGTGTGGTAAAGCTCGATCGCTTTCCAAAACTTCTCCCATTGAAGATTTTCGTTCTCATCGAACATTGTTATCCTGTTTTTCTCACCTTCCTTGGAGAGGTCAAGAAAGCGGGATGCATTCTCAACCATTCTGAATATCGGGAACTTGTGAGAGTTGAAATAAAAGCCAGCTGAAATTCCTATTTTTTCATTTCCGCCGCACCACGTGTGGAAGAGTTTTCTCATATCATGCGTAAAGGAGAGTAGCCTGTCAATTCTCCCCACAACAGTGAGATCGTCTCCTCCCGAAAACACCACATAACAATCATGAACTCTTGCAACTTCATTGACGATTTTGGTGAAAAATAGATCGAGCTGAAAACTGAGGGTTGCCAGTCTGGAAGGAGATAACCTGTCCACAAATCCGAACCTGAAGACATGGCCAAGGTTATCCACATCAGCTTTGAGCATTGCGAGATAGGCATTTCTCTTTTCTTCATCCACCCGAGCCCCATCCACCCAAGTCAGTTCCTCCAATGTTTTAACTCTAACGCTCTTTCCGTCTTCCCCTTTCTCTACCGGTGTGTAGCTGCCAGTGATGAAGTAACCGTGAACACCTTGGCTGCTTTGAGAGGGTTTCAGGAGAAGCACTAGATCCGCTCCTTCGCTTTTTCCATCAAGATAATATCGTATGGAGAAATCGCCAAACTTGAATGCTATGTGCGATCTCTCCTCCTCAAAATCGTTTATTCTTGCTCTCAAAAAGCTTGACCTCACAACTCTCCCACCAACCATTTCCAGCTGGAAGCACTTCTCACATTTCTGAAACTCGTCATCTTCTCCTTCCTGCCTCACCTTTCTAAGCCCGCACACCCTGCAGGTTTCATCCTCTCCAGTGGGCGCGTCCTCCCTGTCAAGCTCCTTCCTACCAAACATCTCAAACCTCAGCTTTTTCATTTCGGTGTCGATTCTGGCCTTTTTAAGAAGGCTTGAGAACCATCCCTCCTTATTTATATCCTCAACGCCAACTCCGATGGCTATTTTCAGTATTCCTCCGTGGCGGGAGTAGAGGAACCTGTTCACATTTTCCTGAAACTCTCTAACCATCTTCTCCAGTTCATTGGTATAGGGTGCTAGGATCATGAAGTGTCCTCCCGCCTTGGAAACTATGTTGAAGGGTGTCAGCCTCAGCTCGTGCAGGATGTAGCGGACAACAGCATCCGAAAGCAGGGAGACGTAGAAGCTCCTTCCTCTCAGCCTTTTCGATGCTCCCTTCTCCGATCCTTCTCCCCTGTATGTGTAGAAGATGAAGTCCTGAATTCCGGATACATCTCCCTCTATCAGAGCGATTTTGTTTTTGTGAGGGGTGTTTCTGCTTCTGAAGAGGATTAAAGCTATGGCTGCCGTCATTTTGAGGTGATGGTAAAGAGGTATGTCAGGTACATCAACATAAACCGCTGAGGGGACGAATATTAGGTGGTTCATCAGCACGGCATCCAGAGCATCGAGAAAGTAGGGATCGCTGTAATCCAGAGAGTTCAGTGCCTTGAGAAGTCTCTCATTTATTATTTTGTAGCACTCGGTTAGAGTTTGTGATTCCTTGTTCTCTATTATTGCACGCGAAACCCTTACTGCCTGTGCCTTTTCAGCCGGCATGAAGCGTTTGTAACCCTCTTTGTAACTCTCCTCAATGTTGAATTTCCCGAGAAAGTCCTCAAGAGATATCATCGGAAAGAATTTGAGCGTGCTCTGATTTGCTTCTCTCATACCATTTCTCACATCACTCTCGCTCATCCCGATGGTGGAGATGATGGAGAGGAGTGGCGTGTCCTCTCTCCTACCCCTGATGTCTTCTTCTTTCTCCTCCTCACCCTTCAGTTTGGTTCTTTCCGCTCTCGCAGAAATTATGTCAGCCTGCTTTATTATTTTCAACTCCTCCCTATCGATGTTCTCATGATGGTTTATGACAACATCCGCGATGTACTTCCTCAGCTCTTCCGGGAGAGATTTCACCTTCTCTATGAACTTTGATCCGCATTTTCCGTGATCTTCTTTCAGAAAGACTGTGCTCACCTTCCCGATGTCGTGAAAAACTGCTGCGAGAACGAGCCTTTCTTCGTCAGAAGTCAGCCCGTAATGAAAGGTTTTACCCCCTATGACCACCACCGATTTGATTTTGTCGGGTTTCAATCTGGCCTCTAAAATTTAAATTGGTATTTCTAATGGTTTAGATTTTCAGTCTAAACGTTTGCAGAAAAGCATAAAATAGATGCGGGATAGCCAATCCTGATGAAAGAGCACATCTACGTTGTTTCCAGCGGCGTGATCTACAGGGAGAGGAACACGCTGGTCATAGCGGGAGAGGAAAAGGTCGTTCTGCCGGTGAAGAGGGTCGCGTCCCTTCACATCTACGGCAACGTTTCCATAGCATCTCCCACGCTCAGGCTGCTGAGCGAGAACAACATTCCGGCTTACTTTTTCTCCAGAAATTACACTTACCACGGCGCTTTCATTCCAGCGGGATGGAAGGAGAACGGCAGGGTATTGCTGGCGCAGAGCAAGGCGTATTTTGATAAGCGCATTCATCTGGCAAGGTTCTTCGTGGAGAGTGTGAAGAACAGCATGCTTCTCTTTCTCAAAAACCATTACGATGCCGAGATTGTTAAGGAGATCAAAGGTGTGCGCCTCGAAGCTGCTTCCACCGTGCACGAGCTTCTCGGCATGGAGAGCGTGCTGTGGAAGCATTTTTACAGTTTTCTGCGTGATCATCTTGAATTTCTCGAGTTCGAGAGAAGGGTTTACAGACCTCCACCGGACAGTGGAAATGCTGTCATAAGCTTCGTTAACTCCCTTCTCTACGGCGCGGTTCTAAACGAGATATACAACTCTGCCCTATCTCCATCCATCGGATATCTCCACGAGGTGGATGAGTGGAGGCATGCGCTCGTTCTGGACGTGGCGGACGTGTTCAAACCGGTGATATGCGCACCCGTTCTGCTGAGAGCTGATAAGGTGCTCGGGGAGGAGCATTTTGAAAAGAGGGGATGTGCTGTCTATCTAACTCGTGAGGGCAGATCTGCTGTGGTTGAGCTTTTCGAAAGGAAAATGAAAAGCACCGTGAGAATAAAGCGAACGGGAAAGACATCGAGCGTGAGAACTGCCATAAGATCCTTCTGCGTGGGGCTCAAGGACAGTCTCCTCAGGAAGAAAGAAATTTATCCTTACACCCCGTGGTGATGGCTGTGTACTGCATAGTGGTTTACGATGTGGATGTGAGCAGGGTGGACAGGGTTCACAAGTTTCTCAGGCAGTATCTGTTCTGGATTCAGAACTCCGTTTTCGAGGGGGAACTCACCGCTCAGGAGTTCAGGGAGGTAGTTAGGGGTTTGAAATCCATAATAGATGAAAGCAAGGACAGCGTTGTTATCTACGTGCTGAGGGATGCGAGCCTCATAAAGAGATCCATCATAGGACAGGACAAGAACAGATTCTCCCGGATAATATGATCGCTTACAATTATACCAATATGACCTACGTTTCAAGCACAGCGCAAAGATTAACCAGAAAATCAAGATGGAAAGACATTTAAAACTCAGATGCGCGAAATAACCATCGCAGGCGAGGGTTTGAGAAGAACTAGATAGTGTGGGAGCGCAAATATTACTTAATAGCTTGGTGGCTTTATTTTCCAAGTTTGAGAAGAACTAGATAGTGTGGGAGTTCCCACCTAAAGCTAAACTTTGTGCCACCACATTCCTTAGTTTGAGAAGAACTAGATAGTGTGGGAGTTAATCATCTTCATCCTCTATTTTCCTAACTACAATTAAAGTTTGAGAAGAACTAGATAGTGTGGGAGCCAGCTAAAATACGGCAAGGCAACACACCCAAAACCAACCGTTTGGTTTGAGAAGAACTAGATAGTGTGGGAGCCTGGCTTTTCCTTTTTTCTTTCTTGGGTCCTTAACTATGTTCAGTTTGAGAAGAACTAGATAGTGTGGGAGCCGCTTCATTTTTGGCGTTACACTTATCCTTGCCTTTTTGTGTTTGAGAAGAACTAGATAGTGTGGGAGTTCCCTGAAAACTCCGTAACTCTGTCCCTAACGCTATATTGTTTGAGAAGAACTAGATAGTGTGGGAGTGTGAATTGATTTTAAAGCTTCATCATGAATACGCTTAAAATCGTTTGAGAAGAACTAGATAGTGTGGGAGACATTGGCTTCTGAGCTTAAACTTAGAAATGGACAAACGGTAAGTTTGAGAAGAACTAGATAGTGTGGGAGCTTTTTTACATTAGTCCAACACTTTGGGTAGGGTGCTGGTTTGAGAAGAACTAGATAGTGTGGGAGTCCCCTAAATATCGGTAACCCACTTCTACCTTATATCGTGTTTGAGAAGAACTAGATAGTGTGGGAGTCGGCGATGAACTCGTCCCATGTCATAACTCCTCACCTGCTCCGTTTGAGAAGAACTAGATAGTGTGGGAGCAGACCTTTTGTTTAATTTCTGTTACGTATATCGATTTTCCTGTTTGAGAAGAACTAGATAGTGTGGGAGTGTTTTGTTTTTGAAATGTAGCGTTATTTGTGTCATGCTAGTTTGAGAAGAACTAGATAGTGTGGGAGTTTTCCCATTTTTCTCGTGTGATTTTAGTCATCACATCACCTCGTTTGAGAAGAACTAGATAGTGTGGGAGTGCGATGGATTGGGTAATCTCTGAGCATCGCGTACGCACATGTTTGAGAAGAACTAGATAGTGTGGGAGTATACCTCTTTATCTCAAAAAAATCTATCGCTCTTTTCATCCCCGTTTGAGAAGAACTAGATAGTGTGGGAGCGTTTTCGTCAACACCAAGAGATTTCAAGAACTGGGGTGGAAGGGTTTGAGAAGAACTAGATAGTGTGGGAGTTTCGTTATTGTGTTTAAAAGCCGTGTTGTTAAGTTCCTGTCCGTTTGAGAAGAACTAGGTAGTGTGGGAGAAGGTAAGAATTCCAGAAAAAACAACAGAAAGATTGGCAAGTTTGAGAAGAACTAGATAGTGTGGGAGAATGTTTCTATTGCATATATCCTATCCTCGACCTCAATGGTTTGAGAAGAACTAGGTAGTGTGGGGGTGTTTTTTTGTTTTTATTATTTTATCTAATGCTTCATTCATATGTTTGAGAAGAACTAGGTAGTGTGGGAGTCCTTGTCCATCCCTTTCTTAATTCTGTCAAGCTCAAGAGTTTGAGAAGAACTAGATAGTGTGGTAGTGTAATTACAAACCCAACGGCAGCTAATATCAAAGCTGCTTGTGTTTGAGAAGAACTAGATAGTGTGGTAGATTACCCATCTTTACCTGCTTCACTACCTTCCTGCTGACCGTTTGGTTTGAGAAGAACTAGATAGTGTGGGAGTTGCCCAGCCACCACTTTTTTGTTCCTCAAACACTCCGCTTGTTTGAGAAGAACTAGATAGTGTGGAAGTCACCTTCATGCCTGATCTCAAGGCTGGCCTTACTCAACAGTTTGAGAAGAACTAGGTAGTGTGGTAGCCTCAGCATGCTTTCCTTATCTCTATATGGACAGATCCGTGGTTTGAGAAGAACTAGATAGTGTGGTAGGTACTTTCCATGTTGCAATGACACCACAACTTCTGCGTTTGTTTGAGAAGAACTAGATAGTGTGGTAGGACACCACAACCTTATCGTTTCCATCTCTGCATCACCTTTGTTTGAGAAGAACTAGATAGTGTGGTGGTTGATTGTATGCTCGGATGTGCGAGGTTCAATTCATCGGTTTGAGAAGAACTAGATAGTGTGGTGGTCGAACTTTTCCGATTTTAGTGCGTGCTTTATAGGATTGTGTTTGAGAAGAACTAGATAGTGTGGAAGTTTCCGTTAATTCCATGCTTGCTATACCGCTCGCTTTCCAGTTTGAGAAGAACTGGGTAGTGTGGAAGAGTTGGAACGTTCTGAAGCCTTCTCGTCACACATAAAATTGAGTTTAAGAAGAACTAGATAGTGTGAAGTTCAAAATCCTTGCCGGAAATGTTTTGAGCGTGAGATCGGGATTTGAGAGAGTTAAGCATGAAGGTTAGCATGCAAAACACTATTTCTTCAGCCGCTTTTATATGAAGTGTGCAGCCTAACGTGAAGAGAAAGTCCGTAACACAGAAATTGTAAATAGCACTGGACACTTAGATATTATTTTTCTTTGATGTTCATAAGAAACCTCGGCAATGTTTTTAAAATTTTTGAGGACATACTACCTCTGATGTTTGAAAAAACTCCAAAAAGTGGACTGATAATAAGCGTTGGGGTCGGTCAGGGAATAGAAAGCGCGATCTGCTACTCCATATCGGTCTCTCACCCCGACAAAGTTATTTTTCTGGTCACGCCGCAAAGCGAGAAGGACACGATGGAAAGAGTGCAGAAGGAATGCGCAAAAAAGGACGTCGAAATACCCGAAAGCGAGCTGATTCTGATTGAAAATGAGAATGATGTTGAAGCTGTGTTTAAGAAAGCAAGGGAAGCCATAAAAAGAATGAGAAAAAGCGATATCCCTCCTGCGAACATAACGGTGGATTACACTTACGGCACGAAATCCATGTCTGCAGGACTCCTCTATGCCACGATACTAGAAAGGTGTGGTCATATAAGGTATGTAACCGGTAAGCGAGATTCAAAAACAGGGAGAGTTATCCCGGGTACGGAGAAGGAACTCACAACCAGCATTCGGGATCTTCTTGCTCCTATAGTGATAAAGGACGCTATATCATTCTTCAACCTCTACCAGTTTGCTGCGGCAAAACGTGTTCTGGAAAGTTTTCTTGAAGGGATGGATGAGGAAAGTGCCATGAAAGTCTACCCATCCATCTGTCGGCTTTTCAAGCTGTGCGAGGTTTACAGGCATTGGGATGCCTTCAACCACGAAGATGCTTTGAAGGCATTTGAAGAAGTCGACAGAGAAGCTATAAGGAATATTGCTCCGCAGATAGGTGTAAATAAGGGCTGGCTGGGGAAAATAGTTAACGGGTTAAAAGGAGAAGAAGGTTTGAATTTCGCGGAAGAACTACTTGTAGATCTCTGGATGAACGCAAGGAGAAGGATGGAGGAGGAAAGGTACGTTGATGCGGTTTCAAGGTTTTACAGACTCACAGAAATGATAGCACAGCACCAGCTGGAAAAGAACTACGGAATCGACACAAGAAATGTAGATATTGAGAAGGTTCCGGAAAATCTAAGAAATGAGCTGGGAAATTACAGAGATGAGAAGGGAAAAATCAAAATCCCTCTCTTCAAGGCATATGAGCTTCTAGCAAGTTTGGGAGACCCACTGGGCAAAAAAGTTATGGAAGACGAAAATACTTACAAACTCTTCAGGTCAGTCATCAGTTTCAGAAACAACTCAATCGCTGCTCACGGAACCCAGCTAGTTGGAAAGGACTTCGCCGAAAAGTTTGAAAAATTCGTCGAGGAGCTGTTGAAGGAGGCGATTGGAGAAAGGAAGCTGGAGAAGATGGAGAAGGAAGCTGCTTTCCCAAAACTTGACCCCCAAAAAATAAGCTAAGCTCTGTGAGGGAGTTACGGGATGAGAATAGTGATCCTTCTCAAACCACTCACGAATGCATCTTATGATGCGATAAACAAGCATCACATCCAAGCTACAATATACTCCCTCCTTAGATCCACACCTTTTGATATCATCCATGAGCTCAGAGGGTTTAAGTACTTCACCTTCTCTGACATAATGCCTCCCACAGATTTTAAAGAAGGTGAGCCAAAGCACATGCTCTTCAGCTCGCCCATGTCTTCACTGGTCAAATTCCTGAAAAACAGAATAAAAGAGGTGGGACGTGTCAAAATAAAAGATATATGGTTCGAGGTTGATGTGAAAACCGTACCTCAGAAATTCACCACAAGATGGATCACCGCAAGCCCCATAGTGCTTTATAAAGATTCGAGGAAAAATGTTTACTTCTCCTTTTACCGGGACACGAATCTCCAGTTCTTCCTGGACAGGCTGAAGGAAAATGCTCTGAAGAAATACAACATCTACTACAACGATGAGCTGAATTTTGAAGAGCCCCTCTTCGACATCATGAAATTCAACAAATCCGTATCGGTAGAGCTGACCAAAGATAAGAAAAAGTTCATAATCATAGGGAGCACATGGAAACTCCTTGAAAAGATCAGGGTGCCCCGGCATCTCAGAAAGTTCTACAGATTTATATTTGATTGCGGACTCGGAGAAAAGAACAGCCTTGGTTTCGGTTGTCTGAACGAACATCCCAGCCTCAGGAAACACTCTTCTCGATCTCGTAAATCTCAAGCATAGCCCTGCCTATATCCGTCAGGTACACCACCTTTCTCTTGCCATCATACCTGTAATCGATCATACCCCATGTTCTCATTTTCTCCAGGTGTGTTTTTACGGTTGTGTCTGTGAGGTTAAGCTCTCTCGAGATTTCGTGCTGTGTAAGGATGCGCTCTCTCAGAAGCCTTGCTATTCTGTATCTCTGTCCCCTCAAACCGAAAAACGGCGATGTGTCGAGCTTTGGTGAGGGCACTTCCACATACTCCATCGTACCGTCCTTTCTCCTGAAAATGTAGAAAGCCTTTCCCCCCACGATCATGGTGTAGATGTAGAGCGCGAGAACCATGATCTTTGTTCCGCCGGTGATGTTTGAGATCACATCATCTCCCACTCTGTATTTCACGCTCTTCCTCAGATCTGTTAGAATGACGTCAAGCCGGGAAGCATCGCTCACTATCACCTCAACTTCTCTGTAGAGTTTCTCGATGGCATTCCTGATGTCCTCGGCCATTCCGAATGTTTCCTGAGAACAGAGCAGGTAAACTCTGTCTATCCTGCTGTGATATCTGAAACCCTCCAGAACGGGTGATTCCTGCTCACCAACGCTGCAGATCATTATCCTTTTCATGACCTCACCGCGGACAGCACCCTTTCAAATAGAAGCTAGCGTTTCCATTTTTATTAAATTTTGCCGGGTGCTGTCCGCTCGGTCGGAGAAGTCAGATTCCTCCCGTGATCTTTTCCCCACATTTTTCTTCCATCACCTCCGCGAGAGCTTTTGATAAAAAACTGGATTCGCCACTTTAAAGGCTCTTTTCTAAACACTTAGATTTTGAATCTAAATATTAAGAGAAACAACAGAAAAACAGAAAAGAGATAAAAAAGAAAACAAACCTCTCAACTTTGGTTTGAGTTACTTCTTCTTTTTTCTTGCTGCGGGTTTGCTCTGGTTTTTCATGTATTCCCTGAAGTAGCTCTCCGCCATTTCCTTCACTATGTCCTTGAGGCCGAGACCTATCGCTATTGCCAAGCCAAAGGCAAAGGCACCGACTATCAGCAGCAGGAGGTAGTTGAGCAGGTCAGTGGGTATGTGCAGCAGCTGTAGTGATGTTGTTATTCCCACGTACAGTATGAAGAGGAAAATCAGCTTACCCAGAAGGTTGCCATAGAATTCCCTAGAGCGGAAAATATCGTCCTTGATGTACAATCCAATACCGTAGCTACCCAGCAGCACCGCTGTAGCACCTATAACTCCCGGAAGTATTGAGATTACTGCTCCCATCAGGTTAACCAGCGCGTCTATCTTTGCTATATTCGCCGCATACTGTAAGAAGTAAAGTATGGTTGCCCACTTAAATATCAGCGAAAATATGAACGCCACACTCAAATATGTACGCTCCCTGTAAAACCTCTCAACTGCCGTGCTGCTGATCAATCTGTAGGATATAGTTTCCACTATCTTCCCCGCTATGTAGCCGCCCACCACCACCAGCAGCGCAAGCACGAGGTTTGGCAGGTATTCCACTGTCTTCTGTGCCAGCATCGAAGGCATTTCTCCCAGAGGCATGTTTGTTCACCTCTAAATATATTGATGTTTTCAGTTTGGATTCCATGATTTATAAGTTTTCACCCTCACATTTTTTGGCATGAAGGGAGGGGAGGATAAGATAAAAATCATAGAAAAAAGAAAGGAAGACCACCTGAAGCTTTGTTTGCGGGATGAGGTTGAGACAGATTTTTCTGCCGGGTTTGAAGATGTTCATCTCATCCATATGTCTGTGCCGGACTTCGATTTTGATGATGTGGACACCTCCTGCAATTTGTTTGGAAAAAAGATGGATGCTCCGATAATAATTGAGGCGATGACTGGTGGGGCAGAGATAGCCCACAAGGTCAACACGAACATTGCCAGAGCGGCTGAGGAATGTGGTGTAGCTATGGGTGTTGGTTCTGTCAGAGCTGCCATCGAGAACAAGGAGCTCTGGTACACGTATCAGGTGAGAGAAGTTGCACCATCCATCCCGCTCATATCCAACCTCGGGCTGGTGCAGTTCTCAAACGGATACGGGCTGGATGAAATGGTGGAAGCTGTGGAAGCCATGGAGGCAGATGCTCTTGCCATCCACCTCAACCCGTTGCAGGAGGTTGTGCAGCCGGAAGGAGATAGGAAATGGAAGAACTCGCTTGATATGGTGTCTGACCTCATGAACCATGTTAACTTCCCCGTAATAGCCAAGGAGACAGGAGCTGGAATCTCTAGGGAGGTTGCAGTTAAGCTTGAGAAGGCAGGATTTAAAGCCATAGATGTTGGCGGAGTTGGAGGAACTTCATTTGCCATGGTTGAACATTTGAGGCATGATGAGGAGAGCAAGAATGAGCTCGGCAGGGTGTTCAAGGATTGGGGTGTGCCAACAGCAATATCCATAGTGGAGTGCAGCATGTCAACCAGCTTGCCAGTCATAGCTTCCGGTGGGGTGAGAGGCGGGCTGGATGGGGCTAAAAGCATAGCATTAGGAGCCAGTTATTTTGGTGGAGCAAGACCTTTCCTTAAAGCTGCTATGGAAAGCCATGAGAAGGTGAAGGAAATAATCGAGAGGTGGAAAGCCGAGCTCAAGGTTGCGATGTTTCTCGTGGGAGCTAGAAATCTGGAAGAGTTGAAGAAAAAGAATGTGGTGATTACGGGATTCGTGAAAGAATGGCTGGAGGCGAGAGGAATTAATGTGAAAATATTCGCGAGCAGAGAAAGCTAACCACCAAATTCAGAACTTGCGGTTCTTCACAACTCTGACCATATAACCTGCGACTCTATTCCTGAGCTTTTTGCTGGGAACAACATTCAGCTCCTTCAGCACGGCTTTGTTGTGGTCAAAGTCATCAGTAAACAAATCCGGATAGCTATCCGCCAACCTCCTCGCAATTTTTTTGACCATGGCCGTTCTTATTCTTCCCATGCGCTCTCACCACACCAAACATCTTTTGGGTTTACCTTTAAAAATCTTCCTTCCAACACAGCATGTATGACTGGTGTCAAGAAAAAACTCTACATTGCTTCTTCTCCAGTCGGAATTTTTGCGGTTGATGAGGAAGGTGAGGTTGTGGATGAGATTATTTTTGAGAAAGACGCTGATATCATTGCAAGGAAGCTCATGCTGCTCAGGTCAAAAGAGCTGGGAGAGGAGGAGAAAAAGCTTGCTGAAAAATACGGGAAGAAGTATGAGCTGATTTTTGAGGTGGAGAAGGAAGGCTTTTCCTTCGAATTTCCAAATCGGTGTGGAAAGTGGTTGAGGGCAAATCTGGAAAAGCTTGCAAAGAAGCATGGCTTTACCAAGGACAGGAAGAGCTTTGTCAATTTTATGAGTGATGTGAGCTTTGCGTTCAGCAAGTTGAAGCTCAAGGGTATGGAGGTTGAGGACCGCTTCGTTATCCATCTTGCTGAAACGATAGAGGAACTGGACAAAGCGATAAACCTTCTTGTGGTGAGGTTGAGGGAATGGTACGGCATGTACTATCCCGAGCTGGTGAGGCAGAAGGAGAATGAGGAAATAGTTGATTATGTTGTTGAAAAGCTCTACAGGAAGGAGGATAGCATAGGATATGATCTCAAGAAAGACGAGCTTGAAGCCATAAGGACTCTTGCAAAACAGATAAAGGAGATGTACGAGCTGAGGGAGAAGTTGAAGAAGGAGCTTGAAAGAAAGATGAAGGAGATCATGCCCAACACGACCCATGTTGTTGGAGCAGAAATCGCGGCAAAGCTTTTGACCCTTGCTGGAGGGCTGGAGAAGCTCGCAAAGCTGCCTTCCTCCACCATTCAGGTGTTGGGAGCTGAAAAAGCTCTTTTCAGATTCCTCAGCGGGAAGGGCAAATCTCCAAAGCACGGTGTGATATTTTTAACGCCTTACATACAGAAAGTGCCCAAAAAGGCGAGGGGTAAGATGGCAAGAAAACTCGCTAGCAAGATCTCCATCGCTGCTAAGCTCGATTACTTTAACAGGGAGAGGTTTGAAGGTGAGAAGTTGAAGAAGGAGCTTGAGGAGGAAATGGAAAAGCTTATCAAGAAGGGCTGATGCTCATGAAGATGCCCGCAAATCTTATCAGGATTGGAAAGAATTTCGCCACGCTTAATGTGTGGAAGCAGAGAGTTTATGATGAAGCCGTAGTCAAGCATAAGGGTAAGGAGTACAGAATCTGGAACCCTCGCAAAAGCAAGCTGTGCGCAGCTTTACACAAAGGGCTGAAGTTTCTGCCTCTGGATAAGGGAACAAAAGTGCTTTACCTCGGTATAGCCTCCGGCACTACGGCATCCCACATCTCGGATATTGTGGGTAAGGAAGGTGTGATTTACGGTGTGGAGTTCTCCCCCAGAGCTCTGCGCGACCTCATGCTCATCTGCAAGAAAAGGAAGAACATAGCCCCAATTCTGGGTGATGCTCGACTACCTTACACCTACGCCAATCTCGTGGAAGAGGTTGATGTGATTTATGAGGATGTTGCTCAGCCGGATCAGGTGGAGATTCTGAAAAGAAATGCCAAAGCGTTTCTGAAGAAGAATGGCTGGATCATGATGGCTGTTAAAGCAAGAAGCATAGACGTCAGCAGGAAGCCCAGAGAGATATTCAGGGACTGCAGAAAAGAGCTGGAAGAGATGTTTGAAATTAAAGCAGAGTTGAGACTGGAGCCGTTTGAAAAGGATCACGCGTTCTTTGTTGGCAGGATGAAATAAGAGAGGAAGTAAAATAAAAGGCGGGGCTACAAATCCCGGTATTTCTCCTCAAGTCTTCTCTTGATTTCTTCTATGGTTTCGAGTGCGTCCACATACCATCTTCCCAGACGGGTACATCCACCTTCTATTTCCCTGCAGTAGCCCGGTGACTTCAATTTATCCAGTTCCTGCGGTGATATTTGTTTTGAAATCTCCAAACCCTGATTATAAATCCTTTTCAGTTCCCTGTACAAGTGGTCAATATCTATTAAAAGTAAACCTATCATTTGATTTCGAGAATTCTCGATCGATTTCTCTATCTGTTCACGTTCATCCTTGGTGAAGTACATGACGCTTCTATATATTTCTTCCAAACCAACCATGCCCGAAAACACCTTACAATCTGATGCCACGTTGAACTCTGAAGGCAATCCCTCTACACCCTCCTGCTTGTAAAGTCGATAAAGTGTATGAGGACACCTGCTTGGTATTTCCTCTTTGAGAATACGATGATAAGTATCCACCAGTTCCATTAATTTCTTAATGTTTTCCATAACACCACCTCTTAAAAGTGGTTAATTTTGAGTTAATGAAATAAACTTAAAATAATTTTTGTTCAGGCAGCAGTCCAAAAAAGTTAATATACCTCTTTCTCCATATCATGAAACATGCTGGCATTCATCAAGGAGATTTATGAGGTAGAGAGCAAAAATCCTGAGGGAAAGGTTGAGAAGAATGTTGTGGAGATAAGGCATGA
>JAPDKB010000002.1 GCA_029258795.1 archaeon
AGGAGGGATTCTGTATATGTTGCCAGTAGAGGGACGAACTCCACAACCTTCACCTTAAACACCAGCACAGCTGAAAGAGGCAAGTACAATGCTTCCTTCCAAATCGAGTATGTTGATTCCTGCACGGGAAGAAAAATCGTTAAGGTTGTGAATCAGACAATTGGAGTGGGGCTTGCGGATGTGAGTGCAACCTTTATAATCTCAAAACCTCTGGCTCAGGATCAATACCAACCCGTTTATGTTGTGGTCAACAACACGGGAGGATTCAATCTCCAGAACATTAATGTCACGCTCTACTTCGCGAATTCAACAGGAGAGCTCTATCTGTTCGATCCACCAATCTTTAGCGTGTCATCTCTGCCTATTGGAAGCGCTCATATTGAACGTGTGGGACTCTATATACCATCGAACGTAACTCCAGGCATTTACAACCTAACAGCTTCTCTATCCTTCATTGATCAGGATAACATGCTAGCTGTCAAGAACATAACCCAAGAAAAGAGAATTTACAGGGGGGTGGATGTCAAGGTTTTGCTGGACGGAAATCAAACTCTCCTGGTCTCACCCGGAAAAAAGGTCAATTTGAGTATAGTTGTGGTGGATGAGGAAGAAAATGCTGTGCCTTCCAACATATCCGCGGTTATCAGGGCTTTTAACGGGTCGAAGATTGAGCTGAAGGGTAGCAACACACACATGCTTAGCGTTAACTACTCTCTGCTGGATCAGGAAGGGGGGTATCTTGTTGAGGTGAATGCAACCACTCCCCCCGATTATGAGAACGAGTCCATAAGGCACGTTTTCATAGCGGATACAAACAAAAGCGTGCTGGTGGTTGGTGATGACGACTCCGATCAGGGGAGTTTCACGTCAGCAAAGGACATTATCACGACCCTTTCCGAACTCAAAAACAGCATAAATTTGAGCATAGATGAATGGTCAACCAAAACTAATGGCGACGCTTACCCTGCGCTACTAAACGATTATGATATGGTGTTCTGGGATACTGGAAACTATTACTTTGGTCTCTTCTCAAACTCAAGCGAGGTTGATGCCATAGAATCCTATGTTAATGCAGGAGGCTCAATAGTAGTGAGCGGACAGTATGTGGCGTTTGATGTTTTTAGTGGTTATGCTGACAAGGACATATTTGATAAGGTGTTACGCGTTGAAATCCCTTCAACTAATCCGCAGATAGTGTCAACACTCGATGAGCCAATAAGTTTCAACAATAGGTATGTGACAACTTACCTTCTTCAGGGTTACGGACGTGTAGCACGAAAGAACAAAGTTCTCTACTCCAAATCAGTTTTCAGGGATAAGGTGCGTGCAAACATTAGCGCCAATGCTTCAACATTTGCAACATGGCAGAATTATGATGGAGATGCAGCAGTGATTTATGACGGCAATTACACCTCAATCTATTTCCCATTCAGCATAAACGCGCTTCCCGATTATAAAGCGCTAATCAGCAACATCTTCCTTTTAAAATCCAGAAGTTATCTTGCAGTCATACCTAATACAAGCTCGATTACTTTACTTCCGAACGAGTCATCAGCGCTTCAATTTGAAGTTTATGATAGATCGGCAAGCAGGCTGAACCTGACACCGGGAAAGAGTATAAACGCGACAGTTTTTAATAACGATGTGCCGGCATACACGCTACCTTTATCAAGAATTGGCACCGGTATTTATGGTCTCAGCTTTTCTTCCCCGTCAGCAGGAAAGTTTGTAATCAACATCACTGTAAAAACACCAAGGTCCTACAGAAGCTATGGGTACACCACCGTATATGTTGGAAAGCCTGTCAATTTAACCGTGATAAACGAAAGCTTGATGCAGATTCAGAATTCAACAGTGATGGTTTACGAGAACGGCAAACTGCTTAAAGCCTATGAGATTAACAATACTGATGTGACTTTTCCTTATTGGTATGAAAATAGATATGATATTATCATCAATTCTCCCATAAAAGGTGGAGTCAGAATAGAGATGCATGGGGTTAACCTTTCCAGAACAAATCTTATGAAGCTACAGATCGTGGCCAACTATTCCCACGAGTTGCCCTACCTCATTTCGAATACAACACCGATAATCGCGATAAATGATAGTGCCTTCAATTTCAGCTATGCCACGCTTTACTTCCCAAAGAACGGAATCTATGCAGATTATCTGATGCATTGCGACGATTGGAACTTCACTGCAGGAAGGTGTGATTCCAACTGGACTCTTCAGCTTCTTTCAAATCTTGAACACGGGGAAAACGAAACGCATGTGTGGGTTAATGTCACGCACTTCACAGCTTTCGGTGTGGCGCAGGGTAAGCCACTACCAAACGTCACAACCATCAGAATTTACGATGTGACCGATGCAGCAGATTACCGCACCGATACAGGCAGACTTGTGGGAGAGGGTCTCAACACAACTTTCAACCTGTCGGTCCAGAACTATAGAATCTACCGGGTTGAGTTCGTAGTCAGGAATGACGGAACTAGACAGTGGAGCCTTGATAGTAGTGATGTGGTTTACCACACTTACCTCAACCCTTCTTGGCGGGTGCTCGACCCCTCCACATATATTTGGTATAATATAAGTGGTACTATCTATGCGGGGGGAAGCTATAATAACGGCAATGTCACGTGGGACACATCTCTGGGTGGTAAGATAACCAACGGAGAGAGCATGGTCTTTGCGTATGTCGTCAACATCTCTGCAAAAAGTGATGAGGTAACAAACCTTTACTTCTATGTTGAGGATGTTAGCGAGGGAACAGGAAGCTATGACTGGCACACATTCAACATAACCAAGGTGGGATATCTCCATGTAAATCTTGTGGCTCCCGCTGAAGGGGCAACGAGCTACTTAACGCAGAACAATACATTCCTGTTTAACGCATCCATAAGGTGTGTGGATGGAGTGTGTGGGGATGTGTTTGCATATCCGCGCTACAACGCAAGCGGAACTTCAGCAAACTCCATCATTCTGGAAGGAAGCGGTACACCATTTTACACGAACACATCCAGCCGGTATTACTGCGGATTTATGGAAAACGGGAGCGTGTGCTATGCAAGCTGGTATGTAAACGGCACAGGAGCTCTCGATACGTTATGGGCGCTTGATGTCATGGCGAACTCAACTTACAATTATCTTGCCCTACAGAACGATAGCGCAGACACTTATATCTACATAACTGCAGAGAGAGTCATAATCACCCTGAAATTCGATACCGTTGATTTTGGAACTCTATATCCTGGAGAGTATGGGGAGGCACTGAACAATTCAGATAATTATTACGTTGTAAGGGTTGAGGATTTTTCGAGACCTGCGAACATATACATCAAAGGAATAGACCTTACCAGCAACACAACCACATACATAGTTCCGGTAAATAGCACATATTGGAATGATGTGTACGATAACTCAACCGCAAAGATGATGAGTAAAACCTACTCACTTATAAAGCAGCATGTTCTTCCAGGTACAGAGTTTCCGCTGTACTTCTGGATCAGCATTCCTTACGGGATAGAAGCTGGTAAATACACCGGAATAATTTACATTATGGGAAATGAAAGTGTGACGGGGTGATGGTCTTATGGATAGAAGGGTGGTTGGTTTTTTTAACACGGCTGCAGGAGGAAAAATGAAGGGAAGCAGGAGACCACAGAGGCTGTCTCTCCTCCTGCAGCCATTTTTATTCTTTCTTCTCTTGCTCTTACTAATGTCGAAAGTTGGCACAGCACAGAGTCAAAGCATTGTCGTTGTCGTTTCGGAAGATGGAAGAACATGTTCTGATGCTCCTGTCCTTTACGCGAAGCCCACCGACTACCTGTGCATAAAGGTTAACTTCACAGCGCTGAATCTAACCTGCGATCCAAGAGAAAACTCGCTGGATGTTCATCTTAAAAGCGAGGTGACGGGGGGTGAGAAGAACATCAATGCATCATGTGACGAGACATCAGGTGTTGCTATCACACCCCCTTTCGAGATGAGCTCAAACCTCTCCGTCAATGAGACGGATGTTGTTAATATCTCTGTGGGCACAGCCCTTGTTTACTCCATAGAAGTTTATGTTGACGGCTCCACGCCATTTATCACCATCTTAAATCCTGTTGATGGTGCCTTGTATCACAACTCAACACTGAATTATTCCATGAGTGTTGCGGACAATTATGGAATTAAAAACTGCACACTGATTTTGGATGACGGAGAAAGTTATTATATCAGGGTGGAAAATGAATCGATAAATGCGTCTTTTGCCTGGATTAACGGTACAGTAGAAAACCTGCCCGATGGCGAGTTTGGGTTGAGCATAAGATGTATGGATTATGCGGGAAATGAGGGAGAAGAGGAAATAGAATTTTTTGTGGATGCCAACCCGCCAGAAATATCCTTCAGTCCGTATGAGAACGGTACAGGTGTTAGAGTGGAGGAGCTTGAAGACGTCATCATCACAGTGTTTGATAAAGCGCTCAACACAGTGGTGGATAACACAACATGCGAATATTCCGTCAACGGAAACAAAAATGAAGTGGTAATAGATTCGATGGTGGATGACGAGTACAACATAACGATCCCTGCTGAAGAACTAAACCGCAGCAACAGGGTAGAAATAGGGGTGTGGTGTACGGACTGGTACTTCAACACTTCTGCCCTTTTCTATATGCTGGTGGATTTCAAACCTCCAGAGATCCTCACAAACCTCACCAACAATTCCGTACATTATGAGGAAGAAGGTAATCTATCCTTAACCTTAGGCGGCGCGGATGATGCCTCAGAAAATCTGAATTGCAGTGCTGTTGCGTGGTTCATGAATCCCGAGGTTGTGGTGCTTGCCAATGAAACATTCATGGTTGAGAACAACACCAGTGTGACTTTTGAGTTAGATATATCTCAAGTATCGGCCGATACACTTCACATGAACTTGAGTTGTGCTGATTTAGCGGGAAGAACATCAACTGAACATTTTGTAGTCTTTATTGATAGGAACGAGCCGGAAATAACACTTTATCCCGATGAAATGATGGACTGGTTTGATTACTTTGTGGTTAGAGGGCAGAAGAATCCGTACCTCCTATTTAATGTTAGCGATGATGCAACATTAACCATTACATGCGCTTATCAGTTTGTGAACGAAACTGAAGAGCATGTCATAGAGGTGCAGAATGGTTCAACACTTAACATAAGCTTGGAAATGCTGCAGGATGGAAATCATACGCTCGAGTTATGCTGTAACGATTCGGTACATTCTCTCTGTTATGGTGAAGATGAAGGCCGAAATCTGGTTGTGTTGCTCGATACCGTGCCTCCAGAGCCACCGCAACTTCCGGATGAGATTGTGCTGTTACATGATGAGTATTCTGATGTCTTTTATTATCTGAACGGCACCTCAACAGAAAACATATCTTGGAGTTATTCGAACATGAGTGATGTTGATCGCTTTATTGTTGAGGTCAGCGCAACGGAGACATTCAATACCACCCACACTTTTGTTGTGGAGGAGTCAGCTTTGAATTTTGGAGAGAATGCGGTGGGTGAAGAACTGAGCTTCTATGATCTCATCGTGTCTTACCCTTACCTTTATATCAGAGTCAAAGCTGCTGATATTGCGAACAACACCTCTCCAGAAGAGGAGACCACACTCAGAGTACTCAGGATTGAGAAGTACCCAAACTCCACGCTGGTGTGCGAGAACGAAAGTGAAATGGGTGGTATATGCTGCCTCCATACCACCAGCGGAAATTATTACTCTGGGTTTGATTACAATTTTGTGTGGAGCAAAACATCCGACATAGTTGCCAATGAACCAGTAGCGAGATACGCTGTCGTGGAATTCAAGGGATATAGTGATGAAATACAACCATCCTGCTTAAACAATGGGGATGAAGGACTGAGCAGCTTGCTGGATGAAGATCAAGAATTTTACCATCTCGTGGACGGAGAAAACATGACGTTAGGATTTGAGAAGATGATTTACAAGCCATATCTTTGTTTAGTTGGCTACACAACCAACAATAGTGCGCTATACTTATATGGGAAAGCAGAACAATCCGAGGTAATCCCGCCTAATGGTAGCTACGATCTTTACTGCATCCAGCTTGAAGGAAATAGCAAAAACGTAACGCTTGAGTGCAGCGGCGGTATTGCGAGCTGTTACATAGATAAAGCTTTTCTTTATGGCAGCACCGCGTTCTACGGCAATGTGAGCCAGATTATTTTCGAGTGGTTCAACATCACTGCTAATCTCTCAATCAACTTAATCAACTTCAGCATTTATGACTGGATGGAAGGGAATGTAAGTGAGGTGGTTGTTGAAAATGACAGCTTCAGCACAATCCCATTAGTTACAAGCTTCAATCTTTCAAGCAGGAGGCAGAATCCTGACAGAGTCAGTGAGGTTGATGGAAAAGCATATTCCATAATTAATTTCACTCTCACAAACCTCTTCAACCAGCGCTTTGATGATGTAGTGGTGCGCTACCAGAACTGCACTCAAGCCTTCGGAGAAAATGCGGAATGCTCCGATGTTATCATCAGCTCAATTCAGCCGAAAGCTGTGGTGGAAGGAGTTATGGAAGTGACCATGCATGATGTCATAACGGCAGATTATCTCGAGAGCTCAATAACCCCTCTTGATAATGTGATCAGGGTCAACGAACCGTTCGAAGCTGAAATCAGGGTTGCCATAAAGAACAGCGATTCCATACCATACGATAATGTTGTGTTTCGCCCCTCCTTTAATGGATGGGAAGGTGAGGAGATAGAGATAAACATGAGCTCTCAAGAAGTTAAGTATCTGAGCGTTCCTGTATCGAAGATTTTGATAGAGGAAACTTCCATGGAGCTGAGGGATGAAAGGTTAAAAAGAAGGGAGTATCTTCGTAGGATCACAATCAACATTTTCTCAAAAGAGGACGTTGAACACTATTTACCTGAGAGCGTGATATATGCTGCTGATCTCGCCGCTCTTCCCGGATTCAACATGGAGACGTGCAGAGTGGTGTTAGATGATCAAACACCTCTTGATTCGGAGGTTAGGGACGATTCTCTCGTAATTTACCTGCCAACAGATCTTGAACATGGCGATCATAAAATTGAGATAGTGTATCGCATCAGAAAAGAGGAGCGCGGTGAGATTTCGGGGGGAGGCGGTACCGTAATCTCCCAACCAGATAACCAAACGCAGGAAAATGTGAACGGGACAGAAAGTGGAGGAGGAAAAGTGGGAGAAGAAAACTCGTCCGGAGAGAATGAAGGAAAAGTCAATGAAACTGCGATGACCACCATACTCAAAGAATACAGAATCAATTACACCAAAAGAAGGGGGGAGATAACATTCAACCTCGAACTTCCGGTTTTCAACGAAACCCTAGTCAGCGTTAAAATTTATCCATCGAAGGTACCTGCCGGCTGGAAGGTTACAATAGAGAAAAGTTACATCCCATTCATAAAACCCGGAGAAAAGGTAGCAATCCCAGTAAAAATTGCGATATCGGCAAAGAAAAAAGCAAAGAAAGGGGTTTACTGGTTCAATGTGGTTGCTGAAGGGCTGGATGAAAAGGGAAAAGAGGTTAGGGTTGTGAACAAGATAATAGTTGATGCTACAAAGAAAAAGGGAGGATGGATGTCATCCCTCACAGGAAGGCTTGTGGGTGTGGCGGGAAGTTTAAGAACCGTCGTGGTGGCTTTGGCCGTTGTGCTTGCGGGAGTGCTGATTTTGCGCATGCTTGGTAGAAAAAGGTTAAAGATTAAGCGCATCATTAAACCTGTGAGGTGGAGACGTAAATTATAAAGAGGGTGTCTATGAGGGTGCTCGTGCCGAGAGTCGGGAAGAGAGGGAGAAGGAGAAAAACAATTGTTCTTGGAACAGTACTGGTTTTGTTAATCGTAATTATCATGACCTTAATCACACGCGCCGGAATATTTACAAAACGCGCTGGTGTGGAGAACTCACGATCAGTTGTGATGGTCGTGGGTGAGGAAACTATCATAAAATCGAATGATCTCAATTTGGGATCAATAATTAACTGCACATCCAACACACTCAAATCGGTAAAGTGTGATGGAAACGAGATCCACATACTTGCTGCGGCGGTGGGAAAGCATACGATTGTGGTGGAAGGAAAGGCAGGATTGTGGGATAAGAAAGTTAAACTGGATGTGTGCATCGGGAAGAATAGGACAGATGCAATAACTCGGTGTGGCTGATGAATGAAAACAAGTTGAGGTATGGTAGATTTGCAGGTATTATGTTACCAGTTATGATAGCGGTACTGCTGCTTCCTCAGGTTTCATACGCTAAAATCGTCCTGAGCTTTGAGAAAGTAACGCTAACATCATGTGAGGAGAGCAACACAGCTTTTGCTGTTGTGTTTGATAAGAATGGTGATCTCATACCGAACGCGAGTGTTCATCTTATCTATGTATGCGAGGGGAGAAGCTCACTTTCAGTTTATGAAATGAAAGAACTTTTCAAGGGAGTTTACACTGCAGAATTTCCAGCAAGAGCGGGAATTCCGTGTGATTTTGTGGTTGTTGCATCCTATAACGGAACGGCAGAAGTTGAAGAGACAGGTAGTGTGGTATTTCCCAAGAATGGTGTGTTGGTAAGAAGGAGGTTCAGCAGGGCTATAGACCCGACCACGACCCCTTTTGTAATGGTTATAGAGGTTGATGCAAGTGATGAGAACAATGTCACAATTATCGAAATAGTGCCCTCTCCGCTTGTTGTGGAAGATGCTCCAGATGCCGAAATCATCAGAACCTCAAATACCACCATTCTCATTTACCGTAATCTTCACGGAAAGGAAAAACTGGCTTATATTGCAAGATTGCCGGAAGAAAAAGGTGTTGTGTACTCTCTAGGCAGGATGGTGATTGAAGACGGAAAGGGCGATATAGTTGTGGAAGGATATCCCGCGCAGATCGTTGCAGATCCGGTAAGAAGAAGCGACGCCTTCTTCTTCTATACCGATGGCACAAATTATGTCAGATATTCCATTTACGATGGTTCATCCCTAACCTCTCCGTACAGCACTCTAGATGCTCAGGGCACTCCGCTCTGGATCGAGGTTGCCGCTCATCCCTCAAAGCCTGAAATGGTCATGGCCAGTGTGGCTGATACGGGCGTTGCTTATGCTCAGGTGTGGAATGGTTCATCATGGGGTAATGGAGTTGTGCTTACCACTGCCGCGGTAACCGCTTACAGGAGCATAGATGTTGCGTATGAGCAGAAGAGAGGCAGAGCCATGGTTGTTTATGCTGACGGCTCATCCATACCGAAATACAGGATATGGGATGGAAGCAGCTGGAGTGATGAAGGCTTTGCTATGGACGTTGGCGCTACCGTAAATATAATCGAGCTGGGGTCAAACCCAACGAGCGACGAGATAATAATGGTTACAGCAGATTCTGCAAGGGATGAAAACGCTCAGGTATGGGATGGTTCTGCATGGACCAATCTTGTTGAATTAAGGAATGATGCTTACGCTAATAGACAGTCCTTTGATGTTGCGTGTCAGAGCATAAGCGGCACATGTTTTGTTTTCTATGCCGACAATGATGACAGAAATGCTTACTACGCCGTGTGGAATGGCGTGTCATGGTCTTATCCGAACACGGCATGTTTCTTTGGTGATTTTGTTAGAACGATGGAGGCGGCTTCAGATCCGAATTCCAACAGAATTGTACTGATGGGGGTTGATAGAGATAGCGATGTGCACTTTTGTTACTACGATGGCTCAACGTGGTACGACCTCGGAGAGACAGCCACGACATCAGAGCAGGTTTATCACGCCATAGACGTGGAGTTCGAAGCAAAATCGGGGGATGCTGTGTTCGTATACAATGATAACACTGCCACGCCCAAGTACAGGATTCTTCCCTACGACTCCACATCTTTAACAGCGCAGCAATCCTTCCCATCGTCTCTTGATGCTGAGCCGTACTGGATAAAGATGGTCTCAAAGAAAGGAAGCGATGAGATAGCTTTGATAACCCTGAGTGCGGGAAACGATGTCAACGCTTTCGTGTGGGATGGCAGTGCATGGCAGAGCTTGGGCACACTAACAACAGCGTCCAGCGGCTCATACAGAGGTATAGATGTTGCATACCCACTTGAGTATTTTGCTCCAAGTTACGATGCCTGGGGGATAACTGACGGCACAAGAACTTACGTTAGCGGCGATAAGGTCTACCGCACGCAAGAGCTTATAGCTTATGCGCACTGGGAAAACGTGAGCTTGGCTTATCTCAATCATAACGGCACGGGGGTATTTACCAACTATACGATCCCCACACCATATACGGCAAACTGGACCAACACAACCATAGATTTCAGCAATGGATCGCAGTATCCAGTGACAGGTAAAATAACTTTCTCAATCTACGCTAAGGATGTTGATAATGTGTGGAACAAAACCCAACCATCCATAACTCTCGAACTCTGGGGGTTTGCTGAAGTAAGTGACATGTGGCTTAGTGATAGCTCAATAAACAACGGGAGTTACGTGGTAGCTTACTGCAAGATAAGAGATAATGAGACGCTGGCAGGCATAGCAGAGTATAACGTTTCCTTTTACCTTAACTCGTCATTTCTTGGATGGAATGTGACAAATAGCAATGGTGTAGCTCAGCTGGGCTGGGTAGACAACACATCTAATCCGCAGAACCCGACAGTGTATAATGTATCATGTAACATAACCGACATGCCATCGCTGTACTACAATGCAAGCGATAAAAATCGAGCGTCCACCAAACTTGAAGTTTACAGCTCAGATTATGATGTCACACCACCGACAATAAACTGGATAGATGTGGCGCCGCAGCCGGCAGGTTTCGGGGTAGAGATCACAATCACCGCAAACATAACCGATGACAAGGCGGTGGATCACGTTATTGCAAAGATAACACCTCCAGGAGAAGAAACCGCGAGTTTAAATATGGTTAACATTTCCCAAGATTTGTGGAGCGTTAATTACACTGGCTGGAAGACAGGAGATTATACTCTCGTCATCTACGCGTATGACTCGAACGGGAATGTCGGTACCGCAACAACAGCATTCTCAGTTAGGGGCAACACGAGCATGACAGTATCCACATCCAAGAAAAAATATGCCCCATTCGAGGATGTTCATCTCGGGAAGATGACATCATACATAACAAGTGATCTTGAAACCTCAACAAAAGAAGTAACTACCTATTACGGCGGGGATGTAATACACATCAAGATAGGAAGCGGGACAGCTCCAGCAACAGGGACAATGGTCAATTTTAATACGCCCTTCTCCACAACAGAATATGCAACGATAGTAACAGCAGCGGACGAGGATGATACTCAAATAGCGATGTATGGAGCAAAATCAATGTCCAAATTTAACGTGAAATGTGAAGACGATAGGGGTGGGAATGAGGATTGTAACTTCAACTGGATAGCAATACCTTATGGAGAATACAAGAGGGGAGATCTGATAATTAAGGCTGGTAGCGGATACGCTTCTCCAACGGCAACTATAACGTTTAACTCCCCCATGCCCACAAACAATTATGCAGTGTTACTAACAGCAGAGGATGAAGATGACACACAGATAATGATGTACGGATCCAAGAGCACAACAGGATTTTCTGTGAAGTGTGAGGATGATGGAGGCAGAAACGAAAACTGCAACTTCAACTGGATAGTCATACCCTACGGCACTTACCAGCTTGGGGATCTTGTAATCCAGGTAGGAACTAATGTTACTTCGGGAGGGGATGCGACTGTTGCTCTTAACTCCCCCATGCCCACAAACAATTATGCAGTGTTACTAACAGCAGAGGATGAAGATGACACACAGATAATGATGTACGGATCCACATTTATCTCAAGTTTTAACGTTAGGATGGAAGATGACAGAGGTGGAGGTGAAACTGGTAGTTTTGATTGGATGGCTATTACTTATGGAGAATATGACTTTACAGAGTCCAAAATGATAGATACAGAATCGCAACCTTACATCTATAATGATGTCTTCACCGCTGATCTGGATTCACTCTACAGCATTGAGATTGTGGTGGAAACTTCTTACTACGATCCATCAGCATCCGTGCTTAACAACAACGCCGAACCGGATCTGGAAGTGCTGGTGTTTAATGGAAGCGGTTTTGAGAGTGCAGGCATCCTTAACCTGCCTTCTTTTTACACATCATCAACTCCGGACAGCAGAATCCATAACTTCACAATAGTTATTGATGACGCTGACGTACTTTCAGCATGGCTTTCGGATCCCTCCAACAGAGACATAGAAATAAGGGGTGTTTATCTTGACTCCTACAATGAAACAACCATTGACAAGATAAATTACACCGGAGTGTGGGTCAGATTGGTTGAGAAACCCGGATCCGAGCTGAGAAATGTTGGTGATGTGGATGTTGCAGGATATCTTAAACTTTCCGTGGAAAAGAGAACGTCCACAAACACGTGGAATGAGATTGCCGTGGTGATGAACGATCTTGCAAACTCATCAAAAAGGGCTGTGCCAGCAGGAACATCACTAAACCTCTCCCGGCTTTGGGAGAGTGCGGGGGGCTGGAATCCCAATGGATCGGTTGGCACATACAGGGTAAGAGTCGAATTCCTTGATGAGGACGGAAATCCGATCGTGGATGAAAGAGGTAATATTCTTCAGGCATTTTGGGAGTTTGAGGTGGCACTGTTTGACAGCATTAACGCCACACCAAATGTGATCGGATACGGAGAGCAAACAACCCTCTCTGCTGTTGTCACGGACGAAAGCATAGTATCCAATATGTCCGTGGTAGTTGTTGATCCTGAGGGAAACAATTATGAAATGAAAGCAGTGAGGGTTTCCCAGAACACATACGCAGCAAACTTCTCAACCACATGGAAGCTTGGAAGCTACACCTATTATTTCATCGCAAACCTAAGGGACGGAAGCTCTGCAACAAGCTCCTCATCAGTTTTCAATGTTAGCGCAAACACGATTCTAAACGTTTACGTTGAGAATGACACCTATGGCCCCTATGAGGATGTGAATTTGAATCCACCAAAAACCGACTGGTGGAACAAGGTGTGGCACTATCGAGTTATGGTGAATGTGTCAGTTCAGAATCAGCACACCAACTTCCCCATAGAGCTGGATGTTAACTTCACCCAGCTTTTCCAGCAAGCTGGATGCAGCTCCTGTACTTTAGATGTGAATTCGATAAGGGTGGTTGAACACGGAAATGATGGAGATCCGCTTTATGAGGTGCCCTCAAAAACGTACTTCCCTGATGACTTTGATGCTGCCAGAAACGCAATTGCAACCGTCATATGGGTGATGAACGGAACGACACCTGGGGGAACGACAAGAATATATTACATTTATTTCGATTCAACCTCCAATGGGCAGAAACCGGAACCATCTTACAATTTTTCGGTTAGATATTCTCCAACAACTAAAGGAGTTGAAATAGACGGGAAATACGTTGTTGTTTTTGATAGTGCTGGCGAGATAAAGGAGGTGTATCTGCTCAACGGTTACACAGACCTAAGCTCCGGAGACTCCGGAGGGGGTAGGGAATACTGGTACTGGAGCTACGAATACTGGACGGGCTCAACATACTACACTATGTCACCCAGATGGTGGAATCCTTTGATAACTTACGGACCAGTCGTGTGGATAAACGCCTCAGTTGAGAACGGCCAACGCTACACAGATGCGATAATAAAGATTTACAAGCGCACGGATCACAGCTGGGTTTTGTGGCTGCATAACTGGCACAATAGATTTGATGAAGATGGTGGAGATGCGCTGATAGAGCACTTCGTTAACATTCAGAACAGTCCTGCGGGCAATGTTGATGTGAGAGAGTGCAATATGGCTGGAGGCACGCCTTCATGCAGTTACATAACAGTCTCACAAAACGGAGGCGTCAATGTTGAGGGTTACGACTGGGTTGACGCAAGATTTTACAACGATGCAAACGAGCCGGAATTCTACATCACATACATCATGAAGAACGGAAGCTTTGTGGGATTTGATGATGTTCCGTGGGACTGGACGATAGAGAGAGTGGATCAGGCCCGTAATTTCGATAGAGTTGCCATCTCCGACAACCCCAATCGGGCAGTCCCAGCCGGGACAGAGTTCACGAGAGATCTTTTCATACTCATAACGGACAGTTCCGGCGGTTTTGCAGAGACAACCGAATTTTACAACGAAATAGCGGACTGGCCTTCAATCAGCCTAAGCGGCGCTGAATTTCTCGATGAGTCTTCCTTCAACAATGTTGGAGAAACCGGCATTTACTTCTATCTTGAGGCAAGGGTGCAGAGGTGGGATGGTAGCAGCTGGGTGAGCTTCCAGCTTCCAGTTATAGATGATAGGGCAACATCAACATTGAGGTACCTCACTCCGGGAGAAATGCTAAATATCTCCACCCTCTGGAACCCGATAGCATGGAACACAAGCGAGTATCAGGCTGGAACTTACAGAGTTTATTTCAGAGCTGTGGACCCATGGGGCAACACTCTCAAGAACGGTGATGGCACACTAATTGAAGGTTATGACACCTTCGAAATAATTCCGCCAAAACTTGAGCTCACAAGTCTCGAGCATGAAAACCGGTATGAGCACAACATAAACGAGTATGAGATCACAGACACAATTTCATGGATAAACGTGACTGTGAACAATTATAATGCCACAGCCATAGATGCTAAGATATCTCTCAACATTCTTGATTATGCTAAGAACACAGTTGACTGGGGCCCGAATGAAACTAAGCTCTGTGGAAGCATACCTGCAGGGGGGAGCTGTGAGGTCAAATATGATAATGGCTCAGCGGGATATCCTATTCCTGTGGATGCAACTCCCGGTACCTACACATTCCACTGGAATGTGACGATTGAGGCAAAGAACTATCAGGCAACTACCAATACATCCCAGACTTTCGTGCTCCACCACATACCTTCCGGATTCAGCTCATCGATATATCCTTACAAAGTGCTGAATGGATCGTGGACTACCTACAATTTTACGATGTACAACTTCTTCAGCAAGAATTTAACAGATGTAAATGTAACCATAAACTGCCCAGAAGGTGTTGGTATAACCTGCACCTGTTACGGAACATCTCAGCCTTACTGTTATCTCCCAGCACTTGATGCAAAAACAAATCACACTTTTTCTTTCAACATTTCAACATCTCCCGCAACACCAGTAGGAGAATATGTTGTTAATGTTACCGTTACTTACACCAACCCCGGGAATGAGGCGCACACTTGGTACGAGGTTGAGAGTCGGAGCTTTTTTGTCAAGCAGCCTTATCTGGATGTAAGGATAGTAACATACCCTATAAAGGTTACCAGGGGCTCAAGCTTTGTGCCGCTTGAGGGCTTTGTTAACAATACTGATCCGGACGGTAACAATGCTACGAACCTCTGGCTTAACTGGAGTTTGCCCGCCGGTTGGATAAATGCAACAGGCGAGCTAGGCAAATTCATAGCGGTGCTGCCTCCCGCGACTCTCGCATGGAACAACATAACCGTCAATATTTCTCTCTCAGCATCTCTGGGAGAGCAGAAGGTCGTGCTGAAAGGTGAGAATCCTCAATGGTATGATTTGGATAAAAAGATTGTGGTGGTTTATGCGAACACGACCATACAACCCTACACTAATCAAACGGACCCTGCTCAGGGAGAAACAGTGTTGCTCAGGGCTACGCTGCGCTACGATAACTCAACTCCGATCAGCTATGAGAACATAAGTTTTGTGGATGAAACGGCCGGCATTTTCATAGGATGGGATATAACTGATGCCAGTGGCGTGGCAGAGGTCACATACACTCTGCCATTAACAGCATCTACAGGCAATCACACAATCAATATGAGCTTTGATGGAAATGATGACAAATACATAAACCCAACACACTCGTTGCTCAACATCACCGTTCATGGCAAGCCCAATATAACGGCGATAGCGGCGTATCCGGACCCCCAGGGTTACGGTAAAAATGTGACCATAAAGGCAAACGTGACATCAGTTGAGCCCGTGGATACCGTCATTGTTTACATTACCTACCCGAACGGAAGCACGACATCAATCACCATGCTCGAAACAGCACCCGGAAGATACTCGGCAAACTTCTCTGATACATGGCAGCCAGGTAACTATTCGTATTATGTGGGGGTCAACACAACCGCATCAAAAACTGACAGATCTCAAACCGATTATTTTACCATTGAGGCGAATACCACAGCTTACATCCTCACGGATAAGGATTCCTATGAGCAAAATGAGAATGTAAGTTTTGTGGATCAGCCAGCAGACTGGTGGAACAGATCATGGCCTTATAGGGTTGAGGTAAATGTAACGGAAAAGGCAGGAGTCGATACCATAGGTTACCCGCTCGAGATTTCCTTCAATCCAAACGGGCATGTAAAAAGTGATTGCGAAGACATAAGAATTATAGATGCATCTTCTGGTTCGCTTATCAGATACAGGATGCTGAGCTGCACGTCAACCAACGTTACTCTCTATCTCGAGCTCAACATCTCGGCAAACCAAAAAAAGACATACCACATCTATTACGGCAACCCGCTCGCAAGCGGAATGAGTGATGACACGTTGTCTAAAATTGTGCCCGTTGGGTGGGAGACCCCCCACCCCTATCCAGCCAATATTGATTCGTGGAACTGTGATGGTACAGGGTGTTATGCTGGAGTGCCTGTTTATTCCGCACCTTTCACGGCAGTAGGCAACACTAAAGGCAGAGTTTACATGAGAGTGGTGGTTGAAGGTGATCTGGATGATCCATTTGAGATATGGAATGGGGAGCAAACCACCAGATTTTTCCAGTTCGATCCAGGAGGTTTGGCGAATAACCCCTCATACTGGAATGGTGGAGATTACGGGTGGAGTGATTGGTACAACACAGATGATTTCACTTTCCATTTTGCTTCAGACAGAAATTCAAACTACTGGGGTGTCGATGTGGTAAAAGCGGAGTTCGAGCTTGTCACCTTACCGACAATATCCGTTGGGAGGGAGGAAACAATCCCTAACCAGATTCTCAATACGGGCAACACAAGCTTTGAAGGTTATCTCACAATGAAAGTGCAGCGCAAACTCACCAATGGCTGGCAGGATGTGGATGTTGTTGTGAACGACCTTCATGTTGAGCTAGAACCACTAGATTATGTCGATCTCGACTCAATTTGGAATGGGGTTAAGTGGAACACAGATAATCTCGCTTCAGGCACATACAGAGTTGTTGCGATGCTTACTGATCCCGCAGGAAACCTTCTTGTGAATGGAGACGGAACGTATATGATGTACTATGATGAGTTTGAAATATTACCACCACCGAGTATAATACAGCTTGTAAGAATAAAGGTTTACGATGTAACCAATTCAACCTCACCCAGAACGGATACATCCAACCTTGAAAAAGAGGGTTTGAATACAACATTCCTGCTTTTCACAAACAGGACTTACAGGGTGGAGGTGATTATTCTCAACAACGAAACGAGCCAGAACGACTGGTGGGTGAACACTTCAAGCGAGATAATGTTTGAAGGAATCAACCCTTCATGGAGTGTGGATGATATTAATGATGTATGGTATGAGATAGGTGGGATAGAATATGTGGGCGGCACATACGATCTCGGGCAGGTGTGGTGGGATCACTCGCTCGGTGGTGTTCTCCCGGTAGGTAGTACGATGAAGCTATCATACATCGTAAACACAACATCAGATAGTTCTGAGATTCTGCCCGTGAGATTCTTCCTGAATGGCACATATTTCGTTCTGGAGGATAACTCAACATTCAAGGTTGTGAAAAGCGAGAACGAGCCACCAAAGCTTTACAACTCAATCTATGGTTTAACGCCCTCTGATGTTATTAGAGATGTTGATGACTTATCTCTTTATGCGAGATGGAACGAGGAGATAAGCCAGGCGAACTTCAGCGTTGAATACGCAAGCGGAAAATGGATCAACTCAACTCAGAACTACGACATCTATTACTTACCACCTCCGCCTCCAGAAAACTGGACCAACTACACCACCCAGACTAATCTCTCGTGGAGCTTGGGAGAGCACAGGGCAAAGATAGCGGCAGCAGATCTGAATGGCAATTGGAACGACACCCTACCTTATTTGACTTTCACCGTGTGGGGCAGAGCTTATCTCAAGAAAATTTATGCAGACCCTGATCCTGTGGTCTACGGACAGAACACCACCATTTATTGCCGTGTTGTGGCAGACAACGGAAGCGGCATATTCAACTATTCTGTGCAGTTCTATTATTATGACAGCGGCTGGAGGTTTATAGGAGAGAACAGAACAAACGAAAGCGGTTACGCTTCCATGGTCTATCATCCCGAGTTACTAGGACACATACCAGTAAAATGCATAATAGGGGATTATGAGGAAAAGTACTGGATTGCTACCGTGCAAGAGATAAACACATCGGTCTGGGTGGTTGAAATACAACCGCCATGGTATGACATCTCATCGGTTGGATCCAACACGACGGTTGTGCATAAGGGTGACGCTGTGGAGCTTTATACCCTATGGTATGATGATTATCAGCTTGATAGTGCTTGGGTATCCACCAATGAGAGCGGAAGTTTTGTGAATAATTCACTGGCATCATCTATTAAGCTGAACGGCACAGTGGACTGGAGCAACTTCACAATACAGATTCCAACCACAATGGCTCCTGGCTACCTTGGATGGAAGATTTATGCTAATGACACCTCAGCAAATGTCAATGGAAGCATGCCAGCAAACGTCATTGAGGTATGGGGCTGGGCCGAGATAAGGGACAGCATTAGTGAGGATGAAGCCTATCTCCATCCATCATCCATACTTCCTGGAGGCACAACAACTATGTACTGCAGGGTTAGGGATGTGAATGGGAGTGGTATAGCTAACTACAACGTTTCCTTCTATGAGAACGATGTTTTCTTGGGGTGGAACTTGACCAACGCTACGGGATGGGCCACATTCACGTTTTCTGAAAGTAATGAAGGCACTTACACAATCAAGTGTAACATAAGTGATGACCCCGTTCTTATGTACAACGCTACCTCAAACAATTACGGCACAGATATTCTGGTTGTGGGTTACGACACAACACCCCCTTACTTATTTAACAATGTGTACGGAATCAACACAACAAAAGTTTACAAGGGCCAGAGCCTCCTCATTTATGCAAGGTGGAATGAAACCGTAGGAGAAGCAAGAGTTATCATGAACACAACAAAACAAGAGCTCTCAAGTTATCCGATAAGCTTACCATCTCCCAACTCTCAAAACTGGACAAATTACACCATAACTACCAACTCATCTTGGATTACAGGCACACACCATGCAAAAATAGAGGCAAGTGATCAAGTTGGCAACTGGAACGACACCCTTCCTTTCCAGACGTTTGAAGTTTGGGGTTATGCCAAAGTTTTCTGGCAGGAACCCATCGGTATAGCGTATAGAAGTGATAGTATACCTCTGAAATGTAAGGTGGTGGATAAGAGTAACAATAACGGTATAGCAAACTATCCGGTAAAGTTCTATGATACGGACTGGGTCTACATCGGCATGAACTACACGGATGCAAATGGTATTGCTACCATGAATTGGAACGCTTTATCCTATCCTCCAGGAGACATGACGCTGCACTGTATTATAGCAACCAATTCCACCCTCTTCTACGAAGTGAAGTCCGGGGATGATGTGGCGGATGGAGCGATAACCCTCTACGGAAATCTGAGCGTGGTGATAGACAGTCCCACTAACAACGCGAACCTGACGAAAGGACAGATGGTGTGGCTGAATTCCACAATTTATGAGGACAATGGTAGCGTAACTTCAGCAACAGTTAACTGGTACCTCAACGGAACGAACATAGCAAGCGGAGAGGATGTACAGTGGCAGGTTCCTTACGATGCGACTCCGGGCAGATACGTGCTGAAGGCCAACGCAACAAAGCAGCACTACGTGCCCGACGAATCAAGTATCAACGTCAGCATCTTCGGTTACGCTAAAGTCAGCTTCGTGAGTCCAGCATCAAATTCTTCCTATCCACAGGCATCAACTGTCCAGCTCGTTTGTTCGGTGAGTGATACGTACACAGGAGAAGGAATAGCAAACTACACCGTTCACTTTTATGTTAAGAATGAAACGGATGTATGGTATCTGGGTAACTCAACAACAAATTCAACAGGATTTGCAACTCTTAACTGGTATGTAAACCCAACGACATGGAACAATGGCACCTATAATGTGAGCTGTAACATAACCGACGAGCCAGCGCTTTATTATTATGCTTCAAGCCTGAAAGAAGATACAATAATCATTAACATAACAAAAGCGGAAATTACAGCATGGTTGGAAGTCATAATGACCTCTCCTCCAGAGGGCTCCGCAGTAACAATCGCTCCAAACAGGACGTTTGTGTTGAACGCAACTGTAATCTGTCATCAGGACAACTGCGGAGAGGTCAGCATAAACGCGAGGTACAACTCCACAGGCAACACTCCCGATACCACCATAACCAACCAGACCGGGGCTCAACCCTTCTACATTATTGGCAACGCAACGCAAAAATGCACACTTAACATCAATGAGAACTGTACTGTCACGTTTATCGTTAACGTCACGGCTTTGGCTGGAGAAATCTATGCTATAGATGTGAATGCATCATCCATAAACGCGTTCATGAATGAGAGTGGCGATGCGACAATAGAGGTGCGTTACTTCCTCTTGCTAAATGTGACTCCCGAGTCCATAGCTCTGTGGTATCCGCCTCCCGCCGATTCATCCCAACCCTACACAACCACCATAGCCACAAACGAGCTCGATCCACAAACGCGCGGTGCAAAGGGTAAGGATGTGATAAGCGTGAAGCTGGATGATTACAGCGCGGATGCCAATGGAGGGCTGTGGGTGAAGGCAACGAATCTTGTGCCACCTTCCCCAAATAATTATGTGATAGCTGCATCAAACCTCACCCTCTGCCTCGGCTCTACTTACGACACTCCTATTGATGCGGAAGCATGTTTATCTTCCTCATCCAACCGACTGAACACCGACTATGTGCAGAGATTATCCGAGCTAAGGGCAGGAGAACTTGTCAACTTTACCCTCTTTATAGACATACCTGCAGTTCAGGCGGACAACTATGTTGGCACTCTAATCTTCCTTGTGAACGCAACATATTAAACTGTTGGCGTACAGGTGAAGGTTGATGAGATTAAAATTGCGGAGAACTGATAGAAAACGAGTTGTTTTCATAATGATTACTGCGATCATTCTATTGATTCTTAACTCTGCAGCATCACATGCCATAAGTTTGGGTGATGTGCCTCCCTCAACTACGCAGATATTTCTCTCCCCCGGAGAAACAGCAAAAATAAAGCTGGGATTCTTTAACCCGGGAGAGGAAGACATATCAGTGAGTTTGAGCTATGATGGACAGATAGAATCCACAGGCGGCATCCCTGATTTGAGAGTGTATCTTCAATCTAAAAGCGGGAGTGAGTTGAGCTCTTTCGTGCTTCCCGGAGGTACAGCAACTACCACTCCATCTTCCGGCAAGGACTGGGTTCTCATGCCTGATGGCAAAACGTATGTTGAGTTGAAGCCCGTTTACGTTGTTTTTGATGTGCCATCCAAGTCCATATTTGCCAGAAATAGGTATAAGATTGTGGTTTACGCAAGAGCGATGAGCATGGAGAGCGCTTCAAGCGAGAATGTGGGCACGATCTACCAGAAAATAGGGCAGGAGAGACAATACACCTTTGATGTAGTAATCAGGACATCAGCAATTTCCTCGGTTGGAGAGGAGAGTAATGAAGCTTACACTGCTGGCGATACAGATTTAACCACCACTGACACCTCCCTTCAGCAGAATTATGAAACGGGAGGAGAAGAGCTTACAACCACAACTGAAGAGAATGGTGGGGAAGGCGAGTTAACGAGTAAGGGTGGAGGAAATGAGGAGGAAATAAGTGAGGAAGGGAGTGGGGAAACACAAGAGGTATTTGAAAATCCAACAATAGGGGGTGAGAAAACGGAAAATAGGGAGAGAGGTGTCACAGGTTTGCTTACTGCAAGCAAATCCAAAATCAACGCACATACAATAATAATAGTTCTTCTTGGGATAGCAGGAATCGCGTTTGTCTGGAAAAGATGAAAGAATCAGTCCACATATCTCACAACTTCGTCAAGCGGTTTTCTTGTTGAGGTTGGCTTTTCTGCAGGGTAACCAACGGTTATTATGGCTACAGGTCTCTCGATGGGGGGAACCCTGACTATAGATGCAACTTCCTCTTCGTTAAAAGCTCCAATCCAGCATGTTCCAAGCCCTAGATCATAAGCTCTGAGAAGCATGTTCTGAATGGCTGCTGCAGTGTCCTGAATTGCGTAGAGCTCTACACCCCTCCTGCCGTAGAACTTATCTATCTCATCTCTATCGAAGGTCACAACAATGGAGACCGGGGCTTCAATTATCTGCTTCTGCATGTACGAAGCTTTCATCAGCTTTTCTCTTAAATCCCTGTTTCTTACCACGTAGAAGCGCCATGTCTGTGTGTTGCCTGCAGAAGGAGCCCATATCGCAGCTTCAAGAATTTCTCGGATTTTTTCATCTTCCACCTCTTTCTGTTCGTACTTCCTTATACTCCTCCTTCCCATTATTGCGTCTTTGACCTCCATAAAGTGAGGTTACACATCCAACCTATATATAATTTACTCTTCCTCCGGATACCTATCACACCTCAGCAGCTTTTTCATCGGGAACATCTTGGTGCTTAAATACTTGAAGCCCATATCCGGAAATATGACTGCCACTCTTGCATTTTTATTTCTTGCAATTTCCCTTGCAACGTGAAGTGCTGCCCCACTCGACATACCCACCAGCAAACCGTTTGTTCTTGCAAGCCATCTTGCTGATTCGTAAGCATCCTCTTCATTCACATAAACAACATCGTCAATCACACTTTCGTCCAGAATCCGTGGCTTGAAACACCTCTTCAGGTTTCTCAAGCCCTGGATGTTACTGTCATCATCCGGCTCGACACCCACCACCTTTATTTCAGGATTCTTTTCCTTCAAAAATTTTCCAACGCCCGTTATCGTTCCTCCAGTTCCTACACCAGCCACAAAGTGAGTTATCTTTCCATCCATCTGATGCCAGATTTCTGGAGCGGTGGTTTCATAATGGGCCTTAATGTTAGCTTCATTGCTGTACTGGTCCAGCCATACGAACTTCTCCGGCATTTTTTCCACAAGATTTTTTATGTATTCAAACGCTCCGTCAGTCCCTTTCTCAGCAGGAGTCAACACAACCTCACAGCCAAGTGCCATCAATATTTTTCTCCTCTCCACAGACACGGATTCGGGCATTGCCACCAGAACTCTGTAGCCCTTAACAGCCGCAACCACCCCAATCCCTATCCCCATGTTTCCGGAAGTTGCCTCCACTATTATTTTATCCTTGGTTAACAACCCTTTTTTCTCCGCCTCCTCCACCATATAAAGCGCGGCTCTATCCTTAACCGAACCGCCGGGATTCATACCCTCCAGCTTGGCCCAAATTTCACCATAACTTTCATCCATCTTTATTTTGACCATCGGCGTCTCTCCTATCAGCTCCAGAGTTGATGCTGCCACTTTCATGTTAACATTCACCTCCTCCATCGTTTTGCAGAAAAGAGCGGAAACTTATAATTACATCTTTAGAAGAATTCAGGACAAACAGCGCCACCCTTCATCATGGCTTTAATAACATCGTTATATCTTTATAAAAGTTTTCATTCAGCGCTTTTCAGCAATGAGAAGGTAGGACTTTCTGTTGAGGATATCCCGTCTCACTTCCAGAACTTTAACTATTCTGAAATCGCGGAAAAGATCGAGAAGCTTGTTCTTTGTGAAGCGGTGGAGGTGGAGATGTCTTGAGGAGACCCATTTTTTGGTGGAGAGAAATAGGAGAAGTGAATCAAAGAGGAAGATGGAAGAGCCCCTGAACAGCTCTTTTGGGACAAGGATGTAAACTCTACCTCCTTTCTTCAAAATTCTTTTCATTTCCACCACGCAGTTTTCCGGTTGAGGTAAGTGTTCCAGCAGGTGGGAGCACACGACGCAATCAAACGCTTCTGACTTGAATGGTAGCGTTTGCCCATCACCTTTTATAAAAAGAAAATCGTGCCCGTTGTATGTATTCCCTATATCTATGCCAACCAGTTCATTTGCTTTGTTTTTTTCCTGAACCAGTTTTATCACTCTACTATTACCACACCCTATGTCGAGAAGTATTTCACACCTTTTTATGATTCTTGTCAAGAAATCGATGTCCAGAGCCATCAGCTTTTTATCTCTCAACATGTCTTTTATGCGGAACATTCCGTTTTCGTACGGGATTCCCATAGTTTTCCAAATGTCCGTTGAAAACTTTAAAAACCATGACCTCAAATAATTATTGTTCTCTACGGTGGGGGCGTGGTGTAGTGGCATCACGGTGGGCTCCAGACGCAAGCTGGAGCGCTGACGCAAGGATGATCTGCGGTGGGTGTGTCAAGCTGGGAGACACCCACTGACCGGGGTTCGATGGCCGCTTTCAACTCGTGCACGCAGATTTTGCGGCCGGAAATCCCTGCGCCCCCACCACATTTTTATTTTTACAAGCAGAGGGAGGTGCCGAAGGTGCTTGATGAGATTCTTGCAAATCTGGAGAAGAACAGGAGGAATCTAACGATAAAAGAGAAAGCTCTGCTTGACATGCTTGAAAGCGTGAGGCAGAGAGATGAAGAAGCTAAAAAAGCAGGGAGGGACAGTTTTAAGAGGCCGCTGGAGTGAGGGGTTTGGGTGTGAATAAAACAACAGAGTTTCTTCGAAAATTTTAAATATTATTATCATAAAAATTATTATCATGATAATAAAATTCTACAACAGGAAAAAAGAGCTCGAACTCCTGAAAAAAGTGAGGAGACCTTTTTTAGCGGTAATCTACGGAAGGAGAAGAATTGGCAAAACAAGACTCGTCCTTGAATTTGTGAAAGACGATAATTATGTGTATTTCTTTGTCAATCCCAGAAAATCCGAAGTCATGCTTATTGAAGAATTTTCAAATCTTTTGAAAGAGAAGATGAACATACCCGATTATGTTTCTCCAACTTTCTGGGAAGAGTTCTTTGATCTGCTGTTTGAGTATGATGGCGTCGTGATTTTTGATGAATTTCAGTGGTTTCTGGAAGTCGGACGGGAAGTGCCGTACATTTTACAGAAGTTCTGGGATGTGAGAGACAAAAAGCCCACGATCATAATTACGGGCTCAATCGTTGGCATGCTGAAAAAGCTCTTCGTGGAGGAGGGAGCACCACTTTTCAAAAGAGCAGAAGTGATTATGAACTTGAAACCTCTGGATATCGGAACGATTTTCACGATGCTTGGGGATATGGGAATCAGAGATATCGAGGAAAAGTTCAAGATTTACATGATCTTCGGCGGTGTACCTTATTATTATGCTCTAATCAATAAATATGGTGCGAGGGATGTTGAGAACATAATAAAGGAACTGATAGTTGAAGAGAACGCACCGCTGAGAAGAGAGGTTGAGGATGTAATTGTGGAATCCTTCAAGAGGGAATACAAAACCTATCTTGCCATCCTTTATGCGATAGCTGAAGGAAAGACGAAGTTCGAGGAGATAGCATCCGTTGCGGGCGTAAAGGTCACGTCTCTCCCTGCATACCTCAATGACCTCATGAATATGCTCGATCTCATAGAAAGACAACCAGTCGGATTCAAAAAAAGACATATTTATCTGATTAAGGACAGGTTCCACAATTTCTGGCTGAGATACATCTACAAGTACTCGAGTATTTCGAGCAGCGAGCGGCTTTTTGAGTTGATAATGGAGACGATAAACTACTTTTACGGGTGGAGTTTTGAGGTGACCTGCAGGGAGATCACACCTCTGCTGTTTCCACAGATGGAAAATATAATGCGATATCACGGCTACCTCAGAAGGAAAGGTAAGCGTGAGGTGTTCGAGATAGACATCGTTGCCCTCAACGAACAAACTAAAGAAATCCTCTTCGCAGAATGCAAATGGCAGGATGGTGTTGACGCGGGCAAAGTTGTTGAGGAGCTTGCTGAGAAAGCAAGGCATGTTGAATGGCACAACGATGAGAGAAAGGAAAGCTTTGCTGTGTTTGCGAAGAGCTTCAGCAAGAGAATTGATGAGTTTGAGGAGAAGAAAGTTTATTGTTTTGACCTGGAGGATATGGAGAGGGTGATCAAAGCGAATTCTGCTCGATACGGGCTTCAAAAGGTGTGATGCAATGATTTTTAAATTTTCGGATTTACATGATAATCATGCAAAAGATAAAGTTTGTGGACAGGGAGCAGGAGCTTGAGTGGCTTGAGAACATCTATCGAAGGAAGGGCTTCAAACTTGTCGTTATCTTCGGGAGGAGAAGGGTCGGTAAGACTGAGCTCTTGAAGGAATTCCAGAAAGACAAGAAACACATCTATTACCTATGCGATAAAGGAGGAACCGTAAAAAACGCGAGAGAATTCGCCAGAATAGCAAGCGTATTTTTTAACGATGTCCCACCATCGGTTGAGAGGGGATTCGAGGATGTGTTCGAATACATAAAACGCCGAATCCAACCGGATGAGAAGATTGTAATCACAATTGACGAGTTTCCGTATCTGGTCGAGAAAGACCCCGCCATTCCCTCGATTTTTCAAAAAGTGGTGGACGAGATACTTAATGACACAGAGGTTATGCTCATCCTGTGCGGATCTTCGATGGGTATGATGTACGAGCACACTATAAGCTCCAAGTCTCCGCTGTACGGAAGAAAGAGCGGAATGTGGGAGGTGAGGCCGTTCTCATTTTTAGACGTCTGCAAATTTTTCGAGAGACTCCCTTTTCATAAAGTTGTCGAGATATATTCGGTTTTCGGCAACATACCTGCATATCTCAAGGAGGTTGACTCCTCACTGACCTTGGAGGATAACATAAAACAAAAGATAATGCAAAAAGGCTCCCCGCTCTACAGAGAGCCCGAAATTCTGCTTCTGGAGGAGTTCAGAGACCCATCGCCATACCAGAACATACTTGAAGCCATGACCCGTGAGGCATCACTGAGCAAGATCGCATCGAGGGCTGGAATAGAGGCCAAGGACATGCCCAAGTATCTCAGCAAGCTGATGCAGCTCTCGCTGATAAGAAAAGAGCTGCCGGTCACCCAAAGAAAGGGCAAGAAAACCCTGTATTTCGTAGAGGACAATCTATTTTACTTCTGGTTCAGGTTCTGCAGCAGGAATCTCTCATACCTTGAGGAGGGGAAGGAGGAGTTCGTATTCAAGGAATATGTGAGCGGGGAACTGCACAGGGTCGTAGGCATGGTGTTTGAGAGAGTCTGCAGGGAACTTATCCCTGTAGTATTTCCCAAGGCATGGGACAGGATTGGAAGATGGTGGGGATTCAGGAGAAACGAAAGTGGAGGAAGAGTGATCGAAGAGATCGACGTCGTAGCATTAAACGATCAAACTAAAGAAATCCTCTTCGCAGAATGCAAATGGCAGGATAATGTTGATGCGAGGAAGGTTGTTGAGGAGCTTGCTGAGAAAGCTCAGCATGTTGAATGGAACAACAATGAAAGAAAGGAGAGCTTTGCTGTATTTGCGAAGAGCTTCAGCAAAAGGATTGATGAGTTTGAGGGGAAGGAAGTTTATTGTTTTGACATGGAGGATATGGAGAGGATTGTGATGGACGCTTCTCATCAGGAGAGCTGATTGGCGAACAACACTTTCATTATCGGCACAAGTTTTATCATGCGGTCATCGAATTTCATCTCCTTTTCTGGTCCGCTGTAAATCACGTATCCGAGCTTGGTGGAGAACTTTCTCATGAAATAGAGAAGGGGTTTCAAATCCCCTTTCTTGAGTGTATCCTTTGCTTTCACCTCAATTGGGATGATATCGTCACCATCCACCTTGAGAAAATCCACCTCCTTGGAGCCATGCCTCCAGTACTTATCGAGAGCAAGAGATGCCATTACGAGGTTTTCAAAGATGCTACCTGCTTTTATAGAGGGATTGTATGGATACGCGAGAGAGGGGTGGTAAGGATAGATTTTTCTCATCTTTCTTGATTCCGCACGAACTGACGGTCTGAAGTTTGTTACCGATTTCACTACCTTTCCGAACTCCAAGTAGGAGATGTGTCTGCTGAGGGTCTGCTTGTGCACCCCCAAATCCTTTGCCAGTTCCGTCAAGTTCAGGATCGTCCCAACATCCCGCATGAATATGTTCAGGAGTGTCATCAAAAGTTTGAGGTTGATCCCTTCAAAACTCTGAGGGATGTCGGACTTCACGATTTTCTCCACCACCAGTTCCCTTATGTACTCGTTTATCCTCCTTTTGTCGCTCCATTTCACTATCTCCGGAAACGGTCGCCTCACGTAATCATCAAATATGGCTTTCAGTCTGGAGTGATAAAGCTCGTAGCTCTCCACGGGTCTGTTGTAGTAAAGCTCCGCAAATTCCTGAAGCGTGAGCGGCTTCACCTCAACGGAGAAGAATCGGCCTGCGAGATCTTTGAGTGCATCCCTCCACAGCCCGATGTTGGCTGAGCCGGAGACGCATAGCTTGACGTTCGGCAGAGAGTCGTAGAGAAGCTTTATTTTTGAACTCCACCCCTCAAGTTTGTGTATTTCATCCAGAAAGATGTAAACTCTCTCGCGTTTCCAGTTAACTTTGGTCATGACCTCATATTCTTCCAGAATTCTGAGGGGATCCTCAATTCTTTCATCAAAGGAAAAGTAGAGTATGTTTTTATGGTTCACATCCCTTTTCAGAAGCTCTTCTATAAGCTGGTACATCAGTGTGGTTTTGCCCACCCTCCTCAAACCTGAGATGAGAATTATCTGGCGGTAATTGAAAAACAGATTCTCAAGTTCGTGAAACACCTTTCTTCTGTATGGCTTGGCCTTCTCGTTTGATATTGACCCATCCACCCACCACTCATTCAGCATCTCCAAAATCTCTCGCATATTAGTTCTCTATCAGAACTAAAATTTAAATTTTTGGTTCTGAACGGGAACTAATGTTTTAACTAAAGGGGTTATGAGGATCAGCTTGAAAAGAAAAGCTGAAAGTGTGAGATAGAAGAATGAATATTTTTCCGTTTTTGCAAAAAGTTCCAGCAAAAGAATTGATGAGTCTGAAAAGATAAGAATTTATTGTTCTAGTCTGAGAGATACGGAGGAAATCTCTTCTGTGACCATATGTTAAGAAGTTTTTACATTTATAGAACTAAAATTGTTGTTTTTTCTGAAGATTTAGGTTTTTGAATACTGTCAGAAAAAATTTATTTTTGAATTAACATAAAAACAACCAATGGGTGTAAGTTTCCTAGCAAAATTGATTTTATCAGGTGCTCTTAAATTAGACGAAGGTCGCATAAATCTAAAAAATCAGCTAGATTTCTTACTAACTCCGGCACTTTTTGCTACTCAGATAACAAAATACTTCATATCTCAAGGAAAAGAAGATATACTATATCTTATATCCTGGATAAACGGGTATATTTCTAATTACAAAATAAAAATGCTGTTTAATTTGGATACTCCCGAAAAAATGTACCGGATTGGGATGGATTTTGGGGAATCTATGGGGATTGGACTTTATAAGACTCATGACTACCATCCAGGTAGGTATACACACTTCGTGATACGAACAAATCCTATAGCAGAATTATATGGAAAGTCAGATCGGCCCATTGATTATATAATAGCTGGCGGAATGGCTGGAGGCGGATGCTTAGTACACAATGACATATGTCAGAATGTAGAGATAAGATGTAAATCATGCTCTTCTGATGTATGTGAGTTCTTAACTGGGACTCCTCGAGAACTTAAATCAAGAAATTTATGGAAAGAAGTCCAGGTGCGATACAATTTAAAAGAAATTCTACCCATCCAAAAATATCTTTATGAAGAATACAATCCTCAAGAAGAACAAAGAATACTTCAATATGTTTTTGAAGAACTTTCAAAATTAGAATGAATCAGCTATTTTATCTTTTTCCTCTTTTAACTTATTGTAGAGTCTTTGGCGATATGGTTCTTCATCTAGCCGATTTATATCCCTTTTAGCCTCTTTATATACTTCACTAGCGAGTTTGGGGATTAGTTCCGGTTCTCTTTGCTCTAGTATAATAATAGGAGTATGAGTTTCATGCTGTTTGTCATGAATGACATCATTTATGTCTTTAACAAATAAATTAAATTTTCTGAAGCCTTGAAAAGCTCTTTTGATTTTATCTTTATCTCTAATATTGGGGTTTTTGATTAACGGTATTTCTACAAAACCTATTATGTCATAACTTCTTGTTCTGTAGTTTTTCAATCCAATATCTAGCATATTGTCTTTATCTTCCTCTTGAAGTAGTAGTTGAATCGTATATTTCTCTCCACTCTGAACAAGTTGTAACACGGTTATATGCTCATTAAATATATTCTGGATATTTTCAGGAGCGATACCAAAAGCTCGTACTATTTTACCAAGTTCAAAAATATGCGCTGCACTTTCATACTTATTCATTTTTTCATCAGTTATTTCATCTCCAATAGCGGTAGCATAATCCAAAGCTATAGAATACGGAAGTAATTCGACCGGATACTTTTCCTTAAACACATCGTATACATGTCTAGTTCTCAAGTCTTTTCTTCCTGTCTTGAATTTGTTATGAAGGAGTTGAGAAGACATACAGCTTATACTGTCTATTACCTCCGGGAGCTCAGGAATTCCAATTATTTTGCTCTCCTCTTTAATGTATTTTTTATCGATATTTACAAACTCCTCATATATATTTTCTATATCCTCTAGCATTATTAACTACCCATAAGTAATAAAACACGAAATTATTTAAGTTTTTCGTTTCTGACCACCTTCCTTACCCAATCCAATTATTTAATTAGCATAGTTGGATCAGTATTGACTTCTATCTCCTTTGCTTTTATGTCAAACGGAAATAACCCTTTTTCATGATCCGTAAACCTCATTTTTCTTATTTCCAACATTCTATTTTCCTCTGACCCGATGCTTAGGTAGTGTAACACAATCACTCCATCACACAAAAACTCGCTTATACCATCGCTGCTGAGCTGGTTTGAATCTTCCTGAATCTCGCTGAGGAGGAAAGCTGTTAGGTTCTTCTCATTTCTCAGCATGTTTATCAAATGGGTTATTATGGCTCTCCTCAACCAGCCCTCATGCCCCATGAACTTTACCTTTTTCTGCGTTACCCTGACATCAAGTCTTTCAGCTTCAATGAGCAGAGCAGGATGATTTTCAAGAGCTGTCAGAGAGTCGATCACCACCCTATTGTAGTTGCCGCTCTTGATCTCCGATATCATCTTGTTGTAGAGCTCATACCCCTCTCTCACAAAATCAAAGCTCAGAATCTTGAGCAGCCCCTTCTTGATGTATCCCTCAACATCCCATCCAAACGCCTTGGCTTGCTTAACTATATCCTCATACGGTTGCTCGAAGGAAACGTAAAGCCCCTTCTCCCCCATCTTACAGCCGTTTACCAGAATCTGCATGGAAAGTATGCTTTTCCCGCTACCAGGAGAACCGCTGATGAGTATTACAGCACCTTTCGGAATTCCTCCGTGCAGGAGTTCATCAAGGCCTTTAATACCCGTTTTTGTTCTTTCCATATCCATCATATTTTGATTTTATGTTATGCAGGGATATTTAAGTGTTTCGAATTAAATTTTCGACAATTGTTGACTTTTAAAATAAATGGAAATTATTTTATTCTGCCAAGCTGAGTTTCGAAATAAAGGAGGCGGCAACGGTTCTTTTTACACAATGCGTGAATGTGTGTTGGGAGAAGATAAAGAAATGCTGGCTGAACTTTGGCTCAAGCCAAACCCAGAGAATGTTTTAAATAATTTTCCCGCTATCACAAATTAACATCAAAATCTGTGTGTTCCTGCGCCGGTGGTCTAGGGGTATGACTGCGGCCTTCCAAGCCGCCAGCCCGGGTTCGAATGCTGCGGAAGCAGAGCTTGAAAGCTTGTGGTTGCTCCGCGGCTGAAAATCCCGGCCGGCGCACCAACCAACCATAAATCCCTGATTCTTTCGGTGTTGAAAGGGAAGATTAATATATATCTTCTTCACAAAAATTTCATCAGGTGTCTTAAAATATTTAGATATTGGGTTGATGGTCATGAGCTTGAGAGCCGTGCTCAAAAAAATGGGACAGTATCAGGGAAATTTGGGAAGCAAAAGCATGGCAAATACATCACAATCTCAGATTAGAACTAACACTGTTTCATCAGGAAAAAACGTTGTTAACGTGCAAAAAATCCCGAAGGTTAATCACCTCATTCTCAGAATGGCACAGAAGCTGAAGGAATACGAAAAACTCCGGGAGGAAAGGAAGAGGAAGAGTGAGATTCTACCCATCTTTGCCGCTCAGGTGGAAGGTGCTGGAGGCGCTTCACTTTCAGCAACACCGCCTGCTTCTTATGGCGGTGCTCCTCCCACACGATCTGGAGTGAGTGGGAGTGAAGCTGGAGCCGGCGTTTCAGCGGGTGTAGAGGTGGAAGGAGCGGGGGGAGAAGTCTCGCTTACTAGTGTGTCGGGAAGTGCTCTGGGTTTAATGAAAGAGATGTTTTTCCTTACCAAAGAAGTGACTGAGGAATCAAAAAGGGATATAAATATAAAGTATCCACTTGTTCCCCTTCATCCAAAACCAAATGAGCCCGTTTACGCTTGGGCACACATACACTGGGACCCACGCTATCGCTCTCTCATCTACGAGGTTCATGAACCGGAGATAACTCAAGGAGAAAAAGTCCAGCTGGAAGAAATAAAAAAGATTTTGGAAGACAAAATCGATGTTTCTCTTGACCTCATAGGGAAAGGTGCGGCAATAAACTACCTCAAAAGGATGCTGAATAAGATAATAACTGCATACGGTTTCAACCTAACGCCAAGGCAGAGGGAGGTTTTTGAATACTACGTTCTCAGGGATTTTATAGGGCTGGGTAAGATTCAACCCCTCCTGAACGACCCGAACATAGAGGACATAAGCTGCGATGGAGTTAACATCCCTGTTTATGTGTATCACCGTGATCCAAAAATAGGTTCATTGCGAACCAACGTGATTTTTGAGAGTACAGAAGAGCTGGATGAGTTCGTGATCAAGCTTGCACAATGGTGCGGGAGAAGCATCTCGGTAGCTGAACCATTACTGGATGGAAGCCTGCCTGATGGTTCTAGAGTTCAGGCAGTTCTAAGTACTGATATAGCAAGGAGAGGCTCCAACTTCACCATAAGAAAGTTCACCAAAGACCCTCTAACTCCGGTACACCTGCTGGAATATGGAACGTTGAATGCAAGAGCCCTCGCTTATTTATGGTATGTGGTTGAGCATAATGGCTCCATTTTGGTGGCAGGACCGACAGCTTCCGGTAAAACCACTTTACTGAACTCAATCTCCCTCTTTATAAGACCTGAGGCCAAAATAGTCAGCATAGAGGATACGCCGGAGCTTAGATTGCCGCACGAACACTGGATTCCCGAAGTTGCGAGGTCAGCTGTAAGCGCAGAAACAGGAAAAATAGGAGAGGTTACCATGTTCGATCTCGTGAAGGCATCTTTAAGACAGAGACCCGATTACATAATAGTGGGTGAAGTGAGAGGTGAAGAAGCATATATCCTATTTCAGGAAATGGCCACTGGTCATGCAGGTTTGGCAACGATTCATGCGGACTCGCTTGAAAAGCTAATAGATAGGCTTACAACCCCACCAATAAACCTTTCACCCTCTTTACTGGAGATACTCGATCTGATCATCTTTGTCAAGAGGTTGAAATACAAAGGAGAATATGTAAGAAAAGTCACAAACATATACGAGGTTAAGGGATACGACACTGTAAAAAAGAAGCTCATATGCAACGAGGTTTTCAAGTGGGATCCCAAAAAAGACGAGATAGTGGTCGTAAATAAATCCTATTTACTCGAGAAAATAAAGGAAATGACCGGGATCACTGATGAAGAGCTTGCGGTTGAGCTTGAGAACAGAGAAAAGTTGCTGTTGTGGGCTAAAGAAAAGGGAATAAAGGATTATAGAGATCTGGGAAAACTTCTTTCACAGTATTACGCGGATTCGGTAAGAGTCATGGAAAGTATTGAAGAATAAAACTAACAACTTTCCTCACGGTGATAATTAAATGGAAATGGATGATAGGAAAAAGGGTTCGTTTCTAACTTTATGGACAGGAATGTGCTACCAATGGTTTGGCTCTTTTGTAAATCAGTATTTGGTAGAAACTTTCAGAGACATGCACGTTGATCTTAGAAGGGCCATGATTCCGTTAACTTTGGTGGAGTATCTGTCTTTGGCGTTGGGCACATCAGGAGTTGTGTTCTTTTTCATGTCTATCTTCCTTACCATGTTATTCACCCTGCTTTTCAGAAGCGTGCTATTTGGCGTATTTGCAGGAGTGCTTGGAGGTTTCGTTTTTGCTATCGGAACATTCATTCTGTTTTACCTTTACCCATCTGTTGTGGTGGGAGAAAGAAAGAAAAAGATAGATGATACCCTTCCATTTGCCACCCTTTACATGGCAACTATGGCTGGGACAGGGGCTCCAATAGTTAGCATTTTCAGAATGTTATCTAAATTTAAGGAATATGGAGAGGTGGCAAAGGAAGCCAAAAGGGTTGTGGAAACTGTGGAAATAACAGGAGCTCCAATAACCCGTGTGCTGGAGGATGTGGCTGAAAGAACACCGTCTGAAGCTTTTAGAGAATTACTGTGGGGGATAAGAAGCACCATAACTGTAGGAGGTGATTTAAGAACCTATCTTTACGAGAAGGCAAGAGGTTTTATACAGGAATATCGAAGAAGGTTAGCTGCCTATACAAACCAACTAGTAACCTTCCTCGAAATTTACATCAATGCTGTGATAATAGGCGTGGTGTTCTTTGTTGTACTTACGAGCATAATAGGAATTTTCGGAATTGACGCGAAAACAATATTGTTTATTCATTACGCACTGATATTCGTAGCGTTACCTTTAGCATCTGTTGGGTTCATTGTGCTAATAAGAGGTATACAACCACACTCTGAATAAAAAATTGGCGGTGCGTGTCATGTTCGAGAGTTTGCTTGGGGGAGGAAGCAAACAGAAAAAAAGGAAAACACTTGATGAAAAGAAAACGTTCTATGATTACCGTTATTTACTCATAATCATGTTCTTCATTCTTCTCTTCATAGGTATGTTGGCGAGCAGTATCAATCCAAAACTAATGTCGATGTTTGTTCTGCTTGGCATGTTTACATGCATCCTACCCTATTTTGCCCTAGAGTATTTTGAATTTGCCAAATACAAAAAAATGGAGGAATATTTTCCATTTTTTCTGAGGGACTTTGCTGAAGCCATAAGAAGCGGGATGACCTTTCCCAGTGCTTTAAGAATGACAGCAAAGATAGATTATGGCGCTCTTTCAGTCGAGATAAGGAGGGCTGCAGCCCAGCTTTCTTGGGGCATACCTTTTGTTAAAGTGCTCCGAAGGTTTGGAGAAAGGCTCAAAGGAAGCAAGGTATTAAAACAGAGCATAGCAATTATAATAGAAACGTTCAATTCCGGAGGAGATGTTGCCACAACGATGGACTCATTGGCTGACAGCATGAGTACTATTCGTGAAATGGAACTGGAAAGGAAAGCAGCACTCCAGCAGCAGGTGATGATTATATATATTGTTTTTATCATCTTTCTGGGTTTACTTGTGGGTATAGACAAATTCCTGATAACCAGATTCATGAGCACCTTCCAGACCATAGAACAGGCATCTGAAGCTACGCAATCGATGGGTTTCGGAGGATTTCAGTTTAGAGCTGAGGATTACTGCGACTACGCCATTGCTTCTCCAGTATGCGGCTTTGGCAGGATGTTCGGGTTTTCAGGAGATGACCTATATTACAAATCCATCTTTTTATTGATGGCGCTGATTCAAAGTGTGTGCCAGGGTATATTGATCGGAGTTATGCTTGAGAATAGCGCTAAAGCAGGATTTAAGCACGTGGCTATAATGATGGCCCTGTCACTTGTGGCGCTTCCTATTTTCCTAGGGTGATGAAAGTTGAAAATGAAAAAAGCTCAGACGAATCTTGATTTTGCAACCAGTATAAGTGTCTTTATAGTAGTGCTGGGTTTCTATTTTTATTATGTTTCAGGTCAGATAGCGGCAAGCACTGTGAAGCTAGATGAATTGAAGGGCGAATCAGAATGCGCACTAGCAGCAACGGCTTTGATGAACAAGTTGGTGCTGAACAATATGAGTTTGAATGAAAATTATTTCAATTCTGCTATTAAGGGGTGTATCGTATCCCCTCCACCTAATTCTCCAGACTGGGACGCTTACCAAGCCTTTCTTCAAAGCATAAATCTCACGAAAAGAAGCGCGTACTTAAGGATGGATTTACTCCTCACAACTTCATACCTCATGAAAGTAACGGAAGAGTACACAGAAGGCACTCTCTATTTTAATCACAAAACCTATCCTGTGGTGTGTAATGTAACTGCAAATTCAATTATGATAAATAATACGGGGCCGTATAAGGTTGGGGCGAATGTAACACTTGACAGTGTGAAGTTTACTGTTCATTGGATTGATCCCTCTTGCCAATACGCTGTGCTGAAGAATGTGAGGCCCTTCCACCAGTGTGGTGCTCTTCCTTCAATAGCATTAAGTGGTAGAGGTATTGGGGGAGGAAGGCAAGTGAAATATGTGTTCTTTGCTGTTAAGGATGGACAGCTTCTCAGGGTGACGTTTTTATGCATGTAAAAAAGAAAGGATTCCTAAAAACTCTTGAGGCAGTTATAGCAGGATTACTTCTCCTTTCCTACATGGTGTGGTTCTCCGCAAAGCCAGTGGAGGTGAGAGGGCTGGAAGCGAAGAACTACAAGCTTTATGCAACCCTTCTCATGGCTTCATTGAATTCAAACGTCTCGGATGTGCTTTTGAAAGCAGATGAAGATAGCGCATCAGAACTTTTAAGGGAGCTCAGTGGAACGGAGGCGAGGATGAGGTTTCACCTCAAAGAAATTCCTAGGAAGGAGATATGGGTAGGATATCTTCTTGAACCAAAAAACAAGCACAATGTGACTTTAGATCTATCCGTCGATGAAACAAATTGTAGTAGCACCTCCAAATGCACCGTTTTTGGAGCGAAAAGCACCTGTGCAGAATTTAGGTTGGGCTCTCACACGTTGTATTTCGTTAACAGAACTTATGTGGCTCCATTAAATTCTAGCGACCAGTGTGATCCCAACTTGCTTATACCCGTACAAGGGTACTTTGATTACAACGGAAAAGAATATTACGTCTTTGCTCGGGTTATCCAGAATTCACAATCTAACTATACATTGGTTTTTCTTAATCACACAACTTATCAAATAAACTTCTACAATCCACATCCTTCATTGTTCCACAGATTTTATTTGAATGGAAAGGAAATTTACCTTTATTTCACCCCCGTGACTTACGACATGCTAACTCTAGATTTAGATGCGATCATTATTGTCAATAGAACACTAGCTCAGATAAGCGATGATGAACTGGAAGCAATTTCAAGATTTGCGGAAAGTGGTGGTGGAATCCTGTTGGTCAATGATGTGGATAAACAGTATGACATTCTAAATCTCATTGGACTAAAATGGAACGGTTCAGCATCCGGACCAGATGGAAGTGATAGTGTGTTTTTAGATATTCTCAAAAAAAACTATGTTAAAGGTTACGAATTCGTTGAGTTTTTCGAACACGCTTATTATCCTGTAACAATGGACTATTTGAATCTTTCACGACCTGGTGTGAATGTAAGTTGTATTTCTTATTCTGGAATTGTTTTTGAGGGAAATCTCACTGTGAGGGATAAGGTATATCCGTTTATCGTGGTGAACGATACAACATCTCCGTTTTACGATACTGTTTATGTTAGTAAGGACGGTGACTGGGATTTCTGTGATGGTGACAACAGCACTCCCATAAAAGAAAAAGATGTGTTTGAGCTGGAGGATAGCAGCAGTGGTGTGGTAAACAACATCACACTGGAAAAAATACCGGGGACTCTACATACTGGGGCAGTGTACTTTACATTTAACAGGAATCACAGATTTAGAGATATGTCTCTGGCTGTTGGCACAAATAAGAACATGCTCATCCCCGTCAAAAACGACACAACCAGAATAATCATTCATTCAGAAATGGAACGGGTTGGGGGTACATTTCCAGCTCCTGTACTCATATTACAGGAGATAAATAATACCTACCGAGCTGGATGGATGACCTCGAGCTTAAAAGGAGATGATGAATGGAAGATACTAAGAGATGCGGTGCTCTGGGTTGCAAGAAAGGTATCCTATGCAGCGTTACGCGAGCAAGGTTACACATATTCAGTATCCTTCCCCATTGCATGGGTCAACGAAACAAAACTGATGGGTATAGCCGAGTTGAGAATATGGTGATTGTTGTGAAGAGAAAAATTAGCTTCCTTTCAAGAAGAAAAGGGCAGTTTTATATACTGGGGGTTGTAGTACTTCTAATCTCTTTCGGACATTTGCTTGCATCTCTTGGAGGAAATGTCATTTTTGATTTCAGTACTGTGCTTGGCGCTACCCATTACATGTTAAACTTCAAGATAACCAAAGATATAGAATTGCTTAACCAGACGTGTGGTCAAGATGAGCTTGACATCTATGTGCCATGGTACATGACGCTGGTTGAGAGGGAATACGGAAAGCGAGGTGTAATAATAAGGTGGTACTACGATCCAAATAATCGCCTGTTAAAATACAAAATCTATGCTGAAAATTATTACCTTGAAAAAGAGCTAGTACTCAAATAGCAGCTTCCTCCCCAAAAGCTTTTCTGAACGCGTCACTATCTTTCTCTTTCATCAACCTGAGAAGGGGCAAATACGAGCGTGCAACCTTCTTTGAACAGTGGAGCTGCTTGCTGAGTTTTTCAAGTAAGGCAGACATCCTTTCCCTTTCTTCTTTCGTCTGGGTCCATTTTTTCAGTTTTGAGGGATACCTGTACTTCACGAACTTCCTGTACTTTTCATCCTTTGCTGTTGCAACTCCGATGGAAAGGAGCTGCAGCACGTAAATTATGAAGCGCCAGTATTGCTGTCTTCTTATCCTCCCCCTGAACACGTCAGCTCTCGAGATGAAGTAGTAAGCTCTTTTTAGGTCGGGAGATTTCTCATACTCCAAAGGCACATTTTCTCTTATCCACAGCATGAACTCATCTGGATCTTTATCCAGATTTGACACCGCCCAGTTTGCAACTTCAGCACGTTCCGTCTTGAATATTATTCGGAGCGCTTCGAAAATGTTCCTTTCGGTGTCTCTGTAGCCGGCTATTTTGACATCCTCAGCAGTTATCCTCTTCTTTCCCTGAGCTATTATTTGCAAATCGTTTATTGCCGCTTTCAAATCGCCGTTAGCATTGTTGGCTATCGTGTTTATCGCTTCTTCCTCGAAAGTTATGCCCTCCTTTATGAGGATTTCTTTCAGCCTTCTCGCTATGCTTCTCGTGTCTATCTTCTTGAATTCTATCATTTCACAGTAATCGCGTAACGGTCTTAAGGCGGGGACATAAGCGTCGTTGGCAATGAGGATTACTGGAAACTTGCTCTTCTTTATGATGTTGATTATCTCAGCCACAGCTCCTTTATCCTCGCTTCCAGCTATGCCATCTACCTCATCAAACACCATTAACTTCCCCCTGTGGAACAGTGATGCCTGCTGAAGCGCATCTTCGAACTTGTCCCTCAGAACATCTGCTGACCTCACATCAGAGGCGTTGGTTTCTATGAGAAGGTAGTTGAACTTTTTTGCGAGCAGACCCATGAGCGTGGTTTTTCCCACCCCCGGCGGGCCATAAATGAGAAGGGCTTTCTTTTTCTCATTCTTCCAGTTCTCAATCCACCTGACTATTCTGGCTACAGCTTCTCTATTTCCTATGAACTCTTCAAGAGTTTTGGGAGCATGTTTATGGATCCACAGCATAAAAATAAAATGTGGAAAGAAAAAGATTTAAAGGGAAGATGAGCAGCGCTGCTCTGCCCACCCTATCTTACATACTCACTTCACGCAAGATAGTCCGTGCTGTTGTTGCTTTTCTTTGACCTGTCTTTTCTCTTCTTTATCTTTTCCAGCGCTTCCTCAAAGTGTTTCATCTTGACTTCCTTGAACTCCTTGCCCTTCTGTATTGCTTCCCTTATCGCAAGGACTCCCGCTTCCATGCATATCGCTTCTATCTCCGCTCCGTTCATGCCTTCCGTCTTCTTAGCAAGCTCCTCCAGATTCACATCCTTGGCAAGAGGCATTTTCCTTGTGTGCACCTTGAATATCTCGAGCCTTGCCCTTTCATCCGGCATTGGCACGTATATCTCGCGGTCAATCCTGCCGGGTCTGAGCAGAGCCGGGTCAAGCAAGTCCCGCCTGTTTGTAGCTGCAATGAACACCACATCCTCCAGCGTCTCTATTCCATCAAGTTCTGTGAGCAGCTGGTTGAGTATCCTGTCCGTCACATCGGTTGAGAGGTTCCTGCCTCTTATTGGCGCTATGGAATCTATCTCATCAAAGAATATTACACATGGCGCAACCTGCCTTGCCTTCCTGAATATCTCTCTGACCTTCTTCTCACTCTCTCCCACCCACTTACTTAACAGCTCGGGACCCTTAACCGCTATGAAGTTCGCTTCAGTTTCCGTGGCAACAGCTTTGGCAAGCAGCGTCTTACCACAGCCAGGTGGTCCGTACAGCAGTATGCCCTTTGGCGGTCTTATTCCTGCCTTTTCAAACATCTCTTTATACTTCATAGGCCATACCACAGCTTCCATCAGCTCCTGCTTTGCTTCCTCCAGATCACCTATATCCTCCCATTTTACATTCGGCTTCCTGATGAGTACTTCCCTCATTGCAGATGGCTGCACAATCTTCAATGCTTCCATGAAGTCCTTCATGGTAACTTCCATCTTCTCCAGAATTTCTGGTGGCACTCTATCTGTTTCAAGCTTCTGAATTTCTGGCAGGTATCTGCGCAGGGCTTTGAGCGCTGCCTCCTTACACAAGATCTCGAGGTCAGCTCCTGTATAGCCATGAGTGAGCTCAGCAATCTTATCAAGGTCAACATCCTTTGCCAGAGGCATACCTCTAGTGTGAATCTGCAGTATCTCCTTCCTGCCCTCTCTATCGGGCACACCTATCTCAATCTCTCTATCAAATCTACCGGGCCTTCTCAAAGCAGGGTCAAGAGCATCAGGTCTGTTGGTGGCTCCTATGACGACCACATCTCCTCTGCCCTTCAGTCCGTCCATCAATGTGAGGAGCTGTGCAACAACCCTTCTTTCAACCTCTCCGCTCACTTCATCACGCTTTGGCGCTATGGCATCAACCTCATCTATGAAGATTATGGATGGCGCGTTCTTTTCAGCTTCCTCAAAAATTTCGCGGAGCTGCCTCTCGGATTCGCCATAGTACTTGCTCATAATCTCTGGACCATTTATTGCATAAAAGTTGGCGTTCGTTTCATTGGCAACAGCTTTAGCAAGCAGCGTCTTACCGCATCCCGGCGGACCATAAAGCAATACACCTTTAGGTGGAGAGATGCCGAGCTTAGTGAACACTTCCGGATACTTGAGGGGGAGTTCAACCATCTCCCTTATCTTGGCTATCTCCTCCTTCAATCCACCTATGTCTTCGTAGGTTACTCCAGTCCTTCTGGTTTCAACCTCCTTAACCACACGTTCAGAAACTATGAGCTGTGTTTGAGGAGTTATTCTCACAACTCCCGCAGGGTCAGTCCTCGTCACAACGAAATGCAGGGTTGTTCCAAGAATGTCTATTGCAAGCTTATCTCCCCTCACAAAAACCCTGTCAAGCAATCTTTCCTTGAAAAATGGAGCAGGATCCCCGCTAAACCTCACCTCTTCCATGGGAGCTATGGTTATCACGCGTGCGGGCTTCACTTCAGCTTTCACAACTTCAACCACATCTCCCAAAGAAACGCCAGCGTTCTGTCTTATTATACCATCGACCCTTATCAGTCCGAGTCCTTCGTCTTCGGGCCTTGCTCTCCAGACGATTGCAGGAGTTTCCCTTTTTCCTTTAATCAGAATGGCATCTCCAGCTTCCACTCCCAGCTTCTCCATAACCTTGCTATCTATCCTCGCAATACCTCTACCCACATCCATTTGCAAAGCTTCAGCTACAGTAAGCTGCACCCCACCATTTCCTTTTCCGCCTTTACCCCCTTTACTCATGAAGCATCACCTCCAGTGAATTCTGTGATGAACTTGTGAGCATGAAACGAAGTGGGAAAAATGAAAGGAGCTTGTGACATCACTCAACTTTAACCTTCTTCGCCTTGCCGCTCTCCTTGACCTTGGGTATTCTGATTTCAAGCACACCGTTCTTGTAGGTCGCTTTGGCTTCCTCTGGCTTCACTTCGGTTGGAAGCGGTATCATCCTGTAGAATCCTTTGTAACTTCTCTCAACCCTGTACACACCTTCCTTCTCCTCCTTTGCCTCGATCTTCACCTCAGCTTTCACTTCCACGCTGTTCTCTGTAACGTTGACTTCAATGTCTTCCTTCCTCACACCCGGAAGCTCTACCGTCACCACAACTTCTTTGTCAGTCTCAAACACATCAGCTAGTGGCTCCCTGAAGCCACGCAGCTCTTCCATCGCTGGACCTTCCCATCTGAACCTGAAGCGCGCCGGTCCAACTCCAAAATCCCACTCCTCTTCAAAAAGCCTTTCCATCCTGTCTATCATCCTGCGCATCTCCTCAAAAGGATCGCGCCTCCACACCATCGGCATCACCCCCCACTTTTTATTTTTCGATAAGTTGTATGTTTTGTCGAAATGATTTCGACAATATTAATATTTTATCAAAAAATATATAAACTTTTCGAATACAGTAATTTTAATTATGGTGCGCAGGGAGATCATCATAAAAGAAAGGCGCATGCCGGAAAGGGAGGAAGTGGAGGATTTGATGGAATGGGTGTGTGAGTGTCTGGGTCTGGTTAAGGGTAGAGATACCGATAAAACCTCTGCCAAACTCCTCATGTGCTTTTTGCGTCACAGCATGAAAAACGAATCAGCCACACCCGAAATTATGGCTTCTGAGCTCAACCTTTCCAGAAGCACAGTTATCCACCACCTCCAAAAGTATGTGAAGTCGGGGCTTATCATTCGAACTTCCAAGGGTTATGAGCTTAGAGAGAGAACGCTGGAAGAGACCTTAGCGGAAATAGAGAAAGATGTGGAAAGAGAGTTCGAAAGAATAAGAAAAATAGCAAGAAAAATAGACGAAGCTCTGAAAGGATTATGACGATGCATTTACTCCTCTTCTGCTTTCTTTCCCACGAAGAGGCAACAGTCATCACCCATTGCTTCGCACTTCACCTCATGCACCTCGATTTTCTTTCCTGTTAATGCCGTGAAAACTCCCGCTATAACACCGCAAAGGAAGTGGCAGTAGGGTTCTGTGGTTTTCTTTCCGCTTTGTTTGATGATGGCGCTCTCAAAACAGTTTCTCATCTCCACAACAACCTCTCCAGTGCTGGCATCCGAATACAGAATTCGTGATTCTCCGAACCATCCGGCATGCATACCATAACCAAGCACTTTGGAACACTGCTCCTCCACGCTGGTTCCTTTTACCTTACTAAGTTTTGAGACATCAAAACCAGATTTCATCATAACTCCAAGCTTTGATCCTATCCCTGCCTTTGCCATCCTGTTGAACATGTTTCCAATGTCCTCCCCAGCCCTAAACCCAAAGTCGTGCAGAACTCTCTTCTGCATCGCTGGACCGAGGGTCTTTCCCAGTGCTTCCTTAACATCGTTGAAAACCACATAGTTTATGAGAAGCACCCTCCTTCCGTGAAAAGCCATAACTCCATCATCACTCGGCATGATCGGTGTGAGCTTGGGCGTCAACCCATAAAATGCATCCCTAACTTCTTCCAGATACTTTATCTTTTCCTCGTTGAACTGTTTAATTTCCTCCATACTTTTCACCTCTAACATTTCGATTGGATTGGAGCGAGTCGATATTTTCCAAATTCTAGATAGTTCACTGTTTGAATTCCGTATATATAGATATCCTAACAAATTGTCGAACATTTAGTCAATTAACGTAGTGTTAAATCAAAAAATTGGAGGTTGTGCTCCCTTCCTTTGAGGTGGCAGAACTCCAGTAAAACATTTAAAAATATTACCCAACACAAACAATACATCTTATCCTGATGCGATTAATTTTTGGTCAAAAATTTTACGGGTGTGTTTGAATGGCTACCGTGTATGATGTGGACCCCAACATGCTGATTGAGAGAGCGGCACAGAAGTTAAAAGAAGTCAAAGAGATAAAGCCGCCGGTCTGGGCAGCTTACGTTAAGACAGGCATGCATAAGGAAAGGATTCCTGACCAGCCGGACTGGTGGTATTATAGAGCTGCAGCCGTTTTACGCCAGATATACTTGAGGCCGCGCGGCGTTTCCAGGTTGAGGAGGAAATATGGTGGAAAAAAGAACAGAGGTCATGCTCCAGAGAAGTTTTATCCCGGGAGCGGTAGCATAATCAGGAAATGCTTGCAGCAGCTGGAAGCGGCTGGCTTCGTTAAGAAAGGTCCCAAAGGAAGGGAGATAACCCCCACAGGCAGAAGCTTTTTGGATAAGATTGCAACGGAAATAGCAAAGGAAATGGAAAAGGTAGTGAAAGCGTGATGGGACAGCTCCACACTCTCAATGGCGACCCTTGATTTATTATTGCGCCCGGGTGCATGCTCGATGGATGATTTGGAGATGCTGAAAAGAAAAAAGCTCGAAGCTTACATGCAAGCCATGCAATCCAGCCAGCAGCAGGAGATTGAGGCGGCGCAACAGCAGGCCGCCCTCGAGATGCAGATAAAGGCTCTCATGCAAAAGTTGCTTGAACCCAATGCAAGAGAAAGGTTGTCAAACGTTAAGGTTGCGAAACCCGATCTTGCAAGACAGGTTGAGCTGCTTATACTTCAACTTTATCAGGCCGGAAGGATTCAAAAACCCCTTACCGAGCAACAGCTCGTGAATTTGTTGAAAGCACTATCCTCAGGCAAGAGAGAATGGAAGATAAAGCGCGTGTAAATAATGATTTAGGGTGCGGATGATGGGCAGGTACAAAACCTCATGGGAGAAAACAAAGGTAATTAAGGAAAAGAGGAGCGCTAAAGCTGCACCTCGTTGGGTGGATCTGCGTGTCTTTGGTTTAGGAAGAGCAAGATTCAGGGCAGTTAAACGTTTCAGATCAAGACACTGGAGGAGAGGTGGGAGCAAGTTGAAGCTGTGATGGTGGTGTGAATGGCCGAAGCAAAGGTTGAGATTCAGAAGGAGATGGTTTATACTGTTCCTCTCAAGTATGCATGGCTTGGCCCTCACAACGACAGGACAAGGAAGGCTGTAGATGTTCTCAAAAGGTTTGTAATGAGGCATATGAAAGTTAAGGAGGTTAAGATAGCTGCCGAGTTAAACGAGAAGATATGGGAGAGGGGGATAAAGAACCCTCCCAGAAGGATAAAGGTCAGGGTAGCAAAAGTGAGTGATGAGGTTGCATGGGTTACGCTGCCCGAGCACAAGTTTCCGTTTGAATTGGAAGCGATGAAAAAGAAAGAGGAGGAAGTGGTGGAAAAGAAGGAGAGTGAAGAAAAGGGAAAAGCTGGGAAGGTGGAGGAAGAGAAGGTGAAGAAGGAGGAAAAGGATACCACATCATCCAAAGCTGAAAAAACCGAGGAGAAAGCCAAGAAAACAAAAAAGGAGGAACCAGAATCCAAACAGGAATCCAAAAAGGAAGAGAAGAGCACAAAATCATCCAAAAAGGGCGGGAAAGCAACTTCTCCCAAAAAAGAAAAATAAAGAGACCGATTGAGCCGGTGATGCTTTTAGATGGCGCACGTGATGAAAACCACATACAATGGTGATGTCAACATAGGATTGTTTGCTCTTGCCACCGACGAATTCTGGATGGCTCCCGCTGACTTTCCCGAGCTTGAAGTTCTGAAAGTTCCACGTATTTCCTGTACAGCTTCCGACACACCGCTGATCGGGCTTTTTGTTGTGGCGAACTCGAATGGAATAGTTCTGCCAAAAATAACGGAGAAGAGAGAAGTTGATGCGCTCAAAAAGAGGATTAAAGAAGTGGGAAAAGATATCAACATTTCCGTTCTCCGCACTAAATATACTGTGCTGGGCAACCTCATAGTGTGCAACGATAAGGGTGCTTTAATCTCAGAAAATCTCAGAGCTTCAGCCAAAAAGATTGAAGACACTTTAGGGGTTGAGGTTGTTACAGGCAGCATTGCTGGAAGCAAACTCCCTGGAAGTTATGCTGTTGCCACGAATAAAGGGTTTTTGCTTTCCAATCTGGGGAGTGAGGATGATTACGCACTTTTAGAAAGCGTGCTGAAGGTCGAGGGTGATCTCGGAAGCGTCAATTTTGGCAGCAATTTTGTGAGGAGCGGACTCATTGCTAACTCCAATGGCTATGTGGTGGGAGAACCAACAACTGGTGTGGAACTCACAAGAATAGATGAAGCGCTGGGTTTTTTGGAATAATCTTGACCATCAGCAAAGCAAAATCTTTTTAAGAGCTACGCACAATTAGATTATTACTCCCTTCTGTGCAGCGGGGTAGAGCAGCCTGGAGTGCTCGCCGGGCTCATAACCCGGAGGTCGCAGGTTCAAATCCTGCCCCCGCTACCAGTTCTTAAATTTTTCTATATCACAAAATCGAAAAGCTTATATATACCTTTATACCACAATCGCCGATATGCTTAAGGATGTGATAATGCTCGGTTCTGTAGCTTTGCTCCTCTACATGGGGTGGCAGGTTGAAAAGAGAAAGCGGGCAACACACAAATCCATACTCACGAAGCTATCCATGTTCTACTTTGCTCTGGGCATTTCTATTCTAATGTATTACATCAGGGATTTTTATGTTGCCAACGAAGCACTAGATCTCTTATTTTACCGCATAGGGGCTATGTTTCAAGGATTGTCTTTTCTGCTTATTTTTCTGTTCTCGATCGACATATTTTATTCTGAAAGCAGGTTTAAAATGCCAGCATACATTCTCGCATTTCTAATCTTTGTTATGTTCTCTATTGGTATGTGGACTTTTCATCTGGAGCGTGAGATGCAAGTGTTTTATCTGGATAAAAAGTACGAAGTCACAAGAGTGTTCTTCCCCATTGAAATCGAAAAAATCATCATAACCTTGATAGGTATTTTTGCATCCACACTCCCGACACTGTCATTCGTTATTTATGGATTGCGCGACAAAAATTCGAGGAAGAAAGCATTTCTCTATGCTACAGGTATGGTAGTCATGTTTGCAGGATCGATGCTATGCTATCTTATATCTCCGTTACTAGCCAGATCCTTGTATCTGGTTGGCGCGATAATCTGTTATTATGCTTTCAAGATGAGGTGAGTGGAGGATGCGATTGAAGAAAAATGAAAAATATGTGGTGTTCGGAGCAGAAGAATGGAGGGTTACTGTGGGTAAGCTTTATGAGGTCGCGGGAAAGGTGTGCGGTAGGGCTCTTTATGATGGAGGGTTGGTTAAAGGGAGGAAACTCGCGAAAGCCAGTAAGTTGAAGTCGATGGCGGAGATTGAGAGCGTTCTCAAGAATGAGAATCTTGCAGAGCAGGTACAAGTTGAGAGAGATATAATTCTTGTTAAGGGCTCTTTCGAAGGAGAAGCCCTAAAACCATCCCTGAAGCCGAGATGCTTCTATCTGGCTGGAGTGCTTGCCGCGCTTTATTCTGCCTGCAGCGGTAAGGATGTTAAGGTGGAGGAGACGGACTGCATAGCGATGGGTAAAAAGGAGTGCAGGTTTGTGGTGAGGGAGTTGAAATGGTATGAGAAAATGAAGGAAGTGATGGAAGTGATTTGAGGTGGAAAAGGGTTGAAGAATGTGACGGAAACCTATAAAAAGCTTCTTTTCCAACCAATCATATCTTCATCTTTTGACCTTCCTTTCTGAGTGGAGGAGATAACATGACTAAAGATTACGATGCCTCAGCCATCAAGGTTCTGGAGGGGCTTGAGGCGGTGAGAAGAAGGCCCGCAATGTATATAGGTAGTGTGGGGAAGCGCGGTCTCCACCATCTTGTTAATGAAGTTGTTGACAACAGTGTGGATGAAGCCCTAGCCGGCTACTGTACGAGAATAGTGGTAACGCTTCACAAGGATGGATCGGTTAGCGTTGAGGATAATGGACGGGGCATTCCGGTTGACAAGCATCCAAAGTATGGAATTTCTGCGCTTGAGGTTGTCATGACGAAATTGCACGCAGGAGGTAAGTTCGACAAGAAGGTTTACAAGGTTTCTGGAGGGTTGCACGGAGTTGGAGTTAGTGTGGTGAACGCTCTTTCTGAATGGATGGAGGTTCGTGTTAAAAGAGACGGGAAAATCTGGATGCAGAAATACGAGAGAGGTAAGCCAGTAACACAGCTCGAAGTTGCGGGGGAAACCGATGAAACCGGAACTTATGTCAGGTTTAAGCCCGACCCTGAGATATTCGAGGATACGAGATTTGACCCGTCCATAATAGAGGCGCGCCTCAAGGAGCTCGCTTATCTCAATCCCGGACTTGAAATAATTTTCAGGGATGAGATTAACGGTAAGGAGAAGCGCTTCTGCTTTGAGAACGGAATAGTTGACCTTGTGAAAGAGCTTACAAAGGGCAAAAACGCTTTGCACGATGATGTCATCTATCTAAAAGGGGAGGATAATGATGTGATAGTGGAGATTGCGCTGCAATATACACAAATGGAAGGTTCAAGCGAGTTCTCGTTTGTCAACAACATCAACACGATTGAAGGCGGCACTCATGTCACAGGATTCAGAATGGCTCTCACAAAAGCTATTAAGGAAGCTATGGAAAAGCAGGGGCTTTTGAAGGAGAAGGGCGTAAACATCGAGAGTGAGGATATAAGGGATGGGTTAACAGCGGTTATTTCCGTTAAGGTGCCAAACCCGCAGTTCGAAGGTCAGACGAAAACCAAGCTGGGTAATAGCGAGGTAAGAAACGTAGTTTACAGCATAGTTTACTCCGGGCTCAAGGATTACTTTGAGAAGCACCCCGAGTTGATAAAGAACATAGGAAACAGGATTATACTTGCTGCAAAAGCCAGAATAGCGGCGAAGAAAGCAAAGGAGCTCGTGAAAAGAAAGAGCGCGCTTGAAACCACCACGCTTCCAGGCAAGCTTGCTGATTGCATAGAGAGAGATCCTGAAAAATGCGAGCTGTTCATAGTGGAGGGTGAAAGTGCAGGAGGTAGCGCAAAGCTCGCAAGGACAAGACAGACACAAGCCGTACTTCCGCTGAGGGGTAAGATAATAAATGTGGAAAAAGCTGGACTGGTCAAGGTGCTGAGAAATGAGGAAATAAAGGCATTGATTTCGGCCATAGGCACTGGCATAGGGGAGGAATTCGACATCAAAAAGCTGAGATACGGAAAGATAATAATCATGACGGATGCTGATGTTGATGGAGCTCACATAAGAACACTGCTCCTAACCTTCTTCTACCGCTACATGCCCAAGCTTATAGAGGAGGAGAAGATATGCATAGCGATGCCACCTCTCTACCGAATCAAGGCGGGGAAGGATATTTATTATGTTTACAGCGAGGAGGAGAAGGAAGAGCTTCTCAAAAAGCTTGAAGGGAAGAAAGTTGAGGTGCAGCGTTACAAAGGTCTGGGTGAGATGAATCCGGAGCAGCTCTGGGAAACAACCATGAATCCCGAAACTCGAGTCATAAAAAAAGTGTTCATGGAGGATGCGATAGAGGCCGATAGAATATTCTCGATACTCATGGGTCCCGATACTGAACCCCGAAAGGAGTTCATAATGACTCATGCAAAGGAAGCTGTGAACATAGATGTTTAAAGCCAGGAAAGGTGATGATATTTGACACCGCAGAAAGCAAAGCTCATTGAAGCCCCTCTCGAGCAGGAGATGAAGCAGGCATATCTGGATTACGCGATGAGCGTTATAGTGGGAAGAGCACTTCCTGATGTGAGGGATGGTTTGAAGCCAGTTCACAGGAGAATACTCTATGCCATGTACGAAATGGGGCTTTTCCACAACAAGCCCTACAAGAAGTCAGCCAGAGTGGTTGGAGAAGTGCTCGGTAAGTACCATCCGCATGGTGACGCTTCCGTTTATGATGCACTCGTCAGAATGGCGCAGGATTTTGTTATGAATTATGTTCTCGTGGATGGCCACGGTAATTTTGGCAGTGTGGATGGCGATCCACCAGCTGCCATGCGTTACACCGAAGTGAGGCTTTCGAAGATAGCTGAGGAGATGTTGAAGGACATAGACAAGGACACTGTGGATTTCGTGCCCAACTTCGATGGCACGCTGAAAGAGCCAGTAGTTTTACCTGCTGCATTTCCCAATCTCCTTGTGAATGGCTCTTCTGGTATAGCTGTAGGAATGGCAACCAACATACTACCTCACAATTTGAACGAGGTGGTGGATGCGCTCATCTTCCTTATAGATAACAGGAAACGAGAGGTGAAGGATGAGGAGCTGCTTTCTATAGTTCAGGGACCTGACTTTCCGACAGGAGGTATAATTCTGGGTAGAGAGGGTATAAGGAGGGGTTATCTTACAGGTAGAGGAAGGGTGATTGTTAGAGGGAAAGCGGAGATTGAAGAGGGCAAGGGGAAAAGCAGAATAGTTATAACTGAAATTCCATATCAGGTCAACAAAGCGAGAATGATAGAGCACATAGCAGAGCTTGTGAAGGATGGAGTTATAAGCGGTATAAGAGACATAAGGGATGAATCGGATAGAGAGGGATTGCGCGTCGTTATAGAGCTGAGAAAGGATGCAGACCCCAACATAGTTCTCAATCAGCTCTACAAGCACACTCAACTTGAAACCAGCTATTCCATGCTGAATCTGGCTCTGGTTGACAACCAGCCGAAAATCCTCACACTCCGCCAGATGCTGGATGAGTTCATAAAGCACCGCTTCACCGTCATCAGGAGGAAAGCTTCTTACGAGCTGAAGCTTGCCAGAGACAGGGAGCACATAGTGGAGGGCTTGCTCATAGCTCTGGCCAACATAGATGAGGTTATAGACCTCATCAAGAAATCAAAGGACAGGAAGGAAGCCATGAGCTCACTCATCTCAAGATTCCAGCTGAGCGAGAAGCAGGCAGATGCCATCCTAACCATGCAGCTGCAGAAGCTGACCTCCATGGAAGTGGAGAAGCTGAAGGAAGAAAAGAAGGAGCTGGAGGAGAGAATAAAGAAGCTGCAGAAGATTGTGAATGAAGATGATGAAGTTTACAGGATAATGAGAGAGGAGTTTGAGGAGATAAAGAAGAAGTATGGAAGGGAGAGGAGAACGAGAATAGAGGAAAGGTATGAAAGCATCGATATTGAGGACCTCGTGCAGGAGGAGGAGGTCATAGTTCTCTGCACAAAGGAAGGTTTCATAAAAAGGATGCCCGCAAAGCTTTACAGAACGCAGAGGAGGGGTGGCGCTGGCATAATAGGATTGCGTGCTGGCGATCACGATTACACAAAACATCTGATAGCTTGTTCAACCCACGATATTCTGCTCATCTTTTCAAACAAAGGTGTGCTCCGCACAATCAAAGCTTACGAGATTCCGGAGGCGAGCAGATACAGCAAGGGAAGGCACATCTCACAGCTTTTGAAAATGGGTGAGGATGAGAAGGCGGCTGCAATCATTCCTTACAGAAAATCAAACAATTACAAGTACCTCTTCATGTACACCAAAATGGGCATCGTTAAAAAATGCGAGCTTGAGCTTTTTGCCAACGCAAAGAGGAGCGGAGTTATAGCAATAAAGCTGAAAGAGGGAGATAAGTTGATGGGTGCAATGCTCACTACAGGAAACAATACGATAATGCTCGCAACAAGGAAGGGCATGGCAATACTTTTCAATGAGCAGGACGTCAGACCCATGGGAAGGAGCGCGGTCGGAGTGGTTGGAGTCCGGCTTGGCAAGGGTGATGAGGTCGTTGCAGGAGCTGTGGTTGATGACGCGGATTACATCCTCACGGTTACATCGAAGGGTTATGTGAAGAAGAGCAGGAAGGAAGAGTACAGGGTGATCAAGCGCGGTGGAAAGGGTGTGACTAACATAAAGCTGAGCGAGAAGAATGGTGAGGTGGTGACGGCTTTTGGAGTTAGAGATGAGGACGAGATTGTTGCGATAACCAAGAGCGGCATGACCATAAAGGTGAGTGTGAAGCAAATTCCATGTCACGGAAGAGCAACCATGGGTGTCAGGTTGATCAAACTTAAAGATGGGGATGTCGTGGCGGACGCTGCAAAAATAATTAATATTTAGCGCCATAATACTTTCCCTGTTGCAAGGGCCGGTGGTCTAGCGGCTATCTGCGAAAACCGGAGGGCTCAGCTCTCTCCGGTCTTCCAGACCGAAGATGACGTCGCCCTCACGCGGCGAAGGTCGGCGGTTCGAATCCGCCCCGGCCCATAGAAATTATCCGAATCGCATGTTTACCTAATCGCCAACATAATGCGTTACGAATATCACAAGGAGTGCTATCATCACGTGTTCTGCTATCATGTTGACCGGGGTTCATTTTTCATTCTGGCCATTCTGTAACTCAGAAATGAAAGGAGAGACAACTCCCAGAAAACGCTGACCAAAACAGCCTTCTCCAATTCCAGAAGCAACATGGGCACCAGAAAGCTGAGAGCGAAGATGCTTATTAGGGAGAAGGCTTGCTCTACCGTGGTTCATCACTCCATTAGCTTGTTTGATGAACAGGTGGAACAAGCCTCCCTATAAATGTTTTGTTATCGGGACAGTATCAAAATTCCGGACATGTCAACTTAAGAACCAATTTCTCCACTCTGGCATAAAAATCAAAATAAGGGGGCTCAGCATATCTTGATTTTGCAAAACACACCTTAAAGGAGGTGATATACCATGCTGAGCCCCCATATAGATGAAATGTTCTCAAGGATATTTAAAAGAAACAAAAAGCTGAAAGAAAAACAAGATAAAGCCAGTATTGCTTTATTTCTCGGGATTATCATACAGAAAAGCAGGAGATGAAACAGATATGAGCCATGAGAACGTGAGAAAGTTATTCAGAAAAACGAAAGAATTTCTCAGGGAAATAAAGCCAGTAAAAAGAAAAACGATAGCAATGGATGAGACGGTGATAAAAACAAACGGGAGGAGATGTTACATTTACGCAGCTTACGCATGAGGGCTTATGCAGCAAGAAGTTATTTGGCAGCTCTGGATTTTGTAAAACGGGTTTTTGGAGTTGGGTAAGAAAATAATCTCCTGTTTGCTGTTGATAAGGCTCCGCGGCATTAGACGGGTTTTTGAAAGACCCGGGTTGAGATATGTGCATGAGACTTCTGGAATGAGGAATAAAGTGTGGAGGGGGATCTTTTGGTTATTTGAAGCAGGGAAGTGTTTTGTTTTATTCACGACAATTAATGTGAATTTGGGGTCTGTGTTTGGAAGAATGGATAAAAGGGTTGAGGGATGGAGAAGCTTTGAGGCATCTGAATTTGTTTTTGAAGTTGTTTATGGTTTATTATGATTGGTTTGTCAGGAGGTGAGGCTTATCCGGATGCACTCCTTGCACATACCACAAACATTTATATATAACTTTTGCCAAAATATAAAGCCATGATTAAAGATGCAATAATGTTGGTTTCTATAATGTGGGGTGGAAGGTCGAAACAATAAGAAAAGAAAGTGGAAAGAATCTTCTTTTGAAATTGACTTTATTTTATGTTGCGCTGGGTATTGCTATATTTTTTTACTATGTTCGGGACTTTTATGTATATAATCAGGCATTGGATTTTTTGTTCGGTAAAATAGGTGGAACATTCCATACAATTTCATTCCTTTCCATTTTCCTCTTCTCCGTAGATATATTTTATTCAGAGAAGTGGAAGAGATAGATATGCTTACTTTCTGGGAATTTTGCTGATGACTGTTTTCGTGATTTTCCTGTGGAACGTAACGTTTGCCAGTGAAATTCAGGTGGTTAAGCTTGATAAGGAGTACGTCGTAACTCACGTTTATTTTCCAGATAAATCCGAAATGATGCTTTACGTTGTTTTAGTGAGTGTAATATCATTTTTACCTATTCTCTCATTTTTAGCTTACGGAATAAAGGTTCCGGCGAAAAGAAGAAAGGCTCTAACCTATTGTTTGGGAATAGCCGTTACCGCCTCAGGAACCATGCTTTGCCTCCTTATATCCCCAATACTTGCACGAGTTATGTATCTGCTGGGTGCAGTCATCTGCTATTATGCTTTCAAAATGAAGAGTTGAGGTAATGAACATGACTGTGCTGCGAAAAAAAGAAAGAAGCATATGTATATCCCAGAGAGAATGGGCGGTGATGACTAAAAGGTTGTATGAAGTTGCAGGAAAGGTTTTTGGTAGAGCGCTCTATGAAGGTGGACAGGTAAAAGGAAAGGAATTGGTAAAAAAATATGGCGTAAAGAAAGACGATTTGAAACAATTGCAAGAAGTAATAAAAAAAGAGGGCCTTGCAAGAAATGTGGAGATACATGATAGAGAAATATTGGTTGAAGGTTCTTTTGAAGGAGAAGCTCTAAAACCATACACAAGGCCTGTGTGTTTTTATCTCGCAGGGATCATTGCAACCATTTATTCAAAGATAGAAAAGGAAGATGTAAAAGTTGAAGAAACGGACTGCATCTCCACAGGTAAAAAAGTGTGCAGGTTTGTCGTCAGGCCGCTTGAGTGGTATGAAAAGATGAATGAAGTTATGGAAATAATTTGAAAAAAGTAAGCATGTTTTGGCTTCGTTTCCTTATATAAAGGGACAAGCAATTGCGACTTACTTATTCATATTATATCGTTTGGATAGAGGATGCTTGGAACTTTTGAAGTGAGAGGCTTTGGGACACCTATGTAAGCCACCTCCAAACATTTTTATTGGTTATAAGCTATATATCTCTATCGAACAAACACCTATTCGCGGTCTAAGCCGCAGTATAGCATCTTCGTTCATGGGGATAGGGAAAGCTTAATCAAAATGTCGCAGTCTTAAGCTGCATGTCCCAAGTCAAGCTTTTCCCTATCCCCTAAACATTTCCTTTCTTTTAAGCATGAAGTAAATTGCAATGCATAACTTTCTTGCTGCAGCAACTATTGTTTTGTGTGCTTCATAAATACCCACGGTGAGAGTCTGGGTCTTCTGGTGGCTATGCCCGACCGGGTTTTTTGATATGAGAGTGTGCATTGTTGGTCCTGCGAATCCTGGCGAGACAGAGATAGCTCTCACCGAGGCCGCCAAAAAGCGCTATTCCAAGGTATTGTACGCGCCCTTTTCCCGTCTCAGGATAGAAATGGTTGCCGGAGAGCCGAGAGCCTTCTACAAGGAATAGACCTTTCAGAGTTTGACATTGTCATACCCCGCGTCAGGAGGAGCGACGCGGATTTCGCATACGTCCTCTTAGGGGTTCTCGAGGACCTGGGAGTCTATTCTCCAATCTCGAGGGACAGCATTCTCTACGGGTTCAACGAGTATCTCATACCTTTCATTCTCGGGAGGGCTGGGGTCGAGACCCTCACAACCCTCCTGGGCTCTACCCGGGCCGCCCTCGAGAAATCGATCTCGAGGCTGAGGTTCCCCGTGGTGGTAAAACTCCCCCACAACAAGGACGGGGCAATGATAGTGGACAGCGAGAAGATCGCCAGGTGCGTGCTCGACACTCTCGAGAGCCTCGGAGAGCCGATAATAGTCCAGGAGATGCTCGAGGGATCTGAGAGCTTCAGCATCCTCTATATCGGGGAGAGAACATATTGCATAGAAAAGCACAACGGGACCGCGAGAAAGAGAAAGCTTGGCATAGAAGAAAAGCGGACCGCGAGGCGCATGACATCCCTCCTGGGAGCGAGCGTGTGTCAGCTGAACGGAATGATCTCTGGAGATAGGCTCGTGGTCATAGACCTCAACATCAACCCCTGGGTGCACAGACTCCAGGAGCACTTCAAGACCAACCTGTTCGAAAAGATCCTGGACCACCTGGAGAGCGGGTACTCTTCCTCTCGACGGGGCACTATCCTAGACAAGTTCCTGAAATGGTTCGAGGAGATGAGGTGGTAGAGTGTACAACGTTCTCATTACGGCATCGCCAAGAGTCTTGTGGACTACCCGCCAGCTTATTGAGGAGGGCAGGAAGAAGTTCAACCTCCACGTTGTCTCTCTATATGTTATCAATATTGAGGTTTCTCCCGGGATCGTCTCGTGCAGGCACAAGCGCTATTTATAAACGTTTAGTTTTTGCGGGAGAATAAGTCCTTATAATGACCCCAGTCCAGAATCTCCTTTAAGAAATCATTTATTTTAGACTCCAACATTATGAGCCTTCCATCAGGGTCATAAACCCTTTCCAGAATATTTATGCGCTCGTCCAAAGTATTCCCATTTAAGCCTTGATAAAGAGGAGAGGAAAGAACTTCATACAGTTTTTTAAGAATTTGTTCTTCACAAGCAAGAGCTTTACATTCCCGGATTTCCGATTTATATTTTTTAATTTCTTCAACCCTATTCTTCATTATTGAAATGCTTTCGCTTATTTTCTTCAGTTTTTCTTCACAATCCTCTACTCCCTTTATACTGTATTTCTTAAGCCAGATTTTTAATATCTGTGGCGGGAAAGTTTTCGGATTCTCTAGTATAATCCCCGAAAGATTTTCATCTCTTACTACCGAATTAATTTCATTGAAGATATCATCTCTGTTTATAACGTAATCCCATTTTATTTCTATACCTTCCCGTGTTTTTTTTCCAAATTTATTCAACATATTAACAAAACTTCTCGGCAGATTGTTTGAATGTTTCTCCCACATATACTCTATTTTTCTGTCAGCTTTCACTCTATAGACTGAAAATAGACACGAAGAAAGTGGAGGTTCTACGCAGATTGGAAGACCTGAGATGTCTTCCAGACCTGAGATCTCTTCCAGATTTTCAGATTCTATATAACGATTATACTCATAGATTGGGTTTTTTGTTGATATTATAATTCTCTTGCCTTCATCCCGTTGCTCAAGGGCTATTAATGCAAGTTCATTCATGACAGCTTTTCCTATGTCTCTTGTAGCTTCTCTTGCGACAAGATCTCCTACGTAGTCCCAGTTATCGATGCATACAACCTCTGCCTCATTTATAAGCTTTTTTGGGTCAGTTAGATCGGCTTTTAGGGTCCATTCCCATTTTTCTCTATTTTCCTCTGAAAGATATATTCTAGGGTCAAATGCCTTTATATCTCCTGTGAAGATATCGAAATATACTCCTGCAGGAAATATATCTTCTTCCGCTAAAATATTAAACGCAGCTAGAATTCTGGTGGTTTTTCCTATACCTCTTGTTCCACGAAGTTCTATATTATCTGACTTGATCCTATCTGCTAATATTTTCGAGTCCAAATAATATACTTTACATTTTAGTATGTCATTCAATAGATTATAGTCCATTTCTTCCGCTCTGAGCGGAATATTCGGAGAGTAATCTTCTGATGTCACTTGATTTGGACTTTTAATATCAGTTTCCTTCATAGATAGAAATTTTTGACATAAAATTTTAAATAATTTTGGCTCCACGCCATAAAACATATAAAAAACATTTAATTCGGCAAGGATTCATAACAAAAACAAGAGCTTTCTCTATTCCATCATCCAATTAATTTCCCATAAATTCAAAAACGAAGAAAATTTTTTCATGTTCTTAAAACCGCGAAACTTTCTGTATCTGTTCCTGAGCCATGAGATCAAACCTTCTGCCCTGTTATTGCTAAGAAAATAAATCATACCTTTATGAAAAACAATCTTTTTTTCAAAATGAGCTATAACACGCTTAATCTTTCTAATTCTTAACCCCTTTCTCAGGGTTTTACTATCATATCCATACCATCCATCCGTTACTATTATCTCAGGTTTGTATCCCGCATTCTCTATAGCTTTTCTAAGCAATCTAACAACTTCTTTGCTTTCCCTTCTATCACTAACATGCATTGCCATAATTCTTGATCTTTCATCGCAGCAAACATAAAGATAGTTCATTCTTCCCTTAGCTTTAACATACATCTCATCCAAATGCCATACCTCTGCAATTTTTTCAAATTCCTTATTCTTTGCCTTAAGCTCTTTGAGAAACTTTTTATCCTTTCCAAATTTATGTATCCAGTTAAGAACAGTTCTTGCAGGAACTCTTATTCCTTTAAATTTTTCCATAATCTTCTCAACATCATAGGTTGAAACAACAAATCTTGAGTAAAGCCACAGGCAAAGCATAACAATCTCTTTATCATATCTTATCCTCGCAAATTCGTCCATACCTTTTTCTGAGAAAACGTAGAAACATTTTTTGCATCTGTATCTCTGGTATTTCTTATCTTTATGTTTGTAAAAACCCAGCTTCCATATATCTCTTGATGAGCATCTGGGACATGAAATCTTCATGAATTTTTTATTATGAATGAGGTTATTTATATGTTTTTTGGCGTAGAACCCATTAATTTCTCTATTACTGCCAGAGTTTTCCCTATTAAATTTGTTTTTAAATTAAGCAAAAATTCGAAAAAGCTTACCCATAAGCTAAGATATTTCTTGCTTATCCCCCTAAACACCCTATACCATGATTTTAAAAAAGAAAATCTATTCTCTGCATTGTTAATATGAACATTGCCTTCCGCAAACCTTTTCTTGTTATGCGGGATTATTCCATGTTTATAACCTTTTCTCTCTATTTCCTTTGTATAAATAGGAAAGTCATCAGTATTTACTATAGAGCCTTTCTCAACATAAGTTTCGAGTAGCTCTAAAACAAGCTCTTCACTTAAGCCTTCCAGAGCTACGAAGAATATGCTCTTACCTTTTCTTTCAGTTAAAACTATGACTGGAGTTTTGCCTTCTTTTAGCCCACCTCTACCTTTAATTCCAGTTCCACCCCTCTTCATAGGCTTTCTAGAAAGCCTTCTATTACCCTTTTCACCAGCTGTTAGATAGGTTTCATCCATCTCAACATTAACTTTTAGCTTGGAAGCTATTTGCCTTGCAAGCAAATCTTGCTTGATTTTCTTAGCTGCTTTCCAAACATGCTCATATTTTCTACCAAGATCGATTGCTATTGAATAAATGCTTCTTCCAGCCGAATGCTCTTTTATTATATAAGACCATTCCCAAATCGGTAGCTTTGATTTATCGAATATCGTTTTGGTTCTATTGTTGAAAGTTCTTTTGCATTTTTTGCAAAGATAGCGTTGAAAGCCTTTCTTATCCTCACCCCTCTTAACAACCTCCTTTGACCCGCAGAAAACGCACCTTACTCCTTCTTTCCATCTAAGCTTTTGGATTATTTCTATGCACTTCTCATCACCTGGGGGCAAAATCTCTTGCAGTCAGCATACATTGTTATTTTATAGTTTTCTATTTTCGTTATGAGATGTGAGCGAAAGCTTTTTGTAGTTGATTTTTTGAACTTTGTTTATGATGCCCGGTAAAAAAGCTGTGATTCTAATAGGAGGAATGATAATGGTTGTGGCAGTTCTGAGCTTATGCGTGCAGAAACCGGAAGAAGGGGCACCCACGATTCAGCCAGGAAAGGAATTAAAGCTTTCTGATTTCCCTGAAGTGTTTAGCGAGAGTACTTTGATTGTTGTTGGAGACAACGCTTCTGAGGTTGAAGTTCAAGCAGCTAATGAAATTGCTGAATATTTGGAGGATGAGACCGGGAATAAACCTTTGATAAAGAAGTATTCTGAGGTTAGTGAGGAAGATAAGAGAAATTACAACTTGATTATTGTTGGCGCTTCTAATTCTAACCCTATGCTAAGGAAAGTCTCTGAGGAATGTACAAGAAAGAACTTCAAAAAATTAGAATTTAAGGGAGTTAATAGTTATTGGCAGGGCACAGGTAAAGGATACATACTTATTTTAGAAAACTTATGGTCGACAAGTAAATGTATGTTGATTGTTGATGGATATGACAGCAGCGGGCTAGAATCTGCAGTTAGCACCCTTTTAAATACAGATATAATTATGTCCATAAACAATAGCGGTATTTTAGTAAAATTAGAGAGTAGTACTCGAATACAAACTCTTCCAGTGTCTAAACTTTCAAAAATAGTGGCTAAAGATATTGCAGCAGAGTATTTGATAAAACGATGTCAAACTATTCCTGAGGATAGTTTTAAGCTGAAAGTGTCGGATTTTGGAGATTACTGGCTAATTGAAGGAGGCTGTATCAAACTTCTAGTAGATAAAAATAATGGTTTTGTAGAGGAGGTGAAATCTTGAAGGCCAATTAATGACCTTCTTTGTATTATTCGTTCTCTTGTGTCCTACTGCATACGACATTCTATCATCGAGATACTCTCTAAAATTCTATAGTAGTAACCAACTTTTGAAAGTTCACATTCATGTATTATCACCTCCTACTAACATGGAACCGTCGCTACATCCTTCAGCCTGGCATGGAACTTTTACATTTTTTAAACCCCAGTCGTGGATCACTACTAAATTTAGACTCTTATTTAGATTAATCACAGCACAACTATGGTTGACAATATAGTTCAGAGTTGGATAACCTACGAAATAAGTTTCGTTTGATGATAAAAAGCTCTTGTTAACAATTATTCTCCCGTAATATTTATCTTCGCCAACCTGGTGTAAAGGTGCTGTAACTATTTCTTTAATCGACTCGAACGTTCTTGTACTTTTATTATATCCGATCAATTGATATAAAGTCACTACTTTAGGTGGCTCTCCACTTAACTCATATTTTGGATCTGATGGTTCATCTGTTAGAACTAAAACATCTATTCTGATCTTGTCCTTAATGCTTGGAGCAATTACTACACTGGTTTCATTTTTAATCAGTGCAATCGGGTTTAGTTCAAGTCCCGCACTATACACCCCCACTCATCCCACCCTTCAACCAGTAACATCGCCTTATTTTTATTCCAAGGATTCCTCAAAATTTCCAAAACACCCTTACCCTCTCCCGGAAATGTATCATTAACTTCCAAAACATCAACCATAGAATAAACTTCTATCAGCATGAGATTGGAATTCGGCGTGCCAACAACAACTAAATTGTGGTTTCTTTTATCTTTCTCCGTGATTTCAGAATATTTTTTTATTAAGGGTTTATCCCCTGTTTCATTTTCCAAATAAGAGGTAATCTCGTTTGCGGCTTGCAATTCAATCTCAGAAGCATTATCACCAACGATAATTAAGGTATTATTCCCGAAATTTTGCCAGAGGAAAATGCCTATTATCAAAAGGATTAAAATTACGGTTCCTGCAATAATTAAGATCTTTCTGTTCATCATAATGTTTATCATTAAGTCTCATTATGCTTTTTTAATTATAAAATTTACGGCTCCAAGCGGCTTCGAGACAAAATTCATAGCTTGAGTTTTCGAGCTATGAAGATCAGAACTCCATACCACAAAAATTAGTTAGCTAAAACATTTCCGTATAAAAAACCATATTATACAGCATGGGGGATAAAAAGAAAAGAAAAATAACAACCGAGGAAATAAGAGACATTACAAACAAACTTGATAAAATAATCAAATATTACAAAGAGAAATACGGGGAAGATAAGAGCAGGAGAGACTGGCGTACATATGAGCAGAGAAGAACATTAAGGATGAAGCAGGCAGGGAGAGAGCTAAAAAATCTTATAGAAAGGGCTGCAGAGAATATAGAAATAGCTAAGGATAACAACAGGGGAAGAAAGCCGAAGCTTACAGCCAAGGACAAAGCCCTGATCATTCTTATAAAGGAAATATTCGATCTGAGCAACAGAGAACTTGCTGATATGATATTCATCTTTTCCTTAATGGCAGGAGTTGATGTAAGTTATAAAACCATTGAGAGAGCTTACGATGATGAGCTTGTTAAGTTAAGCCTGCACAACTTATTCGTTCTCATGGTTAAGGAAAAGATTATAGATGATGTTGAGCTTGCTGGAGATGGAACTGGATACAGCTTGAGCATTAAGAAGCAATATGCTGATATTGAGGATGAGGGAAAGCAAAGAAAGGATTTCGTTTATTACTTTGCTCTGCTCGATTTAAGAACAAATCTTTATGTTGGATATGGCTACAGTAAAAGGTCGGAGAGGGATGCTTTTGATAAGGCCATGAAAATTATGAGTAAGCTCGGCATTAATGTTAAGAGTGTGAGGCTTGATAGATATTATTCAAGCAACGCTGTGGTTAAAGAATATTTTGATGATAAGGATGTTAAGCTTTATTTAATTCCCAAGAAGAATGCTTCTGTTAAAGGCTGTAAGAAATGGAAGGAAGTTATGCATGGCTTTGCTGATGATGTTTACGGGTTTTTGCGTGAGTATTTTAAAAGGAATAAAGTTGAAAGCATGTTTTCCTTTGATAAGCGTAAGTTTTCTTCTCGATTAAGGGTCAGGAAGGATGAGAGAATTGCTACGAGCTTGCTTGCAAGGACTGTCTTGCATAATTTGTTTTGGTTTTATGGTTAGCTATTGGGTTAATTTTGTCCCAAAGCCACCACAACCACAAACTTTATATACGACGATCGCAATATTTCTATCTGGGTGATTTGGATGGCGGAGAATTCTCCTAATTACCGATATGATCCTCTCATAGGCGAGCTTTACTTGAATAAAATCTCGTGTGAGTTAACAACCAGAAAGTTTCACAATGACTTGAGGAGGGAGTTCGAGGCCATTCTGGGCGCGGTAGCTAAATCCATGTTCTACACGGTGGGTAAGGTAACGGGCATGATTGTTGCAAAGTACTTTGATGATATTGATGTGCTTTCGTGGATGGGTTGGGGTGTGCCTCTGGTTAAAAAAGATGGAAGCGTGGAAGTTAAAAATTCTTACATGACCATGTATCGGAGCGAGATAGGCAAGAAGTCATGCGATATCGTTGCAGGATTTCTGGCAGGGTGGTTCAGTAGGAAGGAAAAGGATAATGTCGATTTTATAGAATCGAGGTGCGCCTCAACCACTAAGTTCAAGACCTGCAGGTTTGAAAGGGTTGAAAAGAATGTGGCTGTCGAAGTACCTAAAATCAGGATGAAGAAGCCCAGAGAACACCTGAAAAATGTGAATATAAACCTGAAACCATCCAGTGGTGAGATAATTTATAGGGGAGATTCGTCTCTCATCATTCCACGTGGCTTTACCGCGATCTTTCAGAGGGAATTTGAAAGGGTGATCGGGGCTGTTGCTTCCAGAAAAATGTACGAAGTTGTGAAGAAAATAAGTTATGAGGCAGTTGTGAAGGAGCAGGGGTTCAGGTTTATTGGACTTGCTATTCTTCCCAAATTCATCCGTGCAAAGCTGCTTCTTCATGAAGAGCTTGTGCAGCTACCCGAAAGAGGTTTTGGGAATGTCAGGGTTTTAAGACTGGATTTGAAGGAAGGGATTCTGCTGGAAATTGATAATTCTTACAACGCATTCACCTACGGTAAGGTTGGCAAGCCCGTGTGTCACACGCTTGCAGGAGTTCTTGCGGGAGGTGCCAAGGCGGTGATTGGCGGAGATTGGGAATGCGTGGAGAATAAATGCGTTGCTGCAGGAGATGGTGTCTGCGAGTTCGAGTTGAAGCCGGCGTGAAAGTACTGCAAAATTTAAAAGTTAACGCTGTAAAATATTTTTCGTTCTCCTGCCCGGGTGCGGGGGTTGCCGAGCCTGGCCAAAGGCGCTGCCTTGAGGGGGCAGCCGCCGCGGTGTATGAGAGGTGGCGCCGCAGTGGCCCATTCCCTTAGTGGGTTCGAGGGTTCAAAAGCTTGGTCAAGCCGTCCTCCCTCGGCAGCTTAAATGGCTGGAAGTCCCTCCCCCCGCACCACCATCATGCTTCATGTTCCTTACGTTCATGCGGGGGTTGCCGAGCCTGGCCAAAGGCGCGGGGCTTAGGACTCCGTGGCTCAGTGCCTGCGTGGGTTCGAAGGCCGCTGTTCGGTGGCTGGGTTTTCAAGTCCGATCTTAACGCGGCCGGAACTCCCACCCCCCGCACCAGCCCGAACCAGATTTCTGCCAAGAATTCACCATTAATTATATAAACGATGAAATCCCCAACCTTTACTCATGAAGAAAGTACCGATCATGAGCGCTCTTTTAATCTCCGTATTTGTTTTTATCCTATTTCTCCCAGCATCCCATGCGGTTCAGATAATCATAATCAACGAAACTGAGGAATTCGCGCCAGCAAACCTCGAAAAAATGGTTATCAGTGGCGATCTATTTGAGGGCATGCTGTATTTTAGCGCAGAAGGTTATGCGGCTGAAACCGGAGGGAAGGCAAAGGTTTACATAGCAGGAAAGCCCTCCGACATTCTTGTTGAAAGCGTGACAATCAACGGAAATGAAGGAAAGGTGTTTTTTGACGAGCGGGGGTATTTTGTGGTTGTTGATACGCCCTCCTTCCATCTTGAAGGCAGGATAAAAGTGAGGAGCGGCGATAACATTCTGTTTTTCCCCGGACCAATAAACAAGCTGGAGTTCCGGCTTAAACATGGCTATGCGATAAACGGTCCGGAGTTTTACGGTGTGGTGAACAAGACAATCACCCTCAAGAAAACTTTCGTGGAAAGGTACATCTCTGTTACTGGCTCTGGCAAGATAACTGTCGAAAGCACAAATACTGTAAGGTTCAAGTACGTGTTCGAGGTTGCGGGATATGGAGGGGTTATAGGCACGCTATCAATACCTCTGAACAACGGCGAGCTTGTTAACATCATTGACGTGGATAACTGCGCTGGTTCCAGCTGGAACAAGAACGAGGAAGGCATAACCTTCCAGCTGCCGTGCGAGAAGGCAATAATCACGCTGGAAGGTGTGTTCTCCTGCGGGGAATGCAATTCTATCCGCTTCACAAACCCGATAGACAGCTATATGAAAGTGATTGTGGAGGCAGTGCCGGAAAAGAAGCTCACAATCAGGACATATGCAACGGAGCTGGATGTGAGTGAAGCACCATTTCCCATGCAATATCCTAACGGCAGGGTCTTTCTGCTCAGCGGGCATCAAGCCATGACTATTGAGGTTGAGGAGCTTGAGAAACTTCCTGCTCTTGCCGCAACTATTGATAGGGCAAAATGTACGCAAGCCATAAATAAGGATGGTGCTGCACTGACGAGTTGCGAGTACCGCTACAAGAACAGCGGTATGGATTTCATAAAGTTTGAGCTGGAAGGCACGCCATTATATGCTGAAGCTAACGATAAGTCGCTCAGGCTTACGGTTGAAGATGATGACCTTTATCTCGCTTTTCCGAAGAGCAGGTATGGAGGAGATATGGAAATCATGTATTTCACGAGCATGTCAAGAATTCTACCTATTGATTTGATCAGCTTGCCCATCCCATCCACAGAAGTTCCAACAACCGAAATGGCTGTCGATGTTTACCTGCCCAAGGACGTTTACGTTCTGGCAGCTTTTGGAGGGGACAGATTTACAAGCGAGCTTCCTGCTCTTGAGTTTGTTGTGGCGTTCACCATAGCAGTGCTTCTTGTTGGACTCGCGCTGTGGAACGATAAGAGGAAGCTTCTCATGTTTTATGTCGTTTCCGCAGCCATATACTTCATCTCCCAGCAGCTCTTCCTGATATGGCTTGCAATCTGCCTGCTTCCGTTTGTTAAGCGCAACCTGCCGACGGAGGAAATAAAGAAGACGTGGAGGGTTATAAAGTTTCTTCTTGCTACGGGAATTGTCATAGCTGCTCTGTTTTTCGTTATTTCATGGCTGTTTTCCGGAACGGGTAGCTATATGGCAGCTAAGCAAGAAGCGGCAGTGTATAAAGCTACAGGTGAGCGATTCATTGGAAATATGCCGGTGGTGGAGGAGAAGAGTGTGCAGCTTGGCGAGGAGGGTAAGGGAACAATAACCATACAGCTGAAGGAGGGAATAAAGCCGGTGAAGATGGAGATACCGCAGCTGGGTAAGGTTGTCTCGCTGCACCGCGCTCTTGTGACAGCGGAAAGACCGGCAAGCTTTAAGCTGGTTGTGATTGACAGGCTTGTGATCTACATGTTGCTGCTGGTAGCTCTCTATTTCTTCCTCAAACTGCTTCCCGATCTCAAGAAAGCGTACATCGATGCATTTCCCTCTCTCAGAAAAATAAGGTGATCTTCACTGCTCTCTCTTGCTCCCGATCGTCACCAGCTCCGTGTTTTCAAGCGCTTTTTCCACAAGCCCTTCAACATCCATATTCTCCTCTATTCTCTTCACAACCTCCAGCTTTGCCCTTGTTTCGGGATGCTTCGCTATCATGAACGAGCAGCAATCGGGATATGGTTGAATTGAAATTTCGTACGTGCCGATCCTTTTTGCAAGATCTATGGTTTCCTCCTTGTCAAAGCCAGCTAGCGGTGTGAGCACGGGCATGCCTGTAGCTTCATAAATCGCTGCAAGATTGTCCAGAGTTTGCGATGCTACCTGCGCCACATTGTCTCCGGTGACAAGCGCGTTTGCTCCCTCCTTTCTCGCTATTTTTTCACCTATCCTCATCATGAACCGCCTGTAGATTATCATTCTGTAGGAGGCGGGCACAACCTTTATTATCTCGCGCTGCACATCTCCAAAATTCACCATGTAGAGCTTGCTCTCGCCCTGAAATTCTGCAAGCACCCTCACAATGCTCTCGATCTTCTTCCTCACCTCCCTGCTGTGCAGCGTTTCATTGAAGAAATGGACAAAAACAATTTTGCATCCGCGTTTCATGAGAAGGAATGATGCAACAGGGCTGTCTATACCGCCTGAAAGCAGGGACACCACCCTGCCGGAAACGCTGACCGGCAGACCGCCAACACCCTCAATTCTTTCCGTGTAGATGTACGCTTCCTTCTCACATATCTCGATGTGCACCACAACATCCGGCTCTTTCATCTTCACCTTCTTGCCCAGCTTCTCCACCACCACACTCCCAACCATTCTGTTGATCTCCATCGAGTTGTATGGAAAGGATTTGTTTGAGCGTGATGCCGCTATCTTGAACGTGCTGAACTTCATGTCCTGGAGAATGGCTACTGCAGCTTTCTTGATCGCCTCGATATCCAGCTTGCAAACCCTTGCCAGCGCGAAATATCTTATGCCCGGAGTTTTGCTGAGCTTCTCCGCAATTTCATCAGCCTTGCTTTCATCTCTAATCTCCACTATTATCCTTCCAAACCTTCTCCTTGCCAGCGCGCCGGCCCCCTTCACCTTCCTGTTGATGTTCTCCACCAGCTTTTTCTCAAAGAATTCCCTGTTCTCTCCTTTCAACCCTATTTCGGAATAATGCACAACAAAAACCTTCATGGAGAAAAAGTATTGTGAGGAAAGGTTAAAAAGGATGAACCCGGGTTTACTTGCCCCTGCCCTGATTTGCTCTTATGCTCGGCCTTACCTTCTCAGCACCTTTACCCTTGTTTCTCAATCCTCTGGCTTTCTTGCCCGCTGAGGTCAGCCCTCTAAACACCCTGCCTTTGTGCGCCTTTCCCGCTATCCATCCGAGCTGTTCATCGTTCTTTATGGCCGGATGGTGTGGGTCGAGCATTATCACCTCATACCACACGTACTGTCCGTCCTCCCCCACATAATAGCTGTTCAGAACTTCGAGGTTTGGATAGTGCCTTGCTGCCCTCTCCTCAGCTATCCACTGCAAGCTTTTCTTCGGACTGAACAGAACGAAACCGTATCTCTTTGGTCTCCTACCCTGCCTGTGTCTCGGCCTCTCTCTTCCACCCCTCTTAACACGTACCCTGACAACAACCACACCCTGCTTTGCTTTATAGCCGAGCGATCTTGCCCTGTCTATTCTTGTGGGTCTCTCAACTCTAACCACGGCAGGTTCTCTCCTCCACTTTATCAATCTCTCCTGCCATAGCTTGCCCAAGCTTTCCTTCGGTCTCTTCCACAGGGTTCTGACGTACTGGTACATGCCCATAGAACATCACTCCATAAACAACTGACAAACTTTCTTCATCCTCCGCAACATTTATATATTTAACTGCGCCGACTTCGTGAAGCAGTATGCCCTATACTCAATCACTTTTTCTTGGAAGAGGTGCTTTTCTTCTTGGTTGTGCTTTTTGCTTTGGTTGCTGTTTTCTTTGTTTTCTTCTCCCCAACCTCGGCTTCAACCTCCTCCAGCTCGGCTTCTTCTTCCTCCAGCAGCTTGTTCATCTTGTAATCATCCCACGCTATCCACGCTACAAGCATGCCCATGAAGAACAGGAATGCTCCGAAGACGCCCTCAAACACTATCTTGAGGCTTTTCCAGAGTGCCGCTCCAAAGTACGGGATGTTACCGATATACCAATAGATGCCAGCAGCCATCAGCAGGATACCTATGACCATCTTAACTCCATTGTTCATCCGACCACCTCTAAGCATTTTTCCAGCTTTTCTGAAATTAGCGAGGGAAATTTTAAAAATCTACCAACCGCGCTCAAAAGGTCAGAGAAACGGGGAGAGTGTAAGCTGGGTTTTCCTTTCGGCATCCATGTTCTGCTAACCTTAAAAATGTTCCCTCTGCAGTTTTTCAACATGCGCTTCTTCCCGTTCTCAACGATCAGGCCCGGACAAAAGGATATGGTGGAAGCTGTAAGGGATGCGTGCGAGCAGGGGAAAGTTCTGCTGGTGCACGCTCCAACCGGAATAGGAAAGACCGCAGCTTCGCTTGCTCCTTCCTTGGAATATGCGGTGGAGCATGACAAGAGAGTTGTGTTTTTAACTCCGAGGCACACGCAGCACAAGATAGCTATTGATACAGTCAGAAGGATAAATGCTCGTGCCAACGTGAATCTGAAAGTTGTGGATGTGATCGGTAAGAAGTGGCTTTGCAGGATGGAGGGAATAGAAAAGCTGAGCTCCGCTGAGTTCAACGAGTACTGCAGAGCTCTGAAGAGAAACGAGGCCTGCCCTTTTTACAACAACACGTGGAACAGGAGAAGTGGAGGGCTTACCAAGAAAGCTGAGGCCATGATAAAAAGCGTGAGGAGAGATGTACTCTATGCGGAAGAGGTCTATGAACTTTGCGATGACCTGTGCCCCTATGAGATCCTCATGCAGGCAGCCAGAAATGCCAACCTGCTGATAGGAGACTATTATCATATCTTCCATGAAAGAATAAGGAAGAGCTTCCTCGGCAGGAGCAACACGAAGCTGGAGGATGTTGTTCTTGTGGTGGATGAAGCGCACAACTTGCCAGCAAGGATAAGGGAACTCATGTCATCATCAACAAGCCTGCTTGCAATGAAAAGAGCTGAGAGAGAAGCGGAGGTTTTTGGCTACGACGATCTGGCCGAGATCATAGCCACAATCAGAACGCATGTGAAAAAGAAGCTGAAGGAAAAGCTGGAGAAATCCGGAACACCTCAGCTTTACGTTGGAAGAAGTTTGCTGCTCGATGCAGCTGAAAATAGTGGTGCTGATCTGGAAGAGCTGCTGGACTACATGGAGGAGGTGGCTGACGAGGTCAGGGAGGAGAAAAAGCGCTCATATGTTGGCGGGTTTGCATCATTTTTGAGGAGGTGGAAGGATGAAGCTCCAATCTACTGCAGAATAGCGGAGAAGAAGCTGACCAGAAAGGGCAGAACCAACTATGTTCTCACGCTTCACTGCCTTGACCCCGCTCCCATTGCCTCGGAGGTGTTTAAGGAAGCGCATGCCACAATTCTCATGTCCGGCACCTTGCTCCCGCTTGAAATGTATGCAGATGTGCTCGGCGCAACGGAACTTGATGCAGTCAGATTGAAACTGAGGTCGCACTTTCCGCGCAGCAACAAGCTTGAGATCGTGGTGGATGATGTTACAACCCAGTACAACAGAAGGGAGGAAAGGAACTTCGAGAAAATAGCGAAATACATCATTTCAGTAGTTAATGCCACTCCTGACAACGTTTGCGTTTTCTTCCCGAGCTATGAGCTCCGCGACACCATCGCAAGAATGGTTGAGCTCTCGCTTGAAAAGAAGGTGCTTCTGGAGAAGCAGGGGATGAGCAAGAGCAGGAAAGCGCAGCTATTCCATGAGTTTGTAAGCGCAGCTGAGCAGGGAGGAGCATGCCTGCTTGGTGTGATGGGTGGCAGCTTCGATCAGGGTGTTGACTTTCCGAACAACGTGGTGAAGTGTGTTATCGTGGTGGGGCTGCCACTCGAAAAACCGGATTTGCTGACCGAAGCGATGATAAACTACTATGATGCTAAATTTGGCAAGGGATGGGATTATGCCTACACCTATCCCGCAGTCATAAAAGCGCAGCAAGCAGCTGGAAGAGCCATAAGGAGTGAGAAGGATAAAGCGGTTGTGGTTTATATGGACAAGCGTTATCTCTGGGCAAACTACAGAAAGTGCTTCCCTGCTGAAACAAGATTCATAGTGTCAAGAAATCCAGCAGAGCTCATAAAAAGGTTCTTCTCGGATAGCAAGAAGTGAAGCCAAAAATCCTGTATTCCACACTCCTACGAAGCAACCGTTCTTTCCTACTAATTTTCAATTCTTCCTCCATAGCCCTCCTCAAACATTCCATTGATGCGTGAAGATAATTAATGCGATATTTTAGCTTTTCTCGTGGAGTGTTCTGGGCGAGCTCATGAAAGCAGTCACTTAACCATTTCCAGCCATCTGGATCGTCGGGATGTTCGTCAACATACTTAAGAAAAAGGTCTTTTGCCGCTTTGTAATTCCCCTCAGCATAAAGCTGCTTTGCTATGTGGTAAGGCGAGGTTATCTCTCTTATCTCAGCCATGAAAATGAAGTAAAAATCCGCAAGTTTTAAATTTTCAACAGATATGTTTGGAATAACAGAGTTTTCTTCGCCATCTCCTACCCAAATTCTCTCGCGTTTTCAAAAATTTTGATGGACGTTATGAATAACCTTTTTAAAATTATGAACATATGTTCATAATATGCCCCGCAGGAAGAAGTGCAGGATGATAGGAGAGATGCCAGGAGTGCTGTTCTTCAAGCCACGTGGCATTCCAACGAGCGATTTGGAAATTGTGGAACTTAGCATGGATGAACTTGAGGCCATCAAGCTGAAGGACATGGTGGGGCTGGATCAGGAGGAATGCGCAGAAAAGATGGGCATCTCAAGACCAACATTTCATCGCATACTCACAAAAGCGAGGAGGAAAATTGCCGATGCGATGATCAACGGCAAGGCAATAAAGCTGGATGAAAATGTGAAGCTCATCAACGCGAGAAGATTCAGATGCAGAAACTGTATGCACGAATTCACCATACCGCACGGCAGGAGAGTCGTGGATGTTACTTGTCCATCCTGCGGGAGCGGCGAGTTTGAATCACTTCACAAAATTGTATGGGGGTGATGTTTTATGCCTTGGGGGAGAGGTCTTGGAAGAATGCGCGGATGGAGATGTTTTGGTAGAGGATGGAATTTCGCTTTCTGGAGGGGGAGGGGTAGAGGAATGAGAGCTGGACCTCCGGCTAAATGTGTTTGTCCTAACTGCGGATATGAGGTGGTGCATGTTAGGGGCAGGCCATGTTCATCAGAAATCTGTCCCAAGTGCGGCAGCAGGATGGTTGGGAAGTGGGAGTAAATTTTGGGGGTGAGGTTACATGAAAATCTGTGTTCCAGCAACAGGAGAGGGTCTTGAGGTAAGGATATGTCCTGTATTTGGCAGAGCACCTTACTTTGTTTTTGTGGAGGTGGATGATGGAGGAAACATAACCTCATGGAACGCGGAAAAGAACCCAGCCGAGTATGCGAGGGGTGGTGCGGGCATAATGGCATCCCAGAAGGTGGTGGATGCTGGCTGTGATGCACTCATAACCATTTCAATCGGGCCTAAAGCCTATGATGTGCTGAGAGCATCGGGAGTGAAGGTTTATGCCGGGGTGGAGGCATCGGTAAAGGATAATGTTGAAAAGCTGGTTAGAAACGAGCTGAGCGAGATGGTTGAAGCTGTGCCTGGAAGGTTCGGAAGAGGATGGAGAGGAGTAAGGGGCTTTGGAGCAGGGAGAGGGTGGAGATGGTGAAGAACAGACACGCTGCTTTACGTGAGGGAATTAGGGCTATGCGTAACGTTTCCGTAGCTCTATTGCTGCTTGCTGCCCTGAAATTTGCAGTTGGAATCATTGCCAACGCTCCCGTGCTTGTAGCGGACTCGCTCCATACCCTTGTGGATCTTTCCGCGGTGCTTGCCGTGCTTTTAGGCATAAAGCTTGCTACAAGACCTCCCTCGGAAAGGTTTCCGTACGGTTATTACAAGGCCGAATCTCTGGCAGCGCTTTTCGTTTCGGTAATCATAATGTACGGCGCGTACGAACTGGTTGGTGGGGCATTGCACAGGTGGAAGGAAGGCGCAGCCATCAACATGGTTCCGCTGGCTTCGGTTGTTGCAGCTATATCTCTGGTGCTCTCTTATATCCTTTCCAAGTATGAGGAAAGGGCAGCATTGCTGACGGGATCGGATGCCATCTCTGCCACCTCAAAAGAAGCATTGCTTGACGTCTTTTCTTCGGGCATGGTTCTGGTTTCCATCTTGCTCTCGTCAGCAGGACTTGCGTTCGTTGAAAGCGCAGTTACCATCCTCATCAGCCTGCTGGTTTTCAAGCTCGCTTTTGAAAATGTGTATTCAAGCATCATGGCTTTGATGGATGTCAGCCCTAGCAGGAAGATGGAGCAAAATGTAAGAAAAGTTCTGGAGAGCATGCCCGCCATAGTTGGTTATAGGGACATGCGTCTCAGAAAGGCGGGCCCGTTCATATTTGGGGAGGTAACCATAATTACGGATCCAAAGCTTGATGTCGAAAAAGCCCACAGCATTGCTGACGAGGTTGAGAGGAAAGTTATGGAAGAGGTGCCGCAGATAGAGCATCTTGTGGTGCATCTCGAGCCGTATGAGAAAGAGAAGTTGAGAGTTATCGTGCCCGTTACAGGGAATGAGGGAATGAATTCAAAACTTGCAGAACACTTCGGAAGGGCTGAAGGGTTCCTCATCTTTGAGGTTGAAAAAAAGAAGGGGAAAATGAAATTGCTTGATTTTGTCAAGAACTTGCAAAAACAAAAGAAGGTGAGAGCGGGATTAGCTGCCGCAAAACAGCTGCTGAAAAATGTCGAGTTTGATGCAGTCATAACTAAAGAGATGGGAGAGATAGCGTTTCATGTCCTGAAGGATGAGGGTAAGGATGTTTACAGGGCAAAAGGCTCTACCGCTGAAGAGGCTGTGAAGCTTTTCATGAAGGATGAGCTTGAAAAACTGGATACGCCCACAAAGGAAAAGGAGTGAGGTGATGCGAATGAAAATTGCCATACCGCTTGAGGAAAATAAGGGGGTTGATTCAAGAGTTGCGGAGCACTTCGGAAGGGTGAGATTCTTTCTGATATATGATACGGAAAGCGGAAGTTTTGAGGTGGTTGATTTTGAGAAGGAGGAGGAAGGAGTCTGCAGCCCTGCGAGCTTTCTCATAGAGAGAGGTGTGCATGCCGTTTATGTGCTTGGAATGGGTTACAAAGCGAGATGCATGCTTGAGGAAGCAGGCGTGCAGGTTCTCACAGGAGAGTACACGATAGCGAGAGACATCCTCAAAAATCTCGACCGCTTGAATAAATTTGAGGGAGGGTGTACTCATCACTGAAGTGGAAAGTGCGGTGTGTGTTCGATGCCCTTTACGATATGTGTTGTTTCAGGTAAGGGTGGTGTTGGCAAGACAACGGTAGCCGCAGCTCTCTCCAAAATATTGGCAAGAAAGTACAGGGTACTTGCGGTTGATGCGGATGTTGAATGCCCAAACCTCCACATCCTTTTGAAGGCAGGAGAGCTTGAGAAGGTGAGGGACGTTTGCACCACGCTTCCCGAGATAGATGAGAAGCGATGCATCCAATGCGGCAGGTGTGTGGAAGTGTGCAGAAAAAACGCGCTTTTCAGGAGAAAAGAAGGAGTTCCTCTCCTAATAGAAGAGCAGTGCAACGGCTGCAAGGCATGCTTCATTGTGTGTCCCACCAAAGCTATAGGGGAGAAAAAAGTTGTGATGGGAACGATAAGGAAGCGCGTGATCGAAAATGACAGGCTGGTTTTGCTATCCGGAGAGTTAGAGGTGGGACAGGAGGAGCCGACACCTGTTGTCAGAGAGCTGATGAGGGAGGTTGAAGCTGTAAAGCGTGATTTCGATTTTGTGGTGGTGGATGCAGCTCCCGGCGTGAAGTGCAACGTGGCTGCAGCTCTCGAGGGATGCGATCACACCTTGCTTGTTGTGGAGCCGACACCTTTCGGTGTTGAAGATGCGAAGCGAGTTGCGGAGCTAATCAAAATTATAGGTGTGGATGCTCATGTTGTCATCAACAGGTCTGTAAAGCGGGAGGAAGATGAGAAGAGAGTAATGGGTAGCGTACCATTTTCTGTAATCTGTACTTTACCCTACTCCACGGAAGCCGTTAGACTCTATGTGGCAGGAGATGTGGAAAAGATGGAAGGTATAGGGGATATCGCAAAAGCTGTGGAGAAGCTTGCGGAGCTTTCGGGTGAGGAGGGATGAAGAAAGTTGTGGTTGCATCCGGAAAGGGAGGGACGGGCAAAACAACCATCGCGTCAAGCCTCGCGGTGACGGCAGCAAAGCATTGTAAAGTGGTGGTGGCTGACTGTGATGTTGACGCTCCCAACTTGAAGCTGATTCTGGGGAAAGATAATATGGATGGCTTTGATTTTGTGGAGGTCAGCACGTCGGAGAAGGCATGTGTGGGTGAGCAGCGCTGCATCAACTGCGGGAGGTGTGTTGAAGCGTGTCAGTTTAATGCCATGCAGTGGGACAACAAGAAAAAGCTACCGAAGGTCAAGAAGATTTACTGCGAGGGTTGCGGAGCATGCCAGCTTGTGTGTCCAGCTGGAGCCATAGAAATAAAGGCTGTTAGAAACGGTAGAGTGGGGTGGGGAAAGCTAAGCCCAAATCTCTGGCTGGTTTTCGGTGAGCTTTACGTGGGAGAGTCAGCAAGTGGTAAAATAGTGGTGGATGTGAAGAAGAAAGCTCTCGAGCTTGCAAGAAATATAAATGCTGACCTGTTCATTGTTGATGCTTCCGCAGGTATAGGATGTCCCGTGATAGCATCCATGGCGTTCATGGATCACGCTCTCATCGTTGCGGAGCCCACACCCTCAAGCGTCAGCGACATGGAAAGGATGCTCATGCTGGCGGAACACTTCAGGATGGAAAAGAGCGTGGTGATAAATAAAGCCGGGCTGAGCGAGAGATGGCGAAAGGAAATAGAGACCATGGCATCGAGATATGATGCGGAAATCATAGCCACAATTCCGCACGACATGAGAGTTATGAATTCTGTATCAAGGCTCGTTCCTCTTGTTGAATATGAAGCCTCTTATCTTCCTTTATTCGAAAAAATTCTGACAAGATTACTCTGAAAAGAACAGCTTCCTGTAATTCTCTGCTAGCTTAACAACCACAACCTTCCCTTCTTTCTCCCTGCTCACCACCCCTCTCTTCTCCAGCCTCTGCACAGCCCTGAAAACGCGCAGCTTATCAAGCCTTGCCTGCTTTGCTATCCTTGCCTGTGTACTCTCTCCACCGCTTTCAAGCAAGATCTTCATAACTCTGGCCTCATCATCTCTGAGCAAGCTAAGCAATAGCTTCTTTTGCTGCGTTTCATTTCTGAAGCGGGGAGAAAGAAGGTAGTAGGTCGTGGTGCCTATGAAAAGGCCGAGCACCCCTATGAAAGGAATAAAGAGGTAAACGGGAATGGCACAGGCGCAAATATCTCCTTCGTACACATGTTCCTGCACGTAAAGGGAAGAGAGAGCAACTATAAAAACAAAGATGGACAGAATAAGCATTGCAAGTATGATTTTTTTATGGAGAGTTTTGAATGATAACGAGCTGTCCATGTATCTGGCATGAGCGGAGAAAAACTTTTATATATATCTTTGGGTGCAATTAAAGGTAATGCCCGCAAAAAAGCAGAGCTTTGGAGAATTTTTGAAGGATAATGTGGCAACGTCTTTCAAGCATGCGATCCACAGCAGGAGTTTTGTGATAGTTTATCTTTTTCATCTCGTGTTTTTCTCGGCGATGATTTACACAGCATTAAAAATGGTTCCTTCTTTTCTCCAACTGAGCATCGCTCAAGAAATGGGGATCGGGCTTGCTGCAGGCACGAACACAGCCGGAATTCTAATGACGCAGTTCGTATACTTGGGAGTGATATTTATCATATACTGGCTCCTCAGCTATGTCATAACGGTTGCAGTGCTGGTGGGATTTGATGAGATGAGACGCACCAAAAAAGAGGGAAGGTTTCTTGATCACTTCGTTTACGGGTTTTATCGGCTGCCCACATTGATAGGCATAGCTATCGTTTCCGCCTTGCTCATGCTTCCCGGTGCAATACTATCCGAGCTGGTCAAGAAGGTGTCATTGACTGCCGGAAGCTTTGTTTATGACGTTTATTCCATTGTTCTCACACTGACCATTTTGCTTGCTGTGCCATATGCCGTGCTGAAGAAGGAAGGCATCCTGAGTTCCATCAAGAAATCCTACCGTGCCTTTAAGGACAATCCCGTCGAGATTCTGATCTCCTATCTTGTGGGGGTCGCGGTCTCGCTCTCTGTTGTGCTCGCATTTCTCGTGCCGGTTGGTGTTGTGCTGGTCATGAAGCTCTCTCCAGCCATATCACCACTCTTACAGCAGCTGGGTGGCGCAGCACAACAAAACCCGCAGCTTATGGTGGGTTCAATCTCCGGAATAGTAACCGCACTTTATCAGCACCGTTACTGGCTCATTGGAGGTTATGTTGTTGGCATTGTGGGTTTCACACTTTCTTACCTTTTCTGGGCTTCTTATCTAGTAGGGTTGTTCAGGAGGTACGGGAGAAAGTAATTCGTTGATTGACGGTATTCTCTGAAGGGTGAATTCTAATGTTTTAAAAATTTAAAGTGTAACTATCAAGCGGTGAAATTATGAATGATGATCGGGTAAATAAAATTAAAATCATGTATGTTTTAATCCCGGTGCCTGTATCGAAATCTCCATTTATTGAAAATGAACACAAAACCTATTCTGAAAAGAGCAAGTCTGGTGTGATACATCCAGAAATACTTTCTGCTGGTTTTGCAGCATCCCTTTTTGAGGATAAGCATTTTGAGCGCATTTATAAAAAGGTCGCGCGAAGATTTGGGAATCATTTAGGAAGTAGAACGTATGATGTCAAAAACAGAGGTTCTCTTCCACTAATGGTCATTGAGGCATGCTCAAAAGCTGTGGGTCTAGATGCTTTGGATCCTGAAGAAATTTATATCCAGAATTTATTGGAATTCAAAAGAAACAAAGAATATCGAATTCAGGTTTTGAAAGAGTGTTCTGAGATGAGCAAGGGAGCGAGGTACAAAGACAAGTATGTGGAGGTCATACGCCAATTCTTGGGCGATATACCTTGGTACAAGAGAATAACGGAGAAATTAAAGGGCAAGCAGGGTGACGATTTTGAGAATATGGAAGGACTGGGTAAAGAGATTCATGAACACATTATCGATGGTTATTTCATCTTACATGATTACCTCCAACAAAAATCGTGTGAATGTTACGGGTGATGCATATGCAGGCTATGGAGCTTCCACCACTATTTAAGGAAACAGAGGAAAAATACGAAGTGCATAGGTTGCCTGAGTATATAATTACTGATAAAGAAGTTAAAGATGAGAAAAAAGCTAACTCATACCGTGATAGCGGATATTTCGTTGTAGAGGGTAAAGTATATTCACTACCTCCAGAAGTTCCGGCAGCAGGACTTGCTTCTTCAAGATGGGATGATGACGAGATAGTAGAATATTATCTAAACTACCTTATCAGAGATTTTATCCCTAAAGAAAAGAAAAAGTTCGTTGAACACTATATTGATAACCCATTATCTATAGCTAAAACCTTGGGTCCCGAAAATATAATTTTGAGAGTTTTTGGTAAGGAAAGTATGAAGGATAAAAAAATTTATGAAGAAAAGGTAAAAGACACGGATCAAGATAAGCTGCGCGGATTACTTCCTGCTATCTGGGCAGAATATTATTTTCAGAATCCATTTTATCATATGTCCTACAGCCCGTATGAAGAGCTGAAAGAAGGAACAACGGCTAAAGACATATACCTTCTGTGTATTCACGGATTCCGTGACAATCCTAAATATAAGGAGAAAGCTCTACACACTTGGGGTAAGTGGAGCGAGCTTGTAGGGCACACGGATGATCCTCTTATCGAGAAATACCGCATTCTCAGTACAGACCCAGAAATGGAGACCAGACTGAGACGTGAGACCATGGAACTTCTGGCGGCACCTATTGCTGCCGGAACGATTCTCGGTGTCGGAACATTATCCACAGCGCTCCTCGCACAGACAGATGTGCTCAAGTGGGGCTTGAAGGCAGGATTTGAAGCTTACAAACACACAGGTGTTACGGGTGCGATTCCAGCACTAGCATATGGAGCGGTCGCGATTCCCGGATTCATAATCGGCGGTACTGCAGGTTGGCTGGTCTACAACATCCTCGGAAAAATGGGTGGAGAGAAAATAAGTGAAGGAAAAATACGAAGGATAGAGGAGGATAAAAGCAGGGTGAGGACAGAGCTTGAAAAAGACATGGAAATCTATCAGAATCTTGCAGACAGTTACTACCGGATGTTAAGAGCTTTGGAATGAATTAAGAGACGGGTAAGGAAGGGTTGTTGGGCCAGTAATACATGGCATCTATTTGTGCATATGCCCATTCCTCCGCCATACCCATTCCAAATTCTGCCACCGCAAGCCACGCACCAGCGGTAAAGTACGCTGCCACTACGTTAACCGCAGTCATGAAAGCGCTAACACCCAATTTCAAAGCCTGTTCTTGAAGGGTGCCGCTTCCATAGTAACAGAAGTTGTCAGTGTTTGTTGGAGCTCGAACAACCGAAACCGTGATTACGGGGTGAGTGGTTTTATCAATTAGCTGTTGAGGCACAATACCGTCTAAAGCACTTGTGAAGATATTGGGTGGATTACAGCTTCTTTTGACCTTAACGTTAGTCGGGAGGATATCAACATCTTCTCCAAGCCAATGCTTAAAGGAGCTGTAATCATAGAGTTCGTTATTGGCACGACCGGTGGGCTCAAAAATACCCCATATCGGATTATTCTCTGGTGTCTTTCCCACACAGTAAACTTCCTCTCTTATGGGTAAGGGCATACCATTCTCTACTATTATTCCTCCAGCACCAGTAACTTTAGCCACATAAACACAGGATTTAGGCCAAGAGGCACATATGTCTCTTGGAGGTGGTGTGAACGGATTCACGAAATCGGTAAACCAACTCCAGTCCGCACCAGAATAAGGTAACAAATTACACATTTGGATTAATGCCGCGCACTCCTCATACATTTTTCGAGTTTCATTATTATCATCTTTTGTTACTACGTGGTCGATTACATGGTCTTGATAATATTTTTGGAGGTCATCAAGCACCTCGTCATCAGAGTGTGAGTCATCGAATAGAACTAATTCAGTATGCGTTTTAATATCTTCAGGAATTTTTTCGGTGTCACAATTAAGCTTTGTTTTGACATATTCCGCACACACATGTCTATCAAATCTAGTGACAGCACATTCTTTTGTGGCGGTTTTTGAAACCAGCAAGTCCGCTTTGCAGGGAGCGGCAAAATACATTCTTAAACTTGAACCTCCCTTGTCGATCTCCACAAAATAAGGTCTGACTTCATCCACCAGCTTTATGGTTTGAGTTGCCCTCTCCGGGCTGGCGGAAGCCGTGAGAATGTCCAGCAGGAACACTTTTTGAGGGGAGTAAACATGAAGTGTGTTATAGTCAGAAGGCAACTCCTTGACTTTGAGTGCCATGTCTATTTGCTGAGTGGTATAGAGGAGTGCAGCAAGAGCACAGGTCGAAAATCTCTTGAAAGGTCTACCACTGCCTGTCAGAGCTGTGCACTCATAAGAGTTTTTCGCAACTTGTGCCCAGTAAGAATCTTCCGGTATGATCTGATCCGCAAGTCCGGTATCATCAAGCGCTTCCAGCATCCAGAAGGAGAAATGTGCACCTTCTCGGTAAGCCAGAAACTTCATAACCTCCGGGAAATTCTTCCCCACCCCTTTCCAAAATTCCGGACTTAATTTTCGCTGACCCATGAAGCCATATTGATCGGCTAACTTTCTTATATTATTTTTGAGCGCTTGGTATGTAGTTTCATCATTTAGAGCATCCTTGAGTATACCCATCGCCTCTTCTTTACTTCCAGCATTTTTTATCTTCTCCAAGGTTTCTTCCGGTAAGTCCTTCGCGATTGTCGATGCTATTTTGTTATCTGTTTTTAGAACTACCACTGCCAACTTGCTATCTAACTCACCACTTTTTACCCCCTTAACTATTTCATAGATTCTTTTCCATTGATCTCCCATTTCTTTTATGCTTAGAGTGTAACCTTTAGTGTTAAGATCTCCAAAAATTTCTCGAAAAACAACACTTCCGTCCTCTCCATTTCTAATAGCATTTTGCAGCTTTTCGGCTGCTTCTTTGGCAACGTTTTCACTCACGCCTTTATTTTTTAACCACTTTTCAAAACTCTCCGCCAGGATTTCGTCTCCATCCTTTCGTAGCGTCTTGGCAAATCCTTCCAAGCCCTCAGTACAGCTTTTTAGTGCAATTCTGGATAGAACCTTCCCTTCTCCTCCAAATATTCTGCCCAAAAAGTTCAGTTTTTTAAGCGCCTTAAAAGCCTTCCCAGCTATACCGCCGCCAACGTTCAAAAATCCCGCAAGCACCATACTTCCGAAGAGGTCTGCAGCTTCTTCAGACTCGAGCCATGCCTGCTCTTCTCCCTCTGGAAAAGAATTGTAATAAATTATGACATCAGGGTCGTAATATTTTGGTTTGATTCTCTCACCGAACTCAACTTTCCCGCTTTCATGCTGTTTCAAGTCAAAATTGAACACTTTACACTTGAATTCTGGTGTGTTCAGTTGAGAATAGTATTCAGTTATCTTCTCATCCTTGCTGGCGGGATTGCTCCATAAAGCATCTTTTGATAGCAATGTGCTGTTCGCACACACAACAACACTATTACCGAACCTGTAAGCAACGGGTTTTTCCTCAGCATAGGCAAGCTCGATTCCAAATAATCCTGTTACAATGTTCTCAACCTTTCTCTTAACTCTTTTCATATCCCTTATCATCATCGCCGTTGGGTTGTTTTTTCCAGCTTCTATTGCATTTATTGCATCATCAAATGTGTATAGAGGCTCTATCGTTACTGATCCTGCATTGTTCGTTATTTCTGAATTTTCACAGGTATAGTCGTTAATGTATCCTGCAGCCTCACTGTTTATTGCGCAAGCTAACGCTAGAGCTGAAGCCTGGCTTATGGGGTCGATTTTGAACTCGAGAAGCTTGCTTAAGAATTCATTCAGGCCTATGATGAATGCCACAAGAAGAAACAATATGAAAATGAAGAGAAGTATTCTAAAAATAGGTTCTTCTTTCAACGTGGCTTTGGTACGGGAGAGTTTCATAGTTATGGTTTTGATATTAAGTGGTATTTATTGATTTTGGTGCGCCGGCCGGGATTTCCTGCTGCGGAACAGCCGGAAATGTGAGGGAGTTTCTTCCGCAGCAATCGAACCCGGGTCAGCGGCTTGGGGGGCCGCTGTCATACCACTAGACCACCGGCGCACAATATCCAATCTTCTGCAAGAATGTTTTTGCCGGTTCAACCTTTAAATTTATTAATGATGCAACCCACAATTTCGTCATGACTGGAATAACGATTCGCGAACCAGAAATGAATGATGCCAAGCTTCTTCTTGAGTACTTTAACGAGCTGATGGAGGAGAGAACATATCTGGTTTATGATAGAAAGATGACGTTGCGAGAGGAGAGAAAGTGGTTGAAGGAACAGCTGGAGAAGATGAAGAAGGGCAAGCTGGTTTTTGTTGTTGCCGAAGCGGACGGGAGGATCGTCGGCACAGCGCGTATAGAAAGAAAGAATGGTAGAGAGAGTCATCTTGCAGAGTTCGGGATAGCGGTATCCAAGGACTACAGGAGCAAAGGCATCGGAAAAATGCTGTGGAATGCAGGTTATGAACGCGCTAAAAAGCTATGGGGCGGAAAAGTGAGATACCTCATTCTGTATGTTTTTGAGAACAATGATATCGCACAAAATTTTTACAGAAAACTGGGCTTCAAGGAAGTTGCCCGCGTCCCGAATGCCATAAGATGGAACGACGGAAGTTTGATAGATGATATAGTGATGATGCGAGAATTCTGATGTTTCGTCATTTCCTCTTCTTTCCACACCACACATGCACCAGCATTTCTTCCCTGCTAATTCCACCATGAGCACCTATAAGCTCAGCACTTTTTTGCCTCTCAAACGGGTAAACGAACCTTGCATTATTATCCGCTATTACCACCACATTTCCATACATCCTGTAACATCTTCTGCTTATTCTTCCTTCAAACAATTCGGATAGCGCACATATCTCCACATATTTATCCTGAGGCTTAAGCGCCTTCGACACAGTATCAACAGTTGTGTCCTTGTAAAAAGCCACTCTGCTACCGCCGACAGGCACACATCCGTCTACTTCCGGCAGTTTGATTTTATGTGTGGTTTTTATCAAACCGTGATCGGATAAAATGATCAATTCCGACCCTTCAGGCATCTTTTTCCAGAGATGTTTTACGAATACCTTTATCATTGCTCTCTCGACCGTCATGGCATCGTTATCAAAACTCTTGTGAAGTATGCGATCCACACCATCCCAATAGATGAGTGAGAAATCCGCTTCTCTGAGTGGGAACACCTCAGACAGTTGCTTTATCCCTACGATTTCGGCGTGCTTGCATGTCATTCTCGTGAAAATGCTATCTGGATATGGCGTGTAGTAGCATGCTTTCAGTCCCATCTCGTATAACATTTGGGATAATGGCTTGAAAGGAAAGACACGTCTTTTAAGAATCTTTTCATCAACTTCTACACTTTCGGGATAAGCTACGTGCCAAGGAGGGATCTCCATTATCAACTCCTCTCCATAAACTTCAACTCTCGCATACCATTCCAGATAGCCGTGCTGATGTGGATCCTTCAGTGAATGGAACGAGTATTGAAATGTGGGTGTGGATGACGGAAAGACAGTTCTATATAAGTGCCTTTTCAGGGACCTTAAGCCAAGCTCCCTTGTACCAAACCCATCAATAAGAAAGAGTACAGTTGGGTGTTCCTTTGCAATTTCGGGAATATCTCGAATCAAATCCATCAATTTAGGTATCTCTTCATACCGGAATGAGCTCCTCATAATTTAGTGGGGGGTAAAAAACTATTTAATATAGTGCTCTGTGGAACATTGTCTCGACATCTCAATACACGCGAACCATTTTAAAGTTTGGTTTTGCTCTTCTAAGGTATGGGCGATTCAATGAAAAATGGATTCGAGGCGGCAAAAGAGGTTTACGATCTCAAGCGCGAGAAATATGGTTTACCTCCTTTTGAGGTCATCTCAATTCTTTTCGATGTTTCCAATCTCGGAAGGCCGGCACGCTTCATTCTGTACGAGATAGCTCAGTGCATGACTCAAACCGTCAACACCATGCTTGCTCTTATCGAAAGCCTGGTTTCAGGGATGAGGTTGGGCTCATCCTACGAGTACAAGATGCTCACGCTGGAGGAGAGAGAAGCGGTGAAAAAAATGTGGTTCAAGCTCCAGAGCAAGATGTGGATGCTTCACCGCATAAGCTCGAGCTTGGATGAGGAGGAATTGTGCAAGGGTATAAAGGAAGTGTACGACTTCTGGGTGAACGAGTTCATACCGTTCAGGGATGTGGTGTTCAGGAAGCTGGAGGAAAGATGGGACAATCAGAAGGTGAAGAAGCTCGGACAGGAGAGTTTGGAAATATATGAGTAGCTTTCTCACAGCAGCTTGATTAGGATGTAAGGCAGGCTCAAATACGTCACAGGCAGAATGAAGAACATCAGCACAACCTCAAGCCATTTTCTCGTTTTCACATTGGAAGCCAGAGCAAAGAGGTTTAGAAAAATCACGAATTTAAGGGCGTTGAGACAGAAAGCAAGCACGTCCTTCCTGTCCATCCTCTTAAATGCTTCTTCAAAATTATATTTCACATGGATGGCTTCATCTACAAACTCCAGATTGATGAGCTTTTCATAGCTGAAGCGGAAAGCCATATCAAGCTCCATGGAGTTGAGGAACCTTGCTTTCAGCTTGACTTTTCTCTCCATGAGCTTCTCAAGCGCCTTCCTGTTCTTCTCCACCCCCACTTTAACAGGCTTGTCCATGAATAGCAGAGCAGATTCGATGGAATAAAGCACGGCTTTTGATGATAGCTTGAGGCAGAGCTTTGGAAAGAATAAGGCTCCCATCGAGCTTAGCAGGGTCATGTAGAAGGGTACCATTATGGCTTTGAACTTCTCCCATAGCGTCGGCTTGACACCTATCACCTTCCTTATATCCCTGCCGTACAGCACCTTACCTTCTCTTTTCATCTTCAGAAACAGCATGGACTGGGAGGCAACAAGCTTTGCTCCAAGCTTGAGGTCAGGCCTTTTTATCTCCCCGTTTTTCCAGTCAATGTCCTCTGGACTGAACACCTCGAAGGGCACGTAGAGCTTGGCTTTCTGCAGAGCTTTATCCAGCTTTCCCCTTCCTGCGGTTGAGCAAACCTTGTGGAACATCGTGCCATGCTTCTTATCAAGCTCCCAGAAGAGTTTTTCAGCATAAACGCGCACGGGCCCAACATCCTCCTTTTTCTTTACTCCAATTATGAGGTCGACATCGCTTATACCTCGCTTCCACTCACCTCTCGCAGCGCTACCAAAAAGCAATATGAAGTCGATTTTGTCTGGATATTTTTGTGTTAATTCGTCCACAAAATCCCTGAGGAAGTTTTCAACCAGCTGCTGTTCGGAAGGGTTCTGCATGAACGAAAAATTAGTATGATGTGTATTTATTAATTACTCTTATCGCGATAAGCACTTTGATGAAGCACCCAAAAATATATTAATCCCTTTGAACCCAAATTTTAAGGTATGGCGAGAACAAGGATAAGAAGGGTGAAGTTCGGGATTCCGGGACTGGATGAGGCGCTTGGTGGTGGCATACCTAAAGGAAATGCTGTGGTGCTCTCAGGTCCACCAGGATCAGGAAAGACCATTCTGGGTTTGCAGTTCTTGATCAACGGAGCAACCATGTTTAAGGAGCCGGGAGTTTACATCACTCTGGAGGAAGAAAGAAAGGATGTTGTGGATCAGGCATCCGTTTTTGGATGGGATCTGGAAGAACTGGAGAAGAACGGCATGCTTAAGATAGTGGAGCTGAGAAGGGAGGACATTCCGACCTTCCTGAACGGATATCTCGATGAGCTCAAGAAAAAAATGAATCCCGCCAGAGTTGTTGTGGACTCGATAACCTTTTACTACGCTTACGCGCTCCTCCACACCTACACCAAAGAGTACATAAAGACGCAGCAGGAGCTGCTTTTACATGATGGGGACCGGATGACACATCCAATGGTGGCAAGAACGACCATAATGGATCTCGTGAGAAAATTGAAATCGATGGGTGTGACGTCTTTACTCACTTCCGAAATTCCGGGTAGCTCCCGCTATTACACTCGAGATAAGCTTTCAGAGTTCATAGCAGATGGTGTCATCACACTGCACTCTGTGGAAGTTGGAGAAAAGAACTTCAGAAGCATAAAGATAGTCAAGATGAGGAAGACGGGTCACGAGTTCGGGTACATTCCATTTGAAATCACATCCAAAGGCATAGAGATCAGAAAGATGTAGGATAGAAGGAATGCAATTTATGAGGTTTATATATTTTCAGAAGATTTAAAACTGTTTGCCACATATCTATATTTCTGTCTTGGATGATTTGTCGTGGGCCGGTGGTCTAGCCTGGAAGGACGTCGCCTTGGCATCACACAGCTTTCACGGCTGTGTGCCAGTATGGCGGAGGCCCCGGGTTCAAAATGGCTGCTTACGCCGTTTTAAGAATCGGGCAAGCTTTCATGAAAATCCCGGCCGGTCCACCACATATAAATTTTTTTCTCTCCATCTTTAACTCTCAATGACAAGAAAACTACCAACGATGTATGAGATAAAATCAATAAGGAATGAGACGCCTTCTATAAAGACGTTTTCATTTCACGCTCCCGAGATAGCGAAGCTAGCAAAACCCGGGCAGTTTCTCATGGTCTGGTTGCCCGATATTGATGAAATTCCAATAAGCGTTGCCTTTGCCGATGAGAAAAGCGGCACGGTGGAGCTGGCAATTGCAAAAGTGGGGGACTGTACATCCAAAATCCATGAGTTGAAAGAGGGTGATGTTCTGGGTTTGCGCGGTCCCTATGGTAACGGCTTCGATATTAATTATGGGATGGAGGAAGCTTGGCTCGTTGCAGGAGGGTGTGGCGCTGCCCCACTACGCTTTCTCGCAAGCAGGCTGAAGGAAAAGGGAGCGAGTGTTACAACTTTCATAGGCGCGAGAAATAGGAGTGAGCTTCTCTACCTTGCCAAGTTTAAGGAGATAGGTGAAGTTATGGTTGCCACAGATGATGGAAGCACCGGCTACAAGGGTTTTGTGACCGAACTGCTGGAAAACGAGCTCAAAAACTGCAAGCCAGACATGATTTTCACTTGCGGACCCGAGCCCATGATGCGAAAGGTCTGTGAGGTGGCAGAAAAGGAAGGGGTAAGGGTGCAGGCATCGATAGAAAGGATGGTGAAGTGTGCAAGAGGCGCATGCGGAGCATGCGACATTTTTGGCTTTAGGGTCTGTAAGGAAGGTCCAGTGTTCGATGGAATGTTCCTGCTCAGGACAGAATTCGGCAGGTGGAAGCGCGACAAGAGCGGGAAGAGGATAGGGATTGCGGGCAACACAGACCTTTCCTCACCACCCATTCCCGAGTTCAGACCAACCATAAATCCCAAGCTGAGTATGAAGCTCCTCAACATCCAATTCCCGAATCCATTCATGAATGCTGCTGGTTTTGGTGTGTCCGGCATGCTTCTTTACCGCTACGTCAAAAACGGAGCTGGAGCAGTCGTTACAAAATCCGTGGGGAAGGAGGAGAGAGGAGGATTTCCCAACCCTACCTTTGGCGAGCTTGAAGATGGCACTTATTTCAACGCTATGGGTCTTCCCAACCCCGGCATAGATAATTACCAGCTTGACATTCAGGATGCGAAGAAAGCTAACGTGCCCGTTGTGGTCAGCATATTTGGACAGAGTGAGGAGGAATGTGCTTACGTGGCGTCAAAAGCCATTGAATATGGTGCAGATATGATCGAGATTAATGTTTCATGTCCTCATACGGAAATTTCAAGCGTGGAGAACGACCCCGAACTTGTGAAAAGCATAACAAGAGCTGTGGTTGAGATTGCAGGGAAAAACGGTGTGCCTGTAACCGTAAAACTATCTCCCAACGGTGATTACGTGAGCGTTGCCAAAGCCGCTGAGGAAGGAGGGGCAAGCGCCATAACCGCCATAAACACTGCACGAATAAGACCCACAATCGAGTTTGATGGCAAGGAGCTCAAAATCCTTGGAAATCCTACCGGCTATGGCGGGATGTCGGGCAGGAAGCATAAGGAAACCGGAAAGAAGGTTGTGTACGAGCTTTATGAGGAGATAAGCATACCCATAATCGGCGTGGGAGGTATATTCAACGGCAGGGACGCTTTTGAATACGCGGCATGTGGAGCTTCACTCTTCCAGATAGGTAGCGCTATGGTCCACAGAGGCTTAAGCGTGTTTTCAGCCATCCAGAAGGAGCTTGAGGAAGAGCTTGAAAAGAATGGGTTTGAGAAGCTGGAGGATGTTGTGGGAGCTTATCACAAAAGGTGATGGTTATGCACGAGCTTGTTATCGAGGGCAGGTTTGTAACACTTGATGGTGTGAAATCCGGTTACATCGGGATTGATGGTGACAGGATTTCTGAGGTATCGCTTAGCGCTATAAAAGGAAAGAACAAAAAGAGGTTTGCGCAGGAGTGCCTCATTTTTCCGGGATTTATCGATATTCATGTTCACCTCCGTGAGGATGAGAGCCGGAAGTGGGTGCATAAGGAAGATTTTAAGACAGGGAGTTTAGCAGCCATTAACGGAGGCGTGACCCGTGTTGTTGACATGCCAAACACACCAGCCACAGGCACCACAAGAGAAAGGATTGAGAACAAGATTGAGCGTGCAAGAAAAGCCAAAATTCCGGTGCAGTTTTATGGCGGTATTGCAACAAACAATCTGGAAGACCTTGAAAAAATGAAAGATGTTGTGATCGGTTACAAGGGCTTTCTTTGCCAGAGCACGGGTGATATGACCATAAACTATGAGATTCTGGAAAGGGCCATCCAGAAGATCAGAGATGCTGGTTTGCCATTAACTCTCCACTGCGAGGAGCAGAGCATGGTTGATGAACTACAGAAAAAATACGCGAACTCCAGTTTGGGTGTGCTTGCTCATCCAGAAATAAGGGCTCCAGAGACAGAGTATGTTTGCGTGGAGAAGGTGTTGAAGCTTGCGGAAAAATATGATGGTATGCATTTCAACATAGCTCACGTTTCCACGCCGGAAGCAATGGAGATGGTTGAGAAAGCTAGGGAAAGGGGGCTTAAAGTTACGTGCGAGGTTACACCTCACCACCTCTTTTTCAGCAAGAGCGCGATGAAGAAGAAAGGAGCGTATCTCAAAATGAACCCTCCTTTAAGAGACGAGGAAAGGAGGAGGAAGCTTCTGAACATGGTTAAGGAGGGCAAAGCTGATTTTGTGGCAAGTGACCATGCACCCCACACCATAGAGGAGAAGGAAAGCGAAAATCCTCCGAGTGGGGTTCCGCAGCTTGATACCTACGGTATTTTTGCAGGGTGGCTGATCAGGGAGGAAAAACTCGACCCAGCCTTGATATTGAAAATGTGTTCCTACAACCCTGCAAGATTCCTCGGGCTTGAGGATGAGGGCAAAATAGAGGCAGGATGTAGAGCAAACCTGACCGTGCTTGACACGAAGCACAGTATTAAGGTGGAGAATGATATGGTTAAGAGCAAATGCGGATGGACACCATTCGATGGCTTAACATTTCCATCATGCGTCGCTGCTGTAATGTTGAATGGTGAGGTTCTTGCGGAATATCACGAGCTCTTCATGTGAACGACTTCTGCCGATTGTTTTGAAAAAAACGGTATAAGGGACGAAAACCTTTATATAATTCCGCATGCCTAAATAAACATAGCTAATCTTAAAACGGTTGAGGGGTGAATTAGATGGCGAAGAAGGGAAAGAAGAGGTACTTTGTTTTGCTGGATGACAAGGGCAATGAAATCGGTGTCTTTACCGGAAGGCAGCCAAGACAGGCAGCTCTTAAGGCTGCTACAAGGGGTTACACCAAAATCAGATTGAGAGAGAGGGGAACAAACAAGATCCACATCTATCAGGGTAGTAGGAAGAAGGTGCCTGCTCCAGCCAACGCACCAGAATGGATGGGTAAGGAAGTGTGGAAGCCAGTGGTTAAGAAGGTAGGAATCGAGAAGATCGAGAAGAAAAGGAAAAAGAAGAAGTAAATTTATTCAGGCGCTGACAACATAAGATGGTCAGCGCCCCTCTTTTCTATTTTTTCCATGCCACAAGTGTTGTTTGCCTTTCTTTAAGTTTGTTGAGGAGCTTGCTTATGCTTTTGAGATGGAGATTGCACTTCATTTCATTTTCAACGATTTTGATGGCTTGTTCCACACTTTCCATGATTCGTGGTTTCGTTCTCATCGCTTCCCTCACAGTTTCCCTGACCACCCACACACCCAAAGGAGCCCAGTAGTCCGGCAGGATTTCCCTCACAATCAGCACACTCGCCTGCCTTTTTATCTTTGCAAGATGTTCCAGCACGGCAAGACGGGAAGCGTAGTAACCACCAGCGGTCTCATCCACATACTTTTTGCGGGAGGTGAAGTCCTCGTAATCCTTTGTGATGTAATACCTCTTTCCAAATTTCTTCCACTCGCCAATCGGGTGGGCTATTTCCACCAGCTCGAATTTCCATGTGGAGGGAAAAAGCAGAACCCAGAATCGATTGCCGTTGTACTCAGCATAGTGAATCATCACGGAATCCACCACATCATATTGCCTTATCTCATTGATGAAGTGCTTCCCCAGCATGTCATCCACAGCCGTTATGCTCCACCTCGTGGGAACGAGCTTCCTCTGCTTTTTCACGCCCAGCATGCCAACAGAAAGCACCCTTGAGAGTACGTTTTCATCCACACCTCTCACATAAAGTTCAACTAAGGCATCGGTTGCTTTCAGGTCGGAATCGTAATATGCTTTCTCCACCCTTCTGTCAACTTTAGGATTTTCCGCGAGCACCATTCTTTTCAATTTACCCCTCAACCCCACAGGAGAAAAAACGTAGGAAAAGTTAACCTCTATGGATGGTTTTTTCATGAACTCCACTTCTGTTAGCACGCTTCTCCTTGCCATCGCAATTTCGTGCACCATCTCCACAAGTTTGGAAGGGGTTTTAACACTTGTTTTGAAAGCGGGATTTATCATGCTCAACCTCTTGGCAAGTACTGAGGCGACATCCAGCTTCTGCGTGAACCAGAGGCGTGGAGCATCATAGTATTCAGGAGAGTTATCCTTAACGCCCAGCGCACCAACATTAACAGCAGGATACCCGAATCTCCCCACAAAGACAGAAGGAGGGGTGTAGAGCTCATCCCTCTCCTTTATTTGAGTTGCCCTCTCCTTCAGCTTCAGCGCTTCCACGAAGTAGCACGGCTTTCCGCAGAGGTTTTTACCCTTGCATTTAACACAGAGCGCGGGGTCTATTATCTTGCCCATAGGGAAATGTAGGGCGCGCAGTTTTTAATTAGTAAAACCAAAACTAGGACATATCCAAAAATATTTAATAGTGTTATCCCAATTCATCTCCTGCGGCAGGGCTAGGCCGGGGAGCTAGCCCCTCCCTGTAACCGCAAACGGGCTAACGGCGGGGCCGAAAACCGGGGGGCGGGCGATTGGCGGCTCGCTGGGCAGCTTGCTGCTGAACAATGACTCTCTGCCCCCGAAGGCCGCTGTACCGGTGAACCGGGTCAGGCCCGGAAGGGAGCAGCCCTAAGCCGGTACTTCGGTGCTTCGGGATCAGCGGAGAGGAGGTAGGCAGCATCTCTGCCCGCGAGCTTAGCCGCGCTCCACCCCCGGGAAGCCCTGCCGCGTAATTTTGCAAAAGGGTGTGGAGTTGCATGAAGCGCGAGAAAAGGAGTATGACCGCAAGAAGGGTGGAGATGGTTGTTTTTATTTTGCTTGTGTTCGCTTTCTCACTTGGTCTTATGATGGGAAGCGCAGGTTATCTTGCAGAACTCATGATTAAAAGTGGTTTGGAGCAGCAAAAAGAGGTTAAGAGTGTGGAGGAGCTGACGGGGAGCAGAGCTTTTGAGGGTAACAACACCGCAAGCGTGACTATACCTGCTGTTATGGCAAACGATACGGGAGTTTACGCAACTCTCGTTGTAAGGGCCGTGCCTGGAACCGGAAAGATTTTCGTGCAGATGAACAACTTGCTTGTGAATGATGACACGCAGCAGTCCATAAGGAAAGCGGCACTGGTGGCTTCAAAGCTCGCGGATGTCAATCTAAGCACCGTTGATCTTTATTACGAGATTAACGCCCCAGCCACCGAGCTTGAAGGAGGGAGTGGAGGAGCAACAATCGCTGTTGCGACTTATGCAGCACTTACCGGCAAGAAGCTTCGAGACGATGTGATGATGACCGGGAGCATAAATCACGATGGCACGGTGAGCATAGCGAGCAAGGTGATAGAAAAGGCAAAGGTTGCAGAGAGTTTGGGGATGAAGTACTTTCTCGTGCCCAAAGGCATGAAAATGCTTTACGATTACAAGCCCACAACTTTTTGCTATGAGTGGCAAGATGGTGTGGAGTTCTGCGATACAGAATACGAGCGCGTCAAAACAGAGCTTTGGAACTTGAGCGTTGAAGTCGTGGAGGTAAGCACGCTTCGGGAAGCTCTGAAGTATTTTTTGGAGTGATAAGTTTTTGCAAGAAATTGCCAATATTATGCAAAAACTGTGAAATCGAAAACTCAGAACTTTAAACATTCTTGAGATCCATGAATTGGCGCCGCGGGCCGGATTTTCACTTCTCAAAGAGCAGGTTTCCTCTTTTATTCCCAGCTCCGCTTCGAACCGGCGCGCCCTTGCGGGCAGTGGCTCTCGAGGCCACCGCACTACCTGGCTATGCGACCGCGGCGCGAAGAATACCACTACTCAATTAACATACTATTGGGTGGAGCTTTAAAATCTTTACTCCTTGATCTTCTTCTCAAACTCCAGAATCTGGTGTTTGAGCCTCACAAGCACATCGGTGGTTTTGCTGAGCGATTCCTTCAACTTCTCCTTTTCTTTCTCAAGCTCTTTTATCTCTTCCTCTAAGGTTGCTTTTTCAGCGGTAAGCTTTGCGACTTCATCCTTCAAACTCTTCAGTTCTATCTCCATCTGTTCCTTTTCCTTTGTTAGCTTGCTGACCTTCTGGCTCAGCTCTTTTCTCGTATGCTCAAGCTCTTCAACCTCAAGCTTCAGCTGTTGCTCTTCCGTGGTAAGTTCCTTCAACTTGTTTTCAAGCCGCTTTTTCTCTTCCTTTATCTTTATTGCTTCTTCTATGCTTTTTTCAAGCACATCCAGAATGTTCGCGAGCTCTTTCTCATACTCCCCAGACATCTGCGCTTCTTGTTTCTTGGAACCTCCGTTTCCCATTAGCTCACCTCCATCTGAAAACACTGCCTGAGAATTAAGTATTGTTCACCCCTATAAATAATTTTCGAAAAAATACTCAAAAAATATAATAGGGTGTTTCACCACAAAACAACTCATGGAAATTCAGTACACTTACGAGAACCTGAACTGGATAATACTGACAGCAGGGATCATAATCATTCTACACCTTCTCGTGCTGAAAAAAAGCAGGGAGCGCGTGATTCTCTTTGCAAATTACGAAACGCTCAGAAAGGTTACTGGAGGTGAGCTAATACATCGCAATCTTGTGCCTCTTACCCTAAGAGTTCTGGCAGTTATATGTCTTTTGCTCGCGATTTCCAACCTAAAGATTATCGTGATAAAGCCGGTTTCCGATGTGGACTTCGTCATTACAATAGATACTTCCCCCACCATGCTCAGCTCTGATGGAGGCAATTTCACCCCCAGCAGGTTGGAAGTGGCTAAAATGGCTGCCGAGCAGGTTGTGGATGTGCTGCCCGAAACCACCAAGGTGGGTGTAGTAACATTTGCGGGCAAAGCCAAATTGAAACTTCAACTCACCAACAATAAAGAAGTCATAAAGAAAACGCTTGATTCCATCTCTCTTGAGGGGCCTGCGGGCACAGCCATTGGTGATGCAGTAATTGTGGCCTCAATGCTCCTCTCCAACTCAACCAAGGACAAAAAGGTTGTGGTGCTGATCACAGACGGTAAATCGAATAAGGGCGTATCTATCAACGAATCCGCAAAGTTCGCCCTTGACCATGGTGTGCGCGTCAACGCTATAGGTGTGGGAAAAAAGAACGTCACTGTGCCCTTCAACATTACAGAGCTGAATTTGACCGAGCTAATCAACGAAAATGCCACCATTTATATGGGAGAGGCGCTGGATGAACAAGCCCTGCAGTACCTTGCAAACATGACGGGAGGCAAGTACTTCTACGTTCAGAACAGCACGCAGATGCTGGAAGCTTTCAAGGAATCCGTGCTGAAAGCCAATGCCGTTGAGCTGAATGTGAGAAAGTGGGCCATAATTATTGGCGTCATACTTCTCATTCTCGAATGGGCGCTTGGCGCAACCAAATACAAAACTTTACCCTGAAAAACTATAACCCCCTTCCTGCAGCCCACACATCCAGCCAGTGTATAATCGGCTTGACGAAGGGCTCGTCCGTTATGTATTTCAGGAGATGTACTCCCGCCCTGTGAAATCCTTTCTCTACCATCTTCATTTGCTTTAAGGCCTCTCTCTTGTATTCTTCAGCATACTTATCCAGATCCACCTCCATGACTTTACCTGTCAGCGGATCTTTTAATCTATAATAACCAGTACCCTTGGGAAGCTCGATGTCGCGTCGGTCACGCACCATTATGCCCAGAACACCCTCAAATTTGGATGACGCCATCCTTAACTTATCCTCCCAATCCCCCTGCAAACCGATAAAATCGGAGATGATGAAGAGCATGGTTTCCCTTCTGAGGATCTTCACAGCGAAATCCAGAGCTGAAGAGAAGTCCTTTTTTCCTTTCCAGTTTCTTCTGTCGAGCATGGCTGAAAGGATGCGGTAATAGTGTGCGCTCTCTTTTAACGGAGGTACAAATCTATTTATCTTATCAGAAAACATGATGATCCCGGCATTATCTCCATTCTCAAGCGTGGCGTAGGTAATGGCGCCAGCTATAAGCGTTGCGTACTCACTTTTCAGCCGTTTAGCGGTGCCAAAAAGCATGGTGGGGGAGGCATCAACCATTACAACTACATCAAGATCACGTTCCTGTTCAAAAACCTTAACGTAAAGCTTTGTAATTGTGCCACCAGCGTTGACCCTCAGAGTCGATTTCCAGTCGATAAGGGAAGCGTCATCACCTTCCTCATACTGCCTGAGTCCGTAGAACTCAAGACCCTTGCCCCTGAAAACCACCTTGTACTTCAAAACCAGCCTGAAAATGTCCGCAAGTTTCTTGACTTCAACATCTATTTCCTTAACAAGCTTCTTGACTTCCTCAGGAACTTCACGCCTTCTTTTTGCTTTTTCCAGCTCTCTTTCCAACTTTTTCTTGTGCGCTTTTCTGTTAACAAGCTTCTTTATTTTTGGGCTCATGCAAGATGATTTGGTTAAGCTTCCCTAAAAAAGTTTCTCTAATTTTGTGGCTCTGAGATTAAGTATCATAACTTCGTTCACCGAAAAATATATATAGAATGTTAATCCAATTTTAAAGTAATTCGGTTGGGTGAGATGAAAATGCCATCTCGTAGAGCAATTAAAGATGAAGAATACGAAATACCCTATGATGATTATGAAGTAATGCCTATAAATCCGTTGCGCAGACTTGAGAAAAGGTTGGAAGCTCTGGAGGAGTCAAGAACACTCTCCAATCTCGAAAGATTTATAGACAAGATAATCGATATGACTGAGCTAAATCAAAAGATTGTTGAGGAGGTTGTAAGGTCTAATCAGGGTTTGAGAGAAGAGATTGAAGTGCTTGTGGGCAAGCTGGATAAGCTTGAGGAAAAAATAGAGCAGTTCGTGGACATTTTGAAAATGCTTGGTGAGGAGGAAGCCAGAAGTGGTGGAGAGGAAGTCATGATGAAGATTGCAGAGAAATTTGATGATATCGCCAACAAAATAGCGGAGAGTAACACAAACGTTCTGCAGGCTTTGACATCCATCGATAAGCGTCTGAAGAAGCTCGCGAGTGAAGGGTCACACATCCACGCAATGCACAAGCCGTCCGCACCACCCGCATCTCCGGCACCACACGGAATGGGGTCGGGAATGCCGCCCACTCCATCAGAATTTGGAGCACCCCAACCAACCTCTCCAGGTCCTACTCCTCCACTCAAAAGAATATGATAAGGGGTGATGATGATGGATAAGCAGACGAAAAAAATAATAGAATCGATTGAATATTTCGTGCTTCTGCTGGCTCTGGCCATGATAGGTGTGCTGATGGGTATGATGAGTGTTGTGCAGAATCAGCAGGATATGCTCGTGATAATTTCGATGATGAATGTGATGGGAATACTGCTTGCGGACATGTTGCTGTTCAAGATTTACAGAGAGAAGAAATGATAATTGAGAGGTGGATTAAATGATGAGGAAAGGTCTGACGCCTATCATAGCGATGGTTTTGCTTTTAATGCTGGCTATAGCCGCAGGAGGTATGCTTTTTGTTTTTGCACAAAAGATGCAGTCGAGTTTACAGGAAAATGTCCAAAAAGAAATGTTGTCTGAAGCAGAGAGGCAGGCGATGAGGGTTGCTATAGTTAGTGTCTACAAGACAAGTGAGGGTAAAATTGGTGTGGCTGTAAGAAATATAGGAAGGAAAGATATTCCTACAGATTACATAAGTCTTTATCTAAATGGACAACCCGTATCCGATGTTACCTTCAATTGCGACGGCACAATTCAAGTTTTTAAAACCTGTGGATTGAAATTAGACAACATGGACTTTCCGGGAGATGGTGAGCGGTTTACTATCAGAGTGGATGCTCCCGGGAACACTGATACTAAAGTATGTAAATCAGAGGGCGGGATGTGCGTTCCTCCATAAACCTTTTATTTTGTGGTGTTGAGTATGAGGCCGAAAGCTCAGGTTCAGGCAGTTTCCTATGTATTGGTGTTGGGAATAATCTTAGCCACGGTATCAGCAACCTATTTTTGGGGGTTACCCCTTCTTCAGAAAGGAGAGGCGACAAGCAAGCTCGAATCTGCAAAAAATACAGCAATGGAAATAGCAGACACTCTTAATGATGTTGCTACAACTGGCTCTCAGAAAACCCTGACCTTTAATCTTTACGGGATGGTTAAAATAGATCCAAACGATAATTCCATTTATTACATTATCAGGTCTCAAAAAAGCCCCTATGCCCTGAATGTGTGGATTCCGCTGGGTAGTGATGAACCACATGGTGTGAAAGGTACGGAATGGGAAAATTCAACCGCGGTTTTGGGTCAGGATCCACCAGCAACTGTTCTTGTCAGGGCTGAAAGGTATGGTTCAGAATATGTTATTCTCTACAGGATCGCATTTAGAGAACTTTACGATTTGGATAGTGGGGAGAGTTATTATTATAATCTAACAGCAGGAGGTAATACTCAGGTGACGGCAGGAAGGGCCACATTAACTCTTACTAAAGGAGAACCAACAAGAAGTGGAAGCAACAGTTTAGGCGGCAAAAGGATAAATGTACCGATCTATGCAGGAGTGAATTCTGGATAGTTTTTTTTAGTTTTAAGTTGGTGAGTGAATTGAAAAGAAAGGGTCAGACTTTAACCCTAGAACAGGTGCTCGTTTTCAGTATAGGTATTACTATGATTATATCTCTTTTAATTTTAGTTTCCAATATTTATCAGCAGTTGGGGAGAGAAGCCGATGCCGTAATGGGAGAAACAACGCTCATGTACATTTACGCTGCAGCAAGCCAGCTGGATAAAGAATCATTGCAGAATTACATAAAGATTCCACTTCCAACAACTTCCACATTTAGAGATTACCGAATAACAGGGATGGGAGAACTAGGTATAGGAATAGAATTACCCACCTATTCCATCGGTCTGCATTTATCGCTTCATGGAATTAAGGGCTTTTACGGAGCGGTTGAGAGTGATGATAAATATGCTGTGATTTCGACTGGTGGGGGTTCTCAATTTGTGGGGATCTCCCCACCATAGTTCTATTTAACAATGGAAAGAAGGTCTTCTATGTCATCGATAATATAGTCGGGCTCAACCTTTCCTTCAAACTTCATCCCCCCATATTTTGCAAAACAGGTTTTCATCCCAACGGCTTTAGCTCCGGCTATGTCCACTTCTTCTCTGTCCCCGACATAAAGCGATTCTTCTGGATTTACTCCTGCAATTTTTAAACCAAGCATGAATGGTTCCGGAGAAGGTTTTCTCTTTCCAGTGTCATCCAGCGTGACCACTATCTTGAAAAAGTGATGTAACTTGAGAGTGCACAATCTTATCCATGCTTTGAGGCGCGGAGCATCCGTTATTATACCCAGCTTGACTCCACGCCTCATTAGCTCAAGTAATGTGGGTATCACGTGTGGATATGGCTCAAGAAAGCTAACCCTTCTTTGTCTGTATGCAACGATGGCAGCAGCCAGAATTTTTGGATCGGGCGTGTCCATCACTTCCTTAAGGAAATCATCGAAGATGTGTTTGTACTCCATGCCGTGCTTATCATAAAGTTTGTAGAGGAGTTCCATCGCCTTATCCCTCTCTATTTTCAGCCCTGCATCCACCATCGCTTCCACACTTCCCTCGAGACACATTCTCTTGAATCGCATGAAATCCACAAGCGTGTTGTCCAGATCGAAAAACACCGCCTTGATTCGAGTCATAAATTTTTAAGAGTGAACAACATTCTTAAAATTATAATAACTACAGAAAGATAGAGGGTGGATAATGTGGGTCTGCCGTCGGTCATAAAGGTTAAGGGATACAGGTTGGTGAGGAACGACAGTTATGACGAGCCTCTTTACTCTGTAGTTTTGGAAGCCAGAGCCAAGTCGCTGTCTTCAGCTATAACTAGGTGTATAAGTAAAGCAAAATCAATCGAGGAGATGATACAAGACAGCTACGGCCTTATATACTATGGATTTGAGGTGCTAACTCAAGTTAAGGATGAGAATTGCTGGCATGCGGTGGTTAGAGCGGACTACATCCCTGATGAATCAATAAATGACGAAAGTGAGGAGTACGATTACAAGGAATTGTATGATGGGAGGGACGATCTCAGCGTCAAGAAAACCAAGATTGATGTGCGTGGCCAGGCAGATATAGTCGAATCGATGATTCTTCTCAACATAATCGATGAGCTGGAAATGATATTGATGAGGCCACCACTCATCAGAGATGTTACGCAGGTGGCTAGGGATTTAGGTATCAGGAATGCCGCATCTAAACTCATTAATTTATCCAAGAAAGGATTGGTAAGTATAAAAAAAGGGAGAGTGTCCAGAGAGAATTTGTAAGTTGAGATTATTGTTGCTTCTTCTTTTTTTCGTACTCCTCAATAAGCTTCTGTAACCCTTCAACAGCCATTTTTGTGCAGTGGACCTTTACTGGAGGCAATCCACCGAGCTCCTTAACCAGCGATTCGTACGAGAGTTTCTTCGCTTCTTCAATCGTTTTTCCCTTTGCAAGCTCCGCCAGTATGTCGCTGCTTGCTATGGCTGCAGCACATCCAAATGTTTTGAATTTGATGTCTTCAATTATCTCCTTATCTCCCTCTTTCCTGACTTTCATTGTGAAGCTCATCACATCTCCACACACAGGATTTCCAACTGTCACTTTGGCATCTGCATCCTCAATTTCTCCTGTATTTCTGGGATTGCGGAAGTGTTCTATGAGCTTCTCAGTGTAAACATCACTCAATATTATCACCCCTCTTTATGTTTCACCCTTTCCATAGCGGCGAGATTTCACGCAACTTATTAACGACTTCCGGAAAGACCTCGAGGAAATAATCCACATCCTCATCCGTGTTGAATCTTCCGGCACTTATTCTGATTGAGCCATGCGCTATCTCCGGCCTCAACCCTATCGCTATGAGGACGTGGGACGGCACGAGCTTGGTGGAAGAGCAAGCGGAGCCAGTGGATACCTCTATTCCGTACTCATCAAGCATCATGACCGTGCTCTCCCCTTCCACCCCCTCTATTGAAAAGTTAACGTTTCCCGGCAATCTTTTGTTGAGGTCAGAAGGACCATTGAGATAAACCTTTTCCAATCTGCTTGTAATACCTTCTATTATCCTCTTCTGAAGTCTTCTCAACTTTTCCTTGTCCTTGCTCACTTCCTCCATAACAAGCTCTGCGGCCTTCCCCATACCGACTATACCCGCAACGTTCTCCGTTCCTGACCTCCTGCCCTTTTCCTGTCCACCTCCATGCAAGAGAGGGTCGATTTTCACACCGTTCCTGATGTACAAAGCGCCTATTCCTTTCGGAGCGTAGAATTTGTGCCCGCTTATCGTCATCAAATCCACGCCCAGCTCTTCAACATCCACCTCCGTCTTACCAATTGCCTGACACGCATCCGTATGGAAGTACGCGTCGCTTTTTTCCTTTACAATCTGGCACGCTTCCTTCACGGGTTCAAGCGTACCTATCTCATTATTGGCAAGCATTATGGAAACGAGAATTGTATCCTTCCTAAGCGCGTTCTCCAGCTCTTCCAAGTTTATGAACCCTTCCTTATCCACCTTAAGATACGTGATGTCAAATCCCTGCTTCTCAAGCCACTTGCATGTGTTGAGTATGCATTTGTGCTCTATTGGTGTGGCGATTATGTGCTTTCCTTTATCCTTATTGGCAAAAGCAACCCCTTTCAATGCCCAGTTGTTGCTTTCAGTACCGCCGCTGGTAAAGTAAACACCACCATCCTTACAGTTTATCATCTTCTCCACCTTTTCCCTGGCATCCTCAACAGCTTCTCTGGCTTCCCTTCCCTTTCTGTGAACATTGTTTGGATTACCCCATTTTTCCTTTAGAAAGGGCAACATAGCATCCAAAACTCTCGGATCAACGGGTGTGGTTGAGTTATTGTCCAGATAAACATATCTGTTCATGGTGAGTTCACCTATAACACTGTTATACAAAAAGCTTATATCGTAAAAATTTATAAATGTGTGTATCAGAGAAACGCGCTCACATCCTCCTGCTTTTTCTTCTTTTCCTCAACCCATTTTCTGACCGCATCTTCCAGCGTGTCCTCAAACAAACTTGCACTGCATTTCCTCTTCCTGATTTTAACGAACACAGGGACATTCACAGCTTCTCCAACCATCACCGCTTCTCCCGGCTGGAGGGAGGTTATGAGTTCAAGCGCTTCTCTCGTGAGACCTTCCGAACTCTCCTTTATATGATTGAGGTCGTTCGGGTTTGTTATTCTCATTATGATGTGTGTGTTGCACTGTGCAAGTGCTGTCTGTGAGAGATAGTAGGGGCGCTGAGACACGAGGCATAGACATGCATAAAACTTCCTTCCCTCCCTTGCCAGCGTTTCTATGGGCTCCTTTGCCAGCGCTTCATATTTGCTGGCTATAGAAGGGACAAAATTATGTGCTTCCTCCACCACCAGCAGGAACGGAGGAACGACACCAGTTACTCTCATCCTGAAAAGCTGCTGTGTGAGGAGCCGCACAATCAGCAGCTTCTTTCTCACGTTTTCCGTATCGCTCAGATCTATCACGTAGAGATGTGCATGCATTATATCCCTCAGGTTTGGATACGCAACTTTTGAAAACAGGTTTAAGGAAGCAAGAGCGTTCATTATTTCTTCCCCCACTTCTCGCTCCTTCTTCTCCAACCCCATGGAATCAAGATTTGCAAGCACGTCTTCCACATCATAACTGCCGTGTTCTTTGAAAAACTCTCTTACTTTTGAAATGAAGGAGGATGCTGCCCTTCTTTTTTTGTCTTTTAAGTCAGGAAAAAGCAGTTTTATGAGCTCGACATCCACCACGTCAGTAAGGGAAAATGACACCTCCCTACCTTTAATTACTGTTGTCATTCTAGCATAATTTGCATCTTCCGCATAGACAGTGTATTCTCCGTGGGGGTCCACAACCACCACAGCCGGAACATATCCTCCGTTTTTAGCGATGTCGAACAATTCTTCTATGATCACACTTACCGTGTGGCTTTTACCAGCTCCAGACATCGCAAGAATCGCAAGGTGTTTCCGAAGCAGTTTTGTCGGATCAACCACCAGGTCTACCTCAGGCTGGAAAAGGAACTTACCGAGCTTAATCCCCGATTCAGCCGTACCTGTCAGCTTTTTCACATGGTTTGGTGGAGATGGCACCACTTTATCTCCAGGTATGGGTGGAGAAAAACACTTGACGAGATAAAAATCACCATCTCCTTCTTTTATTTCCCCGATAATTCTGGCATTAGCATATACGGATTGCCATCTCTGCAGATAGGAGCTGCTGCTTGAACTCTCATCAAGCATGTCCGTCATAACAACTTTATCTTCCATATAGGGGTTATATGCAACTATATCTTCAACAACTGCAACGATTCTATGCCCACGAGAGGTAAGGACCTCCACATACTGATTCTTTCTCACTGTATTCATTTCATCTTCATTCTCCTTTATCACGAAAGTAAGGTTTGTGGTGGATGGAGACTTTTCGGCTGACACCACATATCCTATGACTTGATCATCTTGTAACTCTTTCCCTTTCATAAAGAGAGATGTTGCACGTCAAAATTTTTAAACAGAATATACCCTCTCGACATATTTGCAGTCGCAACTTTTATATATGGGCAAATCCATAAACATCAGTAAGCTAAGCCCAAAGAGGTGAGTGAATGATGGCAAGGAAAGGTATATCTCCATTGATAGCGGTAGTGTTGCTCGTGGTCTTTACAGTGGGTATTAGTGTAGTGATATCCAGCTGGCTGAGCAGCTATGCCAAGCAAACCACAGAACAGGCAGGACAGGGCACACAGCAGGCCATAGAGTGTGCAAAAGCTGTGGTTGACATAACCGATGCAACGAACAACGGCGTGTTTGTGGCAAATGTGGGTGCTACAGACATAACGGTTACGAGATTATACCTCTACGACGATAACAACAATATCTGTTCGCAGGATGTGAATCAGAACCTCCAGATAGGAGAAGAAGTGTACATCAACTATAACTTCACAGGATGTCCTGCAGGCTTTAACAGCGCAGCACTAACAAAGGTCAGAGCAGTGACGAACTGCCCAGGAGTAACAGATGAATACACTTACTAACCGACAAAAATTAGAAAGCAAGATTTTTCCTCTTTTCTTCTTTTTCATTTATTTTGTGGAGCATCCCATACGGAGTTTCAAAAACTTTAAATACCTTATTGCAATTATAAGAAATATCATCTTCTGCAGACCCGCCGTAGCTTAGTCTGGTAGAGCGCTCGGCTGTAGGTCTGTGCCGCGTGGTATGGCGCAGCCACGCAGCCAGTTGCTCAGAAACCGAGAGGTCCCCGGTTCGAATCCGGGCGGCGGGACCAAATTGAAAATGCTAGATTTTTCATAACAAACATGTATTCAAAATCCAATCGGTAATTTTTTATAAGTAAAAATGAACGGATATGAAAGGGGATTTGAACACTTCTGACTGTTCAAGAAATATTCTGAAAAAGATTAGAAATATTTCCACCTTATCTATGAGACCACAAAACTTATTAAGCACTTTTTGACGAATTATGAGAAAAGCTAGTTATTTAGAAGTGAATAACTCATTTTGTAAAGGACTCCCCACAAAAGAAATTAGAAACACAGAGGGAAAATTAAACATTTTTTACAAATGGTCTATTAAGTAATGAATGAGGAAACTACCCAAAGGGTGAGTTAGGAATATTCAGCTTTTTGTACAAATATGCGCAACTTTCTCCTTTACATATTTCTTTTATAATTTTTAATGAAGAGTCGTTACACCTGAAAAATGCTATCTTATATTCAATTGGAGATTCTAAAAATTCTTTCTCAGAATATACCACATGTATCTTTTTATTTGAATAGAATGCAATTGGAGGACAATTTCCAATACAGACAACTTCAGGAATATTAGTGGTGTTGAGATAGAGACCCATTTCTTTAGTAACATATCTTAATCCTTGCTCAAATTCTATTTGAGGAGTGTAACATCTTTGGTATTGTGTAATTAAAAAAGAAAATGAAAACAGAATAAAAAATGAAAATATAATAAAGAATATTGGGCGATCCAACTTAAAATATTTTCCAAACTCTACAAAAAAATAAGATATGAAACACACTAGAAAAGATACCAGAAGAAGAAAAAACCTTTCTACTTCCCAAGGAATTGTAGGAGGCTTCGCAACATTTCTAAAAACTATACTTGAAGAGTATACAAATAGTGTCAAAGAGGCATAGATTAGAATAAGATTATATTTTCTTTCATATGGAGATAATTGTCTGTTGAATATTTTTTCTTTCATAAAAATAAGTATTCCAAGAAAAGAAAAAAGCACAAAACCAGTTCCTAGAGAATCGTTAAAAAGATAAACTAAAAAACTAAGCTCAGACTTGTCTCCTTCGGAAATTACATGTGATGCCTTTATGAAGGTATAGAAAGGGTTTCCAAATTTTAGATAATTGAACAATATATACGGTAACATTCCCATGAAAAAGATAAAAATGAAGAAAAATATCTCTTTTATTTTCTTTCTTCTAATTAATTCTAGAACTAGTGGCAATATTAGAACCCAAATCAAAAGATTTGTGAATTTCATCAAAACTGCTAAACTCAAGAACAATGCACTTGCATAAATATGTACTGGGTTTTGGTTTTTTGTTCCATAATACATAAGAATGAAACTCATTAAACCAAGAACACACGCGGGATGATCTGTAAGGACATACCTACTGTGGAGTATGCTAAGCGGAAATATCGCAATAAGAGAGGAACTAAATCTTGCAACTCTTTCATCAAATAATTTACCTAAATAGTATACAGGAAAAACAATTAAAGAATTAAAAAAGGCAAGAAACACTTTAGAATATACGAGATAATTTTGTGGAGATAATTTCCATATAATGGCTAAGAATAGAGATATCAATGGAGGCCTTAAAGAGATTTCTTCATACCCAATTTCTTCCCCTCCAAATAATTTTCCGTGGAGTAAATATACGGCTTCGTCCCATATCACATACGTTGTATCTATAAATGTGAGTCTCAAAAATAAAGCTATTCCAAAAATAAATAGGAGGAATGTCACATCCTTTCTGCCCATCTTCAATCTCATAATAGTTTGTTTTTCGTTCGTTTAAATTAATTATAATTATCACGGAAATTATCGACCTGTTCTCTGAAATTCAATTTATGGGATAAATGATATTAATTGAATCTAGATTTTTGGAGATGACAAAATAAAATAAATTCGTAACGATTAAATCCAAGAGGAGAGGATAAGAGTGCTGGCATTATGATATAATTACCAGAAGTAGGTTTAGAAGCGCCTTCTCATTTTCATCATTCAATCATTATCTCAGAACTTCTGGTTCTTATCTTTCTTCTTCCAACCTGTGCTCGCACTTCTACTGGTGGAAGCTTTATTTTGCCCTCCACGTGCAAAAGCGGCTTTATTTTGTAAGCGAGCACCTTCTCCTCTCCCGGTTTCAAACTTGCGAATCTCCACACTATTCTTGTCTTTCCATGCAATTTTTTGATTTCCACGGGCTTTCCAGCCTCAAATTCTCTTATCACCTGGAACATTCCGGGCACGTCATCCACGACTTCAACGTTCTTAAGCGTGCGTTTGCCACGGTTTCTTATGGTTACATAAACTTTGTGTATGTCCTCATGTCTCCTGTGTTTTTTATGCACACGCGGATATTGCACGACCTCAAAAACAATGAAAAAGATGATAAGTGCAGCCAGAATCATGAACAAGAACGGCCAGTAGTTTATTCCGTATCGTATCGTGCATGATTCAAGCGGTTTTAGTTTGCATTCCCACACGAAATAAGTGCTTCCATCCTCCTCCACAATCTCTGGCTTGGTGATTATTATGTACGCAAAGTCAGGATATCTTTTTGGTTCTTGAATAGTGAATGTTCCTTCCTCATTACCTTTGTTGGTTACAGTTATGATTATTTCTTTCTCCATGAACTTTTTCTCCACTGCTTTGGATTTATCCATCACAGCTTTGCTCTCGATGGTAAAGGATGTTCTTTTTTCATCCAGCGTGTCACCTATATCATCAACGAGTTTTGCCACCACACTATATTCTCCCTTTGCTTTATACGGATCGAGGGTGAAGTTGAAAGTCAGTAACTTTGTCTCGTTGACCTTTAGATCAGGCACACGTTTTTTCGCAACTTCTTTGCCAGTTATACCTTCAACCTCAACAACCACGTAGATGTTGTAGCCTTCTGTGCTCTCAGAACCCTCGTTTTTGACACCCACCATAACCGTTATCGGCTCGCCCATCGAATAAAGTTGCTTGGATGTTTCGAGCTTTTTCATCACGAGCTTTATAGATTTTTCCACGTAGACAGTGTCTTTAATTTCTATTTTCTGAGCATGATTATTTTTGTTCCTGACTATAATTATGAACTGGTAAAGACCGGACGGTGTTCCTTCGGGAGGAGAGATGGTGATGGAGACCTTTTTAGTTTCATGGGGCGCAAGTCGCAGGTATGATGGCTCGACATTATACCACGCGATCTGAGAAGCGCTCAGAAGCACCTCCAGTTCTAAAGGTGTGTCTTCAAGGTTGGTTATAATCGCGGTGTATTTTACGCTTTCAGGTGGTTTGACAACCTTCACATCCGCTAAAATTTTCACCTGAAACGGATTTGTTTGAGAAAAACCAACAGGCATCAGGTTAACTATGAAAATCCCCAGCACCGCGAATAGCAAAATATACCTCTTCACATCGCTCCCCTCAATCATTCTGTGGGCGAGTAGTAGCATCTCTTGGGAACACATACCAATCCTTTCTTTTTAAGCTTGCTCATTATTCTGGACACCTCCTTGACTTCCATCCCCGGCATTCTGGCCACTTCTCCCGGTCTAACGGGTTTGCCAGCTTTTTTCATGGCGTCCAGCAACAACTTTTCCTCCTCGCTTATGTTGCTCATTAACTCGCCCCCACTTTACATAGAAAATTGCCAGCAAAATGATAAATATGTTTTGTCATGTTTTGAAAGAAGATGAGATTCGAAATATCGGTTAGGACCTAAGGCGGGAGTGATGGTCTAAAATTAGGAAAAATCCGTGATATGATTGGAGCCCCGGCCGGGATTTTCATGGAAGATTACTCGACCCTTAAAGCGGCGTCGAGCAGCCATTTTGAACCCGGGACCTCTTCCTTACCAGGGAAGCGCTCCACCAGGCTGAGCTACCGGGGCGTAAATGAAAGACATTTCAACAAACGAGACGAAATTTTAAAATAGTTTTTATGTTTTTGCGTCAGGCTGCAAGGGCTTCTATGAAAAGTGCAGCCAGCATGAATATGGAAAAGGACGCTCCCAAAACATAACTTTCCTTTGCATATTTTTCGGGGTCAAGCAACATTTTGTAAGCACAGTAAAAAAGCACAGCCATAAAAATAGCTCCAACCTTCACATGCACCATCCCGAACAACTTGACCGGGAGCAGAAGGATTGTTCCGCCCACGAAAAGAAAAATAGAAGCCACCATGCCCGTAATTTTCTCACCGTACAGCGCTGAGAGGGTCTCATAGCGGTATTTATCAGTATCTAACGACACCTCCCACATGAGTTCCAAAGCCGCGAAAACGAAAAATATGGTAATGCTGAGCAACGCAAGTGTTTCATTTATTCCAAAAACAGAACCTCCAGCCAGAAAGATCAGAGCTGCTGCAAAAGAGCGGAGGATGAAAGATAGCCATTTATCTCGGAGCAGAAAGTGAAGCATACTCATCACAAAGAGGAGCGAGTATAACAATCCAGATGTTGTGGAGATTGTGAAGAACATGAGGATCATCGCAAATGGAAGGGCGAGTAACGCAATTCCGGGAACCCATTTGAACTTTTCTCCGTTTCTCATTCTTGAATCCAGAATGATGAGGAATCCTATTGAGATCAGACCCAGCGGAATCACATGCAGCGTGTCCCTCACACCAATTCCGGAATTTCTTGCACTCACCAAAGCACCAGTAATGAATAAAGAAAGAGCAAGAAGCATCTTTTCTATTGTGTGTCCATTACTGCTTTCAGCATCGTCCATGATCCCCACTCTTTCCAAATAAAATAGCAGGAATTACTTCTTGGATGCTCCTCTCATCTGTTTCTTCTTCGGTCTTAATCTTTTAGAACCACATTTCCTGCACTTCGCTTTAGCAGGATTCTTAACCCTGATTCTCGCATTGCACCTCATGCAAACATAAACATTCCTGAACATTCTCTCCTCCACAACTTCCGGTCTGGGCGTGGCCATGAGACATCACCATCAAAAACTGAACACGGAGTTTGAACACAATTATGCTGTTGTGTAAATTTTATAAATATTTGGCATTATGGCTGTCCTTTTTCATGTTTCTCATTCCTCACCAGCTTCTCAAGCTCATCGGACCAGCTAACCGATCCAATTTCGTACTCTTCCTCTTTTACCCCGCGCTCAAGGAGAGCAAGCATAACTTCCACCACGTCATCAGGCGGGGTGGATGTGGTGTCTATTTCGTAAGCCATTTTCCATCTTTTCAAGTGATACGCTTCTTGAGTTATCACATCCAGTATCTCCGCCTCAACGTTTTCCCTGATTTTTTCCGGACCCCATCCTTTCGCTTCAAGACGTTTTCTAAGTTCATTCGGGTGGCACCTTAGAATGAAAAGAGCATCGACCTTTATGAAGTGCGCCAGGTGTCCCTCTACCACAACATGTCTGGAAAGGTTAGCCTTTTCCAGCGCGTTTTCCAGCTTTTCAACATCAACAATATAGCATTTTCTTTTCTTATCATAACCTTCTATTGCTTTAAGTTTCTCAGCAAGCTCATTAACTTCAACTACTTTCCATCCCAGCCTTCTTGCAAGTTTTTGGGCAAGAGTGGTCTTACCAGTTCCGGGAGTGCCTGTTATCCCGATGCTTTTTACGTTCACATCCATAGACGTTCTCAACCTCTTATTGTTTGAAAAATGAGCTTGATGATTGTGTTCAGCTGTTGAATTAATTCAGATAATAAGGTGGAAATGTTTTCTTTCATCTGACCGATGAAAATGCGGACCCCATTACCTTTCAATTCTCCCCGCCACACAACTTTTGACCCCACTTCATCAAAACATACAATCTCAGCGTTCTTTCCGGAGAGAGGCGCATCTATCATCACTCTGTTATCTCCAGCCAAAAGTTTGTTAGGGATGGGAACATAGTTTTTGCCATCAACCAAAACACTCAGATTGTGACATACATTGTTGATGGAAATTAACAGGAATGTTCTGTTATCGCGTGCATACACATCTTTAACTTTCATCTCAGTCTTCTCTATGATCTTGTATACAACGGGTATGGCATCAACGACCTCATCATTCATTAGGAGCTTCACCCAAACCATTCTTTCACCAGTTCCTCTGGGTTTGATGTTTGCCTCAAGCTCATTTTTACCATTTTCGAGTTTGAATTCTTCAGCACCGATTTTGATGGTTAGATTTTGGGCTTTGGAAGGGTTGAAAATCTCAACTTTGATGGTGATCTCGCTTCCGTTATACACAGTACTGGGATGGAACACACTACCAATGTACGGAAGCTTAACATCGCTGGTGGTGTAGCTTAGCACTTGATAACCACCATGTTCATCGAACACAAACATCCTCTGGGATGGAGTTTGGGGGAGGTAAAATATTCGAGACTCACTTTGAAGATCATAAGATTCCAGCATGACATCATTACCCACATATAATTTGAGGGGAGTTACACACCCTTCTGCGTTCACAATAACACCCACATCCGCATTACTTTGCACCTCTTGCCTGAGAAGTGATGCACGCCAGCATTTTGCATGCGGTTTTTGGAGCGGTGATACTTTAATTTCAACCGGCAGGGCTCGTGGTTCAGTGTAGTATGTGTTGAGCGTGAGGGGGCAGATGTATTCGTAGTGGGGGTCCAGCTGATTTGAGGCTTTGACGATCCAGTAGTGGTATGCATTCTTTCCCGCCGCTTCCGTAACATATGCTGTGCTGTCCTCAATTTCCAAAATGCTGGCGCCTTTACATGGCAGAAGAATGAGTTTATCCACTTTTGTCGTGGTTGGAGTTATCTTAACCCATACAACACCCGAGCCACCAAGAGGTAAGGTTAAAGGGGCAGCGTACAGCGCAACATCATCTCTTGGAAACTGCTTTTCAACCAAGCTTACTTCAAATTGGGGTTCTTCCGAGTTCCAGTTTATATCTCGTATGTTGTACCCTTCCACTTTTATGTTGTTCGATATCTTGTTGTCCAGATACGATCCCATATATATGTGGGTTGCATCCACATTACCCACTTCAAGCCATAAGACATCCACGGGAATCCATCTATCACCCACATAGACCTCTGCTATGGCATGACTTTCCCATCCATTTTTGCCAAAAGCATAAACATGAGCATATCTTGCAGGAATGCCTATTGCTCTTGCAAGCGCTATGAAAAGGGTTGTATATTCAGCGCACACACCTCTCCTGTTTTTCAGAACCCACAACGCATCTTTGTTTTCATCAGCATATCCCTCATCATACTCAACATTTTCGTTTACCCAGATAGCCAACGCTGCAACCTTCTCAAAATCATTTGTGGCATTTTGCGTTAATCTCCGGGCCAGCGATCGGATTTCGGGGGCGTTGCTTTGAATGTTCTCTGTCGGCAGGAGGTACTGCTGAATTTCTGCAGGATATGCGCTACCGATTAGATTGCTGCTTTCCAATGGGTGTTTCACCTCAAAGGATTTCGAAACCACATGAAACTTGAGTTCATATCTGTAAGTGTTGGGCGGATTCTTTATTTTCAGGCTGCATATTGTGTTCCCATCCTTATCCTTCAACAACTCACATTCCGAAGGGTATGAAATTACGTTCTGCCATTTGTTGCTGTAAGGTATGCTCAGGTTGATTTCGAGAAGTTTACCTTCTCCATGAAAGCTTACCTCTCCTTTAAACGTGATCCACGCATCCAGCTCTGACACATACCTTGCCTCAGTTGAATTTAAAACAACATTTTCCCGAGCCAAGGATAAATTGCTCACAAAACTCAGGAAAATCATTGCTGCAAAGACGGATAAAATGGAGATGTTAATCCATCTACGGTTCCAGATAACAGATTTAAAAGTTAAGCACTCACTTACTATCATACGCATATCAATTTATGTTCGCGAGGTGATTAATAAATGTTTGAGATATGGACCGAAAAATACCGACCAAAACGACTGGATGAAGTTATCGGACAGGAACATGTTGTCTCACGTCTCAAAGCTTTTGTAAAAAGCAAGAACATACCAAACATGCTTTTTGCTGGGCCAGCGGGTGTAGGTAAGACAACATGTGCTATCGCCCTCGCAAGAGAGCTTTATGGAGAGGAGAACTGGAAACAGAACTTTCTGGAAACAAATGCTTCAGACGAGAGAGGCATAAATGTTATAAGGGGTAAGATCAAAGAATTCGCGAGAACAAAGCCCATAGGAGATGTGGGCTTCAAGATAATCTTTCTGGATGAGAGCGATGCTCTCACACAGGAAGCTCAGCAGGCGTTAAGGAGAACCATGGAAAAATACGCCAACACAACTCGCTTTATCCTTTCCTGTAATTATTCATCTAAGATTATTCCTCCAATACAATCGAGGTGTGCTGTTTTTCGCTTCAAACCGATAGATCCGGAGAAGATGAAAGCACACCTGAAGAAGATATGCGAATCCGAGGGTATTGAGGTGACGGAGGAAGGACTGGATGCGGTGGTGAGGGTTTCAGAGGGGGACATGAGGCAGGCGATAAACATTCTTCAGGCGGTTTCCATCACCACCAAAAAGCTTACAGTCCAAAACGTTTACGAGGTGGCAGCTTCCCTTAAACCAGAGGAAGTAAAGGAGATACTGGAACTTGCTTTAAAGGGTAATTTCACTCAGGCGAGAGATAAGCTCATCGAGGTTATGGTTGAGCGTGGTATGTCGGGAGTGGATGTGATTAAGGGGATACACAGGGAGATTCTCGGCCTGAACATAGAGGAAAGAGAGAAGGCGCATCTTATTGATAGACTTGGGGAATATGAGTTCAGAATTGTAGAGGGGGGTAGTGAGGATCTGCAAATTGAAGCATTTCTTGCAGAAGTGGTAGCGCTAAAATCAAAATTGATTAGATGATACTGCTCCTCAAAAGACCTCTTCTTTTCTTTTTAATCTTCGTGTCAAAATAAAATAAAAAGAAAGAGAAATTCAGTGCTTGCCCTTTATCTCGTTTAAGCGTACTTGCCGCTCAAGGTTCCTGTGTTCGCTATATCCTGAGTAAATCCTTCAGGTGTGTAGTATATTGTTGTTTGCAATGTGTAGCACTTTCCTTCCTTTGCATCGGAAATAGTTGCTGACCCCGAAATAACCGCTTTGCTTCCTGGCTGTAGGTTGGTTCCTCCGTTTATGTTCGTTACCTCAACATCACCCAGCTTCACTCGGGTGATATTCACCACTCTATCCATTCTGTTTTCCACTTCAATCTGAAAAGTCACTGTACCGGTATTGTCAGCATCCAAGGAAAATGTCCCTGTAGGAACAACTGCATTCACCATTTCAAAGCCATTCGCTCCTCCCGGTCCACAGGCCCTGTTAGAGAACACTTGGGTATAGAGTAAAGCACCCACTATTGCTATCGCTAGCAACGCCCAGCCATACGTCATTAAGTATTCGGTTGCTGCCTGACCTTTTCTCATGCTAACACCTCCTAAGAGCTGCTTAATGTTTTTATGCCATAAACCCCTATATAAATCTTTTCCGCGGATATCTTCTCATTCGACAGCCAACTAATTACAATATGATGCTGAATATCTTTTCCATAACCTTTATCGTGCCATAATATATGCTGAGCGAAAGGATTATGAAGGGAGGTATGTATTTTATTGCCTCTTTTGCAGAACCGTTCTGAATTATGGAAATCAGTATGCTGGCGAATATTATGTTTATGACCAAACAGAGAATGGAGAAAATGGAAAAGCTATGGACATCCAGCTGAACAGGTTTCATGGTTATGAACCCTCCTCCCAAGAATTGAGACGCTTCCTCCCCTATGGTTACACCACCCCACACAGACGTTGTGGTGGATAACAACACATTAGAAATCGCGAAAAGAAATGGAGCTGCTATGACTCCTGCTATGAATATAAACATCATGTACATGGAAACATTCGACCTTATTTCCCGCTGGAGCACCTCAGCAGTCCTTAAATCGTTGGCAGTTTCCTCAAGCAAATTTGCTATTGTTCCACCTGATTTTATACCTTCAAGCAGCAGTTTTACTGTTCTTTCAAGGGATACAGATTTTACTCTATTAACCAGTTTTTTAAACGCCGTGCCGACATCCTCTCCTCCATAAATCTCGAATGCGACCTTCTTAAACTCCTGGGCAAGCTCCCCAAACTCGGGACGGGAAGCGAAAAGAATGGCACGGTCTATGGTAAGCCCTGACTTTATGTTGGCCGCTATCAGCATCAGGATGTCGGGAAGCACCGCTTCCATCCTTTTTCTTCTCCCCTCAGCCATGTAGGTGAAGAGAAGGTAAGGTAGGTAGTATCCGAAGGGAAGCATGATGAATGAAGGAATCAGGGCAAGATGAATCGGTACATGAAATGTAACGAAAAGAACAGCACTTTCTATCAATCCCACGAGCCACATTATGAGAATTAAAGCTCCACAAAAAACACTTTTATCTCCCTCTATCCCCGCATATATTTTTTCTTTTTCAATCTTTTTCCTGTATTTTCTTGGCAGATAAGAGTAGAAGGTGTACGCTATATCCTTTAAATTCTGTTTTACATTCAATTTCCTTATCTTCCTGTGTGTGAATTTCAATTGCTTCATATTTTCACCGATGGACGTTTACTTCTAACCACCTGAACGAACATGTACTGAAAGACGAGCAGGGTGAACAAACCCACCGCAAGCATACTCTTATCCACCACCAAACCGACAAATGATGAAAGTATCATGAGGAAAGTTATGCCCAGCGAAGGCACGATTATCCCGAACATCATGTACATCAGGGTCCATGGGTTGAGTTCCTGTCCGTATTTCTTTATCGCGATGAGCTGCTCTTTCAAAATTTCATCCACCACTGCTTCAAGCGATTTGGTGAGGTCTGCTCCGGTCTTCACGGCAGTGAGCAGCTGCCACAGAGCCCTTCTTAAAGGGAGAGACGGATTTTTGGATATGCTGTCCTCAAGCGCTTCCACCTGACTCTTACCGGCATTTATGTTCTCGATTATATGTCTGAACTCCTTTGACGCTTCTCCATACCCTTCGGAGACGGCAACCATGGCATGGTAGAGAGGCACACCCGCTTTAACCTGAATCAGCAAATGCCTCAGAGCGTAGGGGAGATCCTCCTCTATCTTTCTGCCGCGCTTTCTCACGAGGAGTCGTGGATAGTAAAGTGAGGAATAGAAGTTGACCAGAAAAAATAGAGGATATGAAATTAACCCCACTTTTATGATGAGGTTATCCTGCATTATAATTCCTCCAAGCAGAATGATGGTGCCAATCATGAATGAAGTATATACACCTTTGTAAAGCGAGACGGCTATATGCTCAACCAAATTAAGCTTTGATCTGGCTTTGACGAGATCGGCATTGAGATGAAAGAGGGATGGCTCGAGCTTCTTTGCAAGCGGAAAGAACTTCCTCGCTTTTTTGAGCATTATCTCATCATCGACACGAGGCATCGCACATCACAGCGCTATAATTTTGAGTTCTTCAAGCAGGTCTTCGTCCAGAAGCACTCTTGGGTCTTCATCTTTCTGTGCCATCCTCACTATTTCCTCTTCATTTCTGTAGTATTCTGCCGTTATCTTGCCTATGGTGTTCACGGTTTTAATTCCATGTTTTTTCAACCACTCCAGAATCATCACTTTCTTTCGTATGTCTTCATCAATTTCTCGCTCAGTTAAGCCGGTGTAAAGATTTATCTCTCTGTAAATGCGCCAGCATTTGTTGAGCCGCTTAAAGGTATCATTTCCAGCATTCCATCTATAAATCACATTAAGACCAAGTTCCTTATCACCCGGCATTATCTCAACCATTTCCAGAGTTTTTCTAACTCCCAACCTCCTGTGACGGAACTGCACAACTATCATGTGCAGAGCACTGAGTATGGAGGGTGGCAGTTCCATGGGGGGATTTGTGAGTCTTTTCACAACCTCCTCAGCCCTGTCTCCATGGAAGGTGGCGTAAGCGCTGTGACCCGTCCTTATGGCTTCAAACATGACTTCTGCTTCCTCCTTCCTCCTTATTTCTCCTATGACTATTCTATCCGGTCTCATTCTGAGAGCGTTTACAAGAAGGTCGAGCATGGTCACAGCACCTTTACCTTCAGGGTTTGCTTCTCTGCTGGAGAACGGAACCCAGTGCAGGAATCTGGGGAGATTTATCTCTCTCGTGTCCTCTATGGAGATTATTCTCTGATTTGGTGGAATGAATGGCAAGAGTGTTGAGAGCATAGACGTTTTACCTGAAGCTGTTCCACCAGCGACTATGATGTTCATCTCGTACTGCATGGCAAGCCAGAGCATAGCAGCCATTTCAGCAGAAAGCGTGTTGTTTTCCACAAGATGTATGATGGTCCAGGGCGATCGGGAGAATTTTCGGATGGTCAGGGTGTTGCCATGAGTGGAGATGGGAAAAAGAGTGGCATTAACCCTGTCTCCTGTGGGTAGATAAGCGTCCATGAGCGGATGGAGGTTGGTTATTTGCCTCCCAACTCTCCTGCCTATGGCTGAAGCGTAATTGTAGATTTTCTCCTCACTGTCCACATACAGGTTGGTTTTCAACCACCCGTACTTTTTGTGGTACACCCATACCGGCTCTTTGGAGGAGTTAACAACTATTTCTTCCAGATGAGGGTCAGCTATGAAGAACTCTATATCCTCCAAACCCAACATCTCATGAATCAAGCTGCCCGCAAGAATATTCTTTTCTCTTTCCGAAAGGGTGGGGAGGTAGCTTTCTATCATTTCAAGGGCTTTAGCTCTAAACCTCTTTTTCAGGTTTGTAACCGCGCCGGGGTCCACGAATTCTTTGGTGGATATCTCCACCATCTTTATGAGCTCTTCCCTTATAGCATTCAATATGGCTTTGGTCGCAACATCTATTTTGGGGCTTTTGAGAATGTACATTGGCACGTATTCGGATATGGACTCAACTATCTCCACTTCCGCTTCCACTCCATCCGCTTCCACTTTATAACTCTCAATGACTCTGATATCCTCCTTTGGCTTGCTTTTGGAAGTGCGAACCATGATTCAGAATATGTTTGCGCTCCTATATTAATGTTTCTCAATCCTGTTTCAAGAATCCGGATTTACACCTTCCTTTTATCTCCAATTACGGATGAGCATTTGAGATACCACACATACCAATAAGCTATCACCACTGCCGTGAGCCCCCACCTCCATAGATGGATGTGGACAACATCCATGAGGTCTGTGCCGTATTTTATGCCCACCATTATGGTTGTGACGAGGCGCATGATATTCATTACAAATATGATCAGCGCTCCACCGAGTATTCCAGCCAACCTGTGCTCCCATCTCACTCTGGGAGATGCGATTATTAATCCGAAAATGGCCAGAAAGGATTTCCAGCCCACACAGTCCCGTATTATCTCAACAGAAACGCCGGAAGCATGCACAATTACTCCATTCGCTATGGCTGCATAACCAACCAGATTGAGCACATGAGCCACACATCCAGCAACGATTTCCTGAAGCCAGGTCATATCGACGTTCATCCACAGAAGAAAATGGAGCAAGCCAGCGGTCATTGTGAACTTAATCAAAAATATGAGCACCTCATACAGCTTTTTGTCTCGCTCACTCAGATTTTCCACAAACTTTCGTTCTTTCTTTTTGAGCTTCCGAAACGTTTTCAAGAGAATATTTGAGCGCATACAAATATTTTACTTCGAAGAAAACATTAATAATGGTGATCACAAGGAAAGCAGCCTTCTGGGTGCTCAGTTAAATTCAGCTGGCTATCATCATTCTTTCTCCACAGCATTCTGGAGGAGAATTGAATGCATGACACTCTCTATGCTCCTCACGCTCCACCGTCTTCCCGCATCTGGTACACACATATTTTCTCTTTTTTACAGCACTCATACTGCATAGTAATGCTCTTGCCCGTATATAAAGCTTGGTCTTGATACATCGAGATACCGGAAAATAAAAAATAAGAGGACTGGAGTGATCACAGCTCCGGCTCTTCCGCGTGATTCCACAGAATTTCGAAGACGCTGTGCGCAAAGTTGCGAGCGAAATGCTCCGAGCCAGTCCACAAAGACACTTCCTGTGAGGGGTGTGTATCCTCTCCACTCAAAGTCATGATTGCTCCTTTTCCGTCAGCGATGAACATCTTACCGTAAGGTATCTTTGGCATCTTACCCTGCAAGGTGTTCAAATCTTTTATCTCTGCAACACCTTTAAGCATCTCTGCCGCCTTTACATTGTTCGGAGTTATGGGTGCAAGAATTCTTATTCTAACTCCCTTGTCAGCAGCTTTTTGCAGAACTCCGGAATGAACATTCACGAGCTCCTTCAACCCCTCTTCTGTGGTTATGATATCCAGAGTTTTTTCAGCACTTTTAGCCATGTTTTCGAATCTCTGGTAGAGAGCATATCTGCCCTTAAGTGAGCCAGTGAGGTCGGCAGGTTCAACCAAGCTAACACCCTTGGAATAGAGGTTCTTAAGCTCTACAAAAGCATCACTCGTCTTGAACTCCTCAATCCTGCTCACCATCTCCTTCAATTCCTCATGCAGCCTTGCCTTAACTCTTTCAAGAGCTTCCTCCGGCTCGACAGCAACATATTTTATGGGCTTGGAGTGCTGAATAATGACAAAACCCTTTTCAGCAAGGGACTCAAGCACATCATACGTTCTGGAGCGAGGAACGTTAGAAAGCTCGGCGAGCTCTCCAGCAGTTGCAGCACCTCTCGCAAGAAGAGCGGCATAAAGCTTCCTTTCATAAAGATTCAAACCAAGCATTTTCAAAGCATCCATGGCTTTTCTGCTTATCATGCTCTCACCACACCACGCCTCTTTTTATCGTTTTTCATTATTTTTTCCGAAACGAATCTATATAAAGATTACCTTTAAAGAGTTGTCCTACAAAGTTCAAACTTGTTGCTCTATATTTTATTGAGACATCTTTTTAAACCTTTCTATTTTCACCACTCATAGGTGACTACTCAAGCAACAAGTGAGAGCTTGAAGCTTTCCTTACCCGGATCTGTGACGCTGTATCGTGTACAAGTGTTCTATCCTGCCTAATGTATCTATCTCCTCAACACTTTTATCGGCGCGTAATCTAACGAATCTGGGGAATCTCAGGGCATAGCCAGAGGTGTAGTGAGGAGATTTTTGGATTTCCTCGTAGCTGACCTCAACTACCACCTGAGGCATAACCTCCACTTCTTTCCCCTTCTCCTTGATTATTAGCGGTTTGAGCAGATTCGTCATTTCCTCGTATGTTGTGCCCTCCTCACTCTTTTCTTTCAGACCCGTTGACATCTTGCCCACAGTTAACAGCTCTCCTGTGTCCTCATCTCTACACGCGAGAATGTAAGAGGTGAGCCATCCGGAACGCTTACCTTCACCCCATTCCGCACCCACTATAACCAGATCAAGGGTTTCCAGCGTGGTCTTCAGCTTCACCATGTATCCAACTCTTGAGCCGGGTTTGTAGACCGCATCAAGATTTTTGAACATCACGCCCTCATTTCCGAGATCAAGAGCTTCCTCAAAGAAGCGCTGAGCTTCTTCATCCTTGTCCGTTATCAGTTGCTTTGCAAGCACCATAACGTATGGCTCTTCCTTTATTATGCTTTTCAGCAGCTCTCTCCTCTTTCGGAAGGGAAGGTCGATGGTGAGCTCACCCTCCAGATAAACTATGTCGAAAAGGTTGGTCATCACGGGAATTTCTTTAGCCATCTTCTCTATCTCATACTTTCTCTTTATTCTTCTCGAAATCTTCTGGAAAGGCAACCACTTCTTCGTTTCCTTATCGTAGCCAATGGTTTCACCCTCTATCACACACCGTTTTGCAGTAACGTGTTTTCTGACCGCTTCAACAACATCCGGAAACTGCTTTGTGACATCTTCCAGCCTCCTGGTGAATATCTTCACTTTATCTCCATCCTTGTGTATCTGCACCCTGAATCCATCGTACTTGTATTCAAGTGCTGCTGGTCTCCCCACCATATCAAACGCTTCTCTGACGGAGTAAGCGCGTTGAGCGAGCATGACCCTTATGGGCCTGAACAGGATCAGCTTGACTCTCTTTAAGCCATCTTCACCCTCGTTTTTTGCAACCTTTGCCACAAGTGCGAGGTCATTGGTGAGGGCATAAGCCCTCTCAAGCAAATCAATTATTTTCTGCTTCATCTCGCTTCCCTTCTCAGCCGAAGAAAGGATGAGGATATCCACATTGCTTTTTTTCTTCCACAGTACATCGAGTTTCTCAATTTCCTCCTTACCTACAATCTTAACATCATTGTTCTTCAGGAACTCCTGAAACTTGAGGGAACTCATTCTTTCGAGGGAGATGTAAGCACTTTTTTCCACCCACACCATCTTGCCCTTTTCTTCGAAAAGCGCATCATACCTCTTCTTTCCATCTCCGTATGGTTGAGTAAGTAGGGCTTCCCATATCACATCTGTGAAATAAGCTTTAGCTATTCCATCCCTGATTATCCCTTCCGCCACACCAACTCTCAGATCTCCCAGCACAGTCCTAACTATGTACTTCGCTTCAGCGGGAGAAGCGTGTATTAGAAGCTCGGATATGAGCATGATCTTCCTTTCCTGCGAGCCCCCCCCCTCCAGCTGCGCCGCTTTTTTCAAATTCTCAAACACCTTATCCACGCTCAGCTCCTGCCTGAATAATGTCACCTGCTTTCTGCGAGAAGCCAATTCCTCCACTATCAAACCCAGATCTCCCTTTTCCTTCCATTTTGCCTCAATTTCACTCTCACTCACGCCGTAAGCCCTTGACACCGCCCTTATAGTCAGCTTGGTGGCAACGCCTATCTCTTCTTCACTCCATGGAGGAAACACCGTGCCCATTATCAGCAGTATGGATTTTTCAAGAAGGTCATCCTCCTCTATTTTTTCCAAAAATCTTGCAAGAATTTCGGTTTTTTTTATCTTGGAAGTTGTAGATGCCAACGCATCGTACAGCTTCACGAACTCAGCGTACTTCATGAAAGGAATTTGTGCGGTGGAATTTTAAATAAGTTAAAACAAGAGAATCGGAAAAGCGCTTGTGGGTTTTATCTTTTGCTGCGTTTTTCCCTATCACCGAGAATGGTGCTCACAACTTCAAATGGCAGGAGGAATATAACTTTCTGGTTTGGATCGCTTGCAGTATCCGCAAGGGTGTGCAGCGTTCTCAAATGCAGAGCTTCAGGAACGCTTGCTATCTTCTTTCCAGCTTTCACAAGATTCTCGGCAGCTTTAACCTCACCCTCTGACTTTATGATCACCGCTCTCTTCTCCCTTTCCGCCTCTGCCTGCCTTGCCATGGCCCTTCTCATTTCCTCCGGTAATTCTATGTCCTGAAGCCTCACACCAGTGACATCTATACCCCAATCATCCGTGATCTCATCCACAACCTTTCTTATCTCTTCAGCAATCTCATCCCTCTTCTGCAGAACGTCATCCAGCTCTTTACCGCCTATCACATCCCTCAGCACGGTCTGGGAGTACATCATGGTAGCGTATTTATAATCTTCCACATTCAGCACGGCTTTGTCTGGATACTGCACCCTGAAGAACACGGTTGCGTTTATTTTTACAGGCACGTTGTCCTTGGTTATCACTTCCTGCTTGGGCAGGTCAATTGTCTGTATTCTCATATCGATTTTGCGAAGGTTCTGGATGATCGGCGCGACCCACACCAGCCCGGCATCAAGCAAACCCTTATACTTACCAAGGGTGAATATCACACCCTTCTCGTACTGATAGATTATTTTGATACCTGCTAGGGCATACAGGACTATGAGAATCCCAACAATAATCGCTTTCCCACCTATAGCAAATATAAGCGCTATGCCAACAAGAAGCAAAATTAAGAACGCGCTCATTTGAAGTGTGTTTTTGTACGCCATAAGCTCTTTAGGGGAGCTTAATTTTATATGTTTTTTCAGGATGGGAAAAACGGTCATCATGACGGAAAACTTGATTATGGAGGCGTTTCTAATTGAAATTTTTTAATAAATGACAATATATAGTGTAAACGTGGGTGAAAAAATGGATGATGAAATTAGATTTAAAGATTCGAGACGCGAAACGAAAGAATCAAGGTATAAATTCGCAAAATACGCTTTTCCAATAAGTGCTCTTCCTATAGGTGTGGCAGCGGAAGTTGTATGGCTCAAGGTACTTGGTGAAATGAACTATGAACCAGAAATTCTGGGGTACGTTCAAGAAATAATACCATTATTTGATCCGCTTACAGGAATTGGAATGATGATAATAGGAATTGGAACAGGACTGGGTGCAGAAAGGGCTTACAAATATTTTGACAGAAAGGAGAAAGAAGCGAAATACCACGAAAACCTAATGGACCGCTACGATTACTGAGGTCAAGTCTCGAGTATGGATGAGCCCACAATCTTACTCATCTACACTTCAATTCTTAAAGTCAATAACAAGAACAAGTCCAAAAAACAATTGGTTGCGGGCGCGTCCTTGGATGCGACCGGGGAGAAGAAAAAAGCGGACGCGCCCACACGATCTGTTCAGTGTCTGATTATCTCTATACCCAGTGCCTCGCCCAAGCTCTTTTTCTCAAGCTCTTCAGCGGTTTCTGAAGGCCCGAGCACATACGGGCTCTTTACACCGGTTATGATGGTTATCACTCTTATCTTTCCATCCATACCAGGGTCAATTCTTGCACCCCAGATGGTCTGAGCGTTTGCATCCAGATGTTTCTGCACATACGTTCCTATTTCGTTTATCTCGCTGAGCTTGAGGTCTTTTCCACCAGATATGTGTATCAGAGCTCCATTTGCTCCAGTGTAATCCACATCAAGTAACGGATTTTCAAGCGCTCTCTCGACAGCTTCCCTTGCTCTTGACGCGGATGAACTCTCTCCGATACCTATCATTGCCACGCCTCCAACGCTCATCACGGCTTTCACATCAGCGAAATCCAGATTGACGAGGGATGGCTGAGATATGGTTTCCGTTATACCTTTTATCATTGTCACGATAATTTCATCCGCAACAGCAAACGCCTGATCAAGCGACATCTCTCCTGCTATATCCAGCAGGCGGTCGTTTTCTATCACAATTACGGTGTCTGTAACTTTTCTCAGGTTAACAAGCCCTTCTTCCGCCTTGTGGATTCTCGCACCCTCTATCCTGAAGGGCATTGTAACAACACCAATCACTATAGCTCCTTGACTTTTTGCAATCTCAGCCACAACCGGAGCTGCTCCTGTTCCGGTACCGCCACCCATACCTGCTACCACGAAAACCATGTCCACTCCACGTAGAACATCTTTAATTTCGTTAATGGACTCTTCAGCCGCTTTTTTACCAACATCAGGATATCCCCCCGCTCCAAGCCCCCTCGTAACCTCTTGTCCGAGGAGTATCTTCCTATCCGCTTTAATCATTTTGAGGTGTTTCGCGTCGGTGTTCATGGCTATCGTTTCTGCTCCTATAATTCCGATTGTACTTAGCCGATTAATGGCATTACATCCCATGCCTCCTATCCCCACCACTGCAATTCTGGCCTCCTGTGGTGTCTCAAATTCAGGATTTTCGTCCTGATAATAGATAGGTACCGCATCTTTATTCATTTGCCTTTCGATTGCCTTCTGAATAATTGACTCCATCTTCAATCCCCCTCCACCAGTTTTTTTGTGAACATGAACCTATAGCTCACACTACCGAAATGTTTAAATTCTCCAGTTTGCACACTATTCCTTACCCGCAAGAAACCGAGCCGTCTGCCCGCTAGGAAGAGCTGCAGACTGCCAAATAATTCAAACCCACTTCAAAGCCCGCAAGTTTTAAGCCCGCAAGGAAATTTTGCCCGCGTGTAGTGAAAAGTTTTTAAATCTCCTTCTCAGCCCGCTTAATTTAAAACCATGATTTATTTACTATATAAATCTTTTCGTAAGGGTAACTATAGTTTTAAAAATATATTTTGGTATAGTGTGACCTTTATTTCTTGTGGAACTAACCTTAGTTTCATGTGGAAAATACAACCTTTATTAAAATACAACCTTTATTTAAGAATTTCCACCGAGTGAGAATTTAACCCTCAATCCTTGTAAGGTGAGCATATGCAGTGTAAAGACGTAATTCCACCACACGGCCATGGCCTGATGACCAACAATCGACTTATCTTCATCATGTGGGGCAGGGTGCTGTTCGGCAATGATCCGTTGTATGTTCTGAAGTATGTACCATCCAAAGGGTCAGGAGAAGATGTTCGAATTTTTAATGGTATGCGTTATCTGAAGGTGAGATCACCCATTTACGGCTACAGCAACATGATCGAAGTTCTCACGAGTGTTTGTCCAAAATATGTCGGCCAATCCCCATATTTTACTAGGAGGGTTGTTTGCATTCCGGAAGAGGACATCTCCCGCATTTTCTCGCCCGTCGAGATTGCAGAAAAAATAATCTCTGATCCTCAGGACCCGGTGGAAGAAAAATTTGTAGATTACTGCGAGTTTTTTAGAGAGCAGATTGGAGGGGGTGTAGGATTCGGCATCACTGCTTCACTTATGTTCGGAATGCACACCACCAAATCTGACATAGATCTGATAATTTACAGCCAAAACCCGCAGCAGGTCCAGCTGAAAATTTTTGAACTGATTGAAGAAGGGATGGTGTGCACAGCTCTCAGAGAAAACGAAAAGGAGAAGAGAATCGTTGAGAACGTGTTTCAGCAGAAGGTGGATGAAAGTTTCATAAAATGGCTTGTGGAGCAAAGAAGATATTACGGCTCATTGAGACATCCGGAGATTGGTGTGGAGTGCCACCTCATGCTCCTGTCCAAGCAAACTAAGGTGATTGAACACAAGCCATGTGAAGTTAGACGCGTATGCGTTGAGGGAGAGGTGGTGAATGCTGATGAGACCTGCTTATCCGCGCCTGAATTTGAAATAAGGTGTGGGAATGAAACTTTCTGGGTGGTGTGCTATCACAGAGGTGGAGAGCTTGTGAAAACAGGTGATAGAGTTTCATTAGCGGGAGACATGATGAAATTTTCTGATGGCTCAGCATTAATAGCTCTCGTGGACTGGAACGATGACTGGCTCAGGATTTTGAGAACTGAGCAAAGCTTGCGCTGAGCTTCGGAAAAGAACCCTATGAAATTTTTTAAAATTACCTGCCATACTATACTCACGTTGTTATCGTGTTTTCACGGTCCCGTAGCTCAGCTGGTTGGAGCGCCGGTCTTATATGACCGCGGGAGCTAAAAATAACGGCTGTTGCTCCCGTGTCTAGGCCAGCCGGAGGTCGGGGGTTCGAAAGCCATCTAGAGAAACTGGAAAGAGAATATGGCAGAAAATCCCCCCGGGACCATCCTTATTCTGCCCGCATTGATATCCTAAGATTCTTAAAATTTGGAGTATTATACTCACTATATGATAGTTACAGATGATGCGAAAGTATTGAAAGTTGAGGGGCACCAGCGGCATGGATATTTGATCGTTGGTGCTAAAATTTCTCCCGATATGAAGAAATACTTGGAAACGAAAGGAGAGGCAGGATACAAACCGGCTGTCAGCTTCTCTTTAAGAAGCAAGCTGGCCAGATGCGGTGCTGATGCTCGGCTATCGGGGTGGGAAATTCATGAGGACCTTCTCATGGGCAAACTGGAATATATCAATAGGGGATTGCCAATTGAATATCGTCCGGGAGATGAGATAGGGAGGTTCTTCGGATACCATCAGAAGGAAGCTTTGAGAGGGCAAGAACTGTATGATATGGTACGTAAATGGACTCCGCAAGAGAGTGTCAGAATGAATCCTGAGGAATGGAACGAGTTTAGGGATTCCACAATAGCGCTGGAACTCCAACCCTACAAGGTATATGAGGTTAGGAAATCAAAAGAACCAGTGAGAGCACCATATATAATCGATAGCAACGAGCTTTATCTGAAGATTAAGGAAGTAACGCCAGAAGAGGTCGTTGAGGAGCTGCCTTTCGAATCAAAAGAGCGGATGTTATCGCAGATGATGGAGGATAAGTCCCTTAAGGACACACTGTTCTGGGAGTGGCTTGCCATACAGCTATCCAAGAATGGCTTCTGTGTTGTGGAAAGCGTGGCTGAGATCGAGATTCCCGAAGGACATTATGGTCTGATACCAAGAAGGACTTCACTCTGGGGCAGCACCAATCAAGCATCTTCAGTCATAGTTGATCCTGCTCCCAAGTTTCAGGGCAAGCTACTCTATGAGATCGTTTCGGGCACGCCGGGAGAGCATCTCTCTCCAAAACGCTACGGATACCTGCGCATCTATCCAGATACGCTCTCCCACACAGAAGAGCGCTACAGACCGGAAAAGCCGGAGAAGATGGAAACAAGGAGGGAAAGGAAGGAGAGAATGACGACCATCTCCACAGGCGTGGCAGCATGTCCATGGCGTGGAAGATGTGAGGAGGAATCAGTTGAGGAAATTCTGGGAATGATATAGCTTATGATTATGTTTTATACTTTTTCTCATCCAAAAATTCTCACATGGTTGATGATGGAGGCATCATTATTAAGGAAGAGGTGTTCGAGGAAGCTTATATACCATCCCGAATGCTTCACCGGGAGGGGCAAATTCGGGAAGTGGCGAGATGTCTTGAGCCGGTGGTGGAAGGAAGAAGAGCGCTCAACCTGTTTCTTTATGGTCCGCCGGGCACGGGTAAAACCACCCTTGTGAAATACATGTTCGATGATCTCTCATCAAGAAGCATGAAGTTCAAGCCGATCTACATAAACTGCTGGGAGCGCAACAGCAAGCATGCTGTAGCATCGGCATTGCTGAGCAGCGTTGACCCTCTGGCTCCACTCAAGAGAACTCCGGCTGAATTGCTTGAGGACTTTCTCGGGAGTGTGGAGAGAAAGGAGTACAACGTTGTTGTGTGTCTGGACGAGGTGGACAGAATGGAGGATAAGGACATGCTCTATGATCTCTCTCGAGCCGGGATAGGGCTTGTGCTCGTCTCCAACGATCCCTACGCGCTCGTTGACCTTGACCCGCGCATAAAGAGCTCCCTCTTTCTCAACTTCGTGGAATTCCCGAAGTACAGGCCGGACGAGCTCGTTGACATTCTTAAGGACAGGGCTGAAATCGGACTGAGACCGGGAGCCATAGAGCCCCATTTGCTGCGGGTCATAGCTGTGAGTGCTGAAGGGGATGCACGGGTTGCCATAGCCACGCTGAGGAACGCTGCCAAGCTTGCTGAAAGCAGAGGAGCAAGCAAGATAGAAAAGGATGATGTGATGCAGTCCGTTAAGGCAGCCAGAAAGCTCAAGGTGCAGCAGATATTAAGCACGCTGAATGAAGAAATGCGGCTCCTTTATTCAATTGTGGAGGAGCACGGCGAGATAAGCTCAGCGGAGCTTTACCAGATTTACAGGGAGCGCAGCAAGAAGCCGGTGGCTGAGAGAACCTACCGAAATTACATGGACAGGCTGGTTGAGCTGAAGCTTGTGAAAGCTGAGGGAGATGTGAGGTGGAGGAGGTATAAGGTAGTGTGAGAATAGGAACAACTTCAAGTCAATCCATACTCTTTTAGAAAGGTCTTGATTTCCTCCTCCCTCTTCATCAAATTCTCCACCGGCAGAAACAGCGGCTCCAGCTTTTCTATTTCCTCCCAGCTTTTCCACTCCCATCCCTCACATTTCTCTGGCTCCATGACTTTTGGCTCACCACTTTTCCATCTTGCGATCATCCAGACGGTTATGTAGTGCTTACCCTCCTTCTCAAACACGTCGTTGGTGGCTGTCAGAAACCTGATGTCAGCGATCTCTACTCCAGCTTCCTCTCTAACCTCTCTTCTCGCACATTCCTCAAAACTCTCTCCAAATTCCAAATGCCCTCCGGGCGTGTGCCACGTGCCATGGCCATGGCTTGTGGATTTCCTTTTACCAATCAAGAGCTTTCCGTCCTTAACGACTATAACCGCAACACCAACTCTTGGCCTGTCTCCTGACATTAATTCTGACTGGAAACTCAAAAGTTAAATGTTTAAAAAGCCCACCGAACTTCTAGGAGGTGGTGTCATGGAAAATGAAAAAATCCTCGAAGCGCTGAAGGATCTGATCTGGATAAATGCGGTCATAGCCACCGAAATAATCCGGGTGGTGGAGAACACGAAAGCTGCTCTTGGTTCTGATGTGCCAGCAAGCTGTAAAGATGAGCACAGGCAGATACTCCAGAAGGTTATAGAGCTGGCGGAGAAATGGAGGAAAGAAGATATTTTGAGGGAGCACAATCTCAAACATCCTTGATCCGAGCTATTTAAGCACTTCCCTCACCACATCAACAAAATCCTGTACGGAAGCGCCCACAACAACAACATCCGTAGAAGAGAACCACTTTTCAACAGCTTTTCCGACCTCGCTTACGTTCACCCCTTTGAGAAAGTTCTCCAGCTCCACTATTTTCTCTTCAGGATGCATGAAGAAATCTCCGGTTATCCTGATATCCTCGATCTTGTCGTCATCAACAACAACCCTAACCCTTATTAGTTTACCTCCAGCAACCTTTTTCTCAGCTCTTTTTTCTACCTCCAAAAGTTCCACCCCCGTGTTGAGTACTTTTCGTTATAGAGCTTCTCAGCAAGCTCCAGCTCGTAAGGAGTGAGCTTTCCATCCACGAACCTGACTCCAAGCACATCTTCAAACGATTCTCTCATCAAGCTTGAAAATTCATCGAAGGACGGCACGTAGCCCAACTGCTCTTTTACCGTGGTCACCACCCTTTTAAGATCATCCACAACCTTGTCCTTAAGCTTTTCCCTGCTTATTTTCAGCACGTTGAGCATCGTATCAACATCGAAATCCAGCAGAATGGTGCCGTGCTGAAACACCACACCTTTCTTGCGGGTTTGTGCGTTGCCCGAGATTTTTCTGCCCGCAACCACCACATCGTTCACGGGCCTGAACGAAGCATCCATACCCAGCTTTTTGAGCGCATCGATTATCGGCTGACACAACACCCCGTATGATGTAACGATATCCCTCAGCTCGGGCATGAAGTTCTCCGGAATAATGATCGAATAGTTCAGCTCGCCTTCCGGATACTTGTACACGGCTCCACCCCCCGTCATCCTTCTGAAGATTCTTATGCTGTGCTGCACACAGTACTCCACATTCACCTCCTCCTCCACACTCTGAAAGAATCCGATTGCTACAGCCCTTTCCGGCCACGGATGAATGTAGAGGGAAGGCATGCTTTTGCCTTCGGCAACAGCAATCATCACAGCTTCATCTACAGCCATCTGATGGTACGAATCCTTTATTTCCGGCAGCTCCACAAATCTGAAGGACGGCAAAGCCATACACATCACTTCAGTTCAAGCTTCTTTCTGCATGCCATTGCAAGTTTTTCCACTATGTGGAACACGTCCGAAACGAGCGGGTGGTAGTTGAACATGTACTCCTCCACATCGTAAACGCTGGCTCTGTTTCTTATCATCACACTAGCAAGATTCAGCAGTTCCGGAATGACCATGCTTCTTCCCGCTGCCTGTAGGCCGAGAAGCTTACCATCTTTACCAGAGCACACGAGCTTTACCACCTCCCTACCCTTACCGCGTGTCGTTGAACTTACCACATAATCGAAATGTGCTCTGGCATCTTTCTCCGTGAGACCGCACCCACCAAAATAAAACCCGTCAAGCACGCTTATCCAGTTCTCCAAGAAGCCCGCATATTTCACGCTTTTCTCTCCACCGATTATTCTTGCAAGCATCATGGCTTGTTTTGCTGCAGATGGTGCAAATTTTGAGAGCGCACGTTTGCCAGTGAGAAAATGCGTAACCTCGGCACAGTCCCCGCATGCGTAAACAGAAGGGATATTCGTGCGGAACTTATCATCAACAATTATCCCCACATCACATTCTATACCCGCCTTTCTAACCATTTCCAGATCGGGAACGAAGCCGGTGCAGTTAACTGCAAAATCAACCTTCAGCTTCTTCCCTCCTTCAAGCAAGACACTCCCATCCTTTATCCCCAGAACCCTCACACCCGTTACGACCTCCACACCCCCTCTAACCTTTTCTTCCACAACTTCCGCAATATTACTATCGAGCAAAGCGGGCAATATCGTGGGCTGAGCTTCAACCATCACAACTTTCAGTCCCCTCTTCTTCAGAGCCTCGCTCACCTCAAGTCCGATGAGACCGCTCCCAATGATTGCAACACTCTCGCTGTTACCAGCAAGTTCAATGATCCTGTCCGCATCCCTGACATTCTGAAGTTTGGTTAGAGGAACGGAACCATCGTGCTGGAGCTTTATCTTCGGCTTGGTGGCTCCGACACAGAGACAAAGAACGTCGTAACCTATTTCTCTATTCTTGCCATCGCTTTCTTCCGTTTCCACCTTAACGATCTTCTCCCCAACGTCTATTTCTCTCAACTTCGATCCCAGCGCAACCTCAATTCCCTTCGAATTTATATCCTCCACTCCAAATCTGAAGAGATCTTTTCTGCTAACCTCTCCGGCTATATAATACGGAAGAAGGCAGGGCGAAAAGCCTATCTCATTACGCTCATTCACCAGCGTAACCTCAAACTTTCCCCGCTTGGCAAGCTCCAGAGCAAGGGTTATCCCCGCAACACCCGCGCCAATAACCACAACCCTTTTCCTGCTGAAGTTATCATCCCTTCGCATAATTTCCTTTCCCCTCGAATTCATTGAGCGCTTCCATGACATGCTGCAAGTACATCAGCGCTGGACCACCGCCCATCAACACGGCAACCCATGCCGCCTCCAGAATCTCTGCTCTCGTTGCACCGGCGTCCATTGCGTTCTTAACGTGCAGAACTATGCACGACTTGCACTGCGATTTCACGGCAAGCGCTACGGATATGAGTTCCTTCACCTTTTTTGAAAGTACGCCATCCTTCTCGCACACCTCCAGCAAATTCTGAAATGCTTCCCAGTGCTCAGCGTTTTCTTTCCCTATCAATCCGATGTTTCTGATAATCTTTCTCATGAGATCTTCATACTCTCCCATTGCAACCACCTCAATTCGATACTCACCCTTCAGCGAGCATTCTTCTTTTTTCTTCCGCAGTATGAAGCGCTTTCAGCTCCCCCTCATTCTCAAGCTTAACCTTCATTATCCAGCTTCCATATGGATCGTGGTTTATGCGCGAGGGCTCGTCAAACAGCTCCTCATTGACATCAACTATCTCTCCGCTTACAGGGCTTGAAATATGCCCGCTCCACTTTATCGCTTCAAGCGAAACGTACACATCACCTTTTTTTATCCTTTTTCCTTTTTCCGGCAGTTTTACGAACACAAACTCATCAACTTTTTTCACCGCCGGCTCAATTAATCCGACGCTAACAACACCATCTTTCTCAACCTTCACCCACGAGTACTCATCATCGTAGAGCAGGTCTTCGGGCAGGTTGAACTCTCCGCTCATCACGACTCACCCTTTCTTTTCATTTTCATGCTCTCTTTTTTATTTTTACTTGCACCGCCACTCTTTTCTTTATTTTTCTCTCTATCTTTGCTTTCCTTTTCCTGTCCTTTCACAATACCCAGCTTGAGAGACACGAGAGCGATGATAAGAGCAAGCCCTATCGCTCCAAGGAGAATAGCTACAGAGGTCAGCACGTTAGTGAGCAAGTTTGGATTGATGAGCAGCACCAGACCCAGAGCGAGCATCATCATGCCTGAAATGAGTTTCAACACTCTTCCCTGAAATTCGGTGAGCTTTCTCGCCCCCAAGGTCAGTGTGAAAGCAATCACGATCATCGCAAGAGGAATGACATAGACAATGTTGTAAAGCACGAGGTAAGCATAATAATGGAGTGTGGGTAGCTCTCTTAGAGTGAGGATTCTTGTGAAGAGCATGGGGAAACCGGCTGTGCACAGCAGCTCGTAGGTGTTTGCTGAAACCGCGAGCACGATTGTTCCCGCAAGCATGGCGGGCAAGGATTCAGATTTGAGGAGTTGTCTCATCCTTTTGAAGAGCTTTGGCTTTGCGCTCTCCGGAATGGTGAGCGAAACACCCTTCTTAAACGCAAAGAAGTCCTTTATGTTGATGAGAGCCATGACGACAGCCACCAATCCAGCTATCGTGGTGATGAAGGACACGCTGCCAGCTATCAGGAAAAAGTTGAGCCAAGCAGCCATGAAAAGGAAGTATATAAATCCGGAAAAGAAGACAAAAACACCACCTATCAGCAGCATTCTTTTGCGGGAGTTGGCATAGATGAGCATGCTCAGCAGGAAAAATAGCACGAAGAACGCACACGGGTTTATGCTGTCCAGCGCGCCCAATATGATCGTTATTAGCACCAAGCTTGAGGTTTGGGGGTTAAGGGAGGAAAGAAGAGGGACTTTGTTGAACTCGTTCCTGAGCTGGGAAAACGGCGCTGAAATATTTGTACTTACATTTTCTTCCGTGCTTGGTGTACTCCACTCCTGCTCTTTCGCGATTTTTCCCGTTTCCTCATATTTTTTCAACACCTCAAGTGGTGAGGGGCAGCCGTTTTTCAGACAAGAGACAATCATGCTTTCAATCTTGGTTCCTGTGGTGGAATCATCTCCGTATCCCACAACAGGATCGAACGTGCCTATGAATGTTGTGGGCACGCCCATGGCCTTCGTGCCATAAGCGACGGCCATTTTTTGAAAAAGAACAGCATTCGTTCGGTTATACCATACCTCCATATAATGTACTTTAAGGTAGGGCGCGTATTTTTCTTCAAGCTTCTGCAGGAATGGCTTCTCTTTTGCACAGTGCGGACAGCCATTACCCCAGAAGAAATACACTTCTATGTAATGAAAAGATTGTGAGGTGGGTGAAGCTGTTGTGGTTGCGTGTTCGTTCTGCTCTGCTTTTGTAGGAATCTTCAAGGTGCAGGTTGTGGAGGAGGAAGTTGAAACGGAACATGTAGCTGCGGTGGGCTGAATAGAATGGCTGAATCCCAAGCTTGCACTCGCTATGAACACCAGAACGATTAAAGAGAGTATTGCCGGCAGAGAGATTTTGGTCTGCATATATCAACACTACCACTGAAACCTTATAAATATCTTGGTTTCAAAATCGGAAACCTTTTAATGATTTGAGATGATATTTGCAGAAATGTACGAACCAAGGCTTGATGAGATTCTCGAATTGCTGAAGAAAAATGTGAATCATGGCAGCAGGGTGTTTCTGCAGCTTCCGGAAGGACTGAAGAAAAAAGCACAGATAATAGTAGAGGGAATTGAAAAGAAAGGTTATGAAGTGGTTGTGGACATAGAACCGTGTTTTGGAGCTTGCGATGTTCCTGTGGCAAGAGCTAAGGTGGAGGGTTGCGATGTTGTTCTTCATCTGGGGCACACGCCCATTCTGGAGCTTGATTCTCAGATAAAAGAAATGCACGGCATTAAGGTGGTATACTATCCCGTCCATGCTATAGTGGACTTAACACCTCTGCTTGAGAGGGCTGCGGGTCTTTTGGAGAGAGGGTCAAAAGTTAGTGTAGCGACAACCATCCAGTTCCACCACGTGCTGGAAAGCATAACCGAAGAGCTTAAAAAGCAAGGTTTCACGCCCTTGATAGGAAAGAGTGCGAGAACCGGTCTGGAAGGCGTGGTTCTGGGCTGTGATTATGCCGCGATGAAGAAGATGGATGGGGAAGTAATGTCACACCTTTTCATTGCGGGAGGAGAGTTCCATGTAAAGGGTGCGATTAGAGAGGTGAACAAGTCAATTGTACACATTAATCCTGAGAGAAATGAAGTCAAGTTGATTGGAAAGGAAGAGAGGGAAAAGATCATGAGAAGGGAAATGTTGCTAGTGGAGAAGTTCAAGGAAGCGGAAAAGATAGGCATATTGACCTCCACCAAGCTCGGGCAGAGGTTCGGAGATCCATTTAAGGTTAAGAGGGCTGTGGAGAAGCTGGGCAAAAAATGCTTCGTCCTGAGTGGAGATTTGATCAGCAGAGAGAAGCTGGAAGGTTTGGATGTTGATTTTTATATAATACTGGCTTGTCCGCGTCTGGAAGAAGATACCACCATATTCAGTGCTCCTGCCATCGCATGGGGCACTCTAGTTAAACATTTAAAGATTACAGGTATTGATTAAATGTTCAAATCCACGGGGTGAAATCATGGAGATAAACGTGAAGAAGGAGAAGGACGGCACACTCATCGTGGAGGTGAAAGGTGTTGATGCTTATCTTCCCAACCTTCTCAGACAGGAGCTGTGGAATGATGATGGAGTAACCTTTGCGGCTTTTGATAAGGATCACCCTTACATAGGAACACCGAAACTCATCGTGAGGGGAAAGAACCCGGAGAAATCCCTGATGGATGCCATTGAAAGACTTAAAAACATGTTCAAACAGCTGGAAGATTCGTTTAAATCTTCCTTTCAATCTCAGTAAATTTCGTTTATCGACGAAATATTATTTGTGCATTTAGATAACATTTAAAAAGTTTTTTATACTAATAGGAGCTCCACGTGAAAATTTTCTTGTGAATTGATAAAAGCTAGCGGTGATTATGTCCATGGAAGCACAAACCCGTATAAATCACAAAAGGAGATTCAGGATACCTGAAAAGCTGGAAGACCTGTTCTATTTATTGCTGGGAATGTTCATAGCATTCCTTATATACCACTTGATGGCATTTGCTCTGCATACTTCCGATCCAATAGTTTCGGTGGTATCATGCTCCATGTTGCCAACACTGGATAGAGGAGACTTGCTCGTTGTTAAGGGCGTTACTTTTGAAGAGATAGTGGCGGGAAGAAAAAACGGCACCATCATAGTTTACCGCCATCCTGTGGATGGCAGGCTTATAGTTCACAGAGTATACGAGAAATTACCTGATGGGACGCTGCGAACATGGGGAGACAACAATCCCGTTCCCGACCCATGGGTTGTACCAATCGAAAATGTGGTTGGTAAGGTTATGTATAGGATACCGTATTTGGGATATCCTAAAATAATCCTGTCGGAGCTTGTGGGAGCTACCCCTTCCATCTCATGCTGAACGTTAATCTCAAGACCCGGGGGTGGTGCAGTATCAAACTGTGTAAGAAGTGTGGTAGTTTAATGCAGCCAATAAAGAAGGATGGAAAAGTTATACTGGTGTGTATGAGGTGTGGTAGGAAAGAGAAGATGACCTCTAATGATAACTTCAAGATAACTGAAAGGATAGAGCATGATGCTGCTAGGGATAGCATTCCTGTGGTGGATGAGGAAAATGAGGTTAAACAATTACCCACAACCACAATCGAATGTCCAAAATGCGGACATAACGAGGCAGAATGGTGGACGATGCAAACCAGAAGCAGTGATGAACCGGAAACAAGGTTCTACAGATGCACAAAATGCAAGCATACATGGAGAGAATACAGCTGAACACCCTTTTCTACCACCTTTCTTAATTATATCATTTAAAAAAATTTACGTGCCATTAACTTCTCCATGCAGCTGGATGAGGAGACGGTGCGGAGGGTGGCATTTCTTGCGCGTCTGAAGCTTGACGAGGAGGAGGTAGAGAAATACAGGAGAGAGCTGGAGAGCATACTGGAAAGCTTTCACGTTCTGAACGAAGCAAAGGTTGATGGTCTTGAGCCTGCCTTCCAGCCCATTCCCGTAAAAAACGTTTTCAGGAGGGACGATGTTGGGGAAAGTGTGCCTCAGGATCTGGCTCTTTCAAACACAAAAAATCGAGAAGGAGGTTTTTTTAAAGGTCCAAAAGTCATGGATTGATGGTGTGAATGATGACAAAAGTACAGCCTCTTCGGGAATTCATTCAGGATGTTCGGGCAGGAAATGTTGATGAGGAGGAGTTCCTGCACAGCGTTATGGAAGCTTGTAGCAAGCTTGATGAGGAGTATGAGCCGTTCATAACTCTCAGGAATGTAGAAGAGGTGTTAGAGGAAGGTAGAGGTTTGCTAAAAACTAAAGGAAAGATGCCTCTCGTACCCTTCAGCGTGAAGGACAATATATGTACCGCTGGTGTTAGAACCACCGCCGGTAGCAAAATATTGCACGACTACATTCCGTTTTTCGATGCCACCTGCGTTAAAGCTCTCAAGGATGAAGGTGCTGTTCTGATAGGCAAAACCGCCACAGACGAGTTCGGATTTGGCACTTTCTGCACCAACTGCGCTTTTTGCACACCTAAAAATCCGCACGACAAGAGCAGGGTTTGTGGCGGTTCTTCCGGAGGAGCTGCATGTATAACAGCATTGGCGTCATTTCCGCACGTTGCAATCGCTGAAAGTACCGGCGGTTCTATAGCGTGTCCCGCAAGTTTCTGTGGAGTGTTCGGTTTCACCCCCACTTATGGTGTTGTGAGCAGGTACGGGCTGGTGGATTACGCTAACTCACTGGATAAAATAGGTCTGATGGCGAAATATATTGATGACATCATGCTCGCATTTGAGTTCATATCCCGCAGGGATGAGCGTGATTCCACATGCGTTGGACTTGATAAGGAAGATCACGACATAACTCTTGAGAGGATTACACTCGGGATTCCGAAAGAGTTTGTGGAAGCTGTAACGGATGAGAAAGTGCTGAAGACCTTCCAGAGCTTTGTGAAGAAGCTTGAGGGAAACGGCGTCAACATCGTTCAGGTGAGCATTCCATCCGTGAAATACGCTCTTGCAGCTTACTACATAGTTGCAACGGCTGAAGCTTCCACCAATCTAGCGAAGTTCTGCGGGATGAGGTACGGCTATGAGAAGAATCCGGAGGGAAAGCATTACAACGAGTATTTCAGCGAGGTGAGAAGCGAAGGTTTTGGGGAGGAGGCAAAACGAAGAATCCTCTTGGGTACATTTGCAAGGATGGCCGGTTACAGAGATGCTTACTACCTGAGAGCCTTGAAGGTCAGAACACTTGTGATCAGAGAGTTTGAGAAAGCTCTGAAGAATGCGGACTTTTTGCTGGCTCCAACTATGCCTGTACTTCCTCCACGTTTTGAAGATGTGAAGGAGATGAGCCCTGCCGAAGTTTACGCCATGGATGTGCTCACCGTGCCCGCCAACTTTGCTGGCTTACCTCACATTTCCCTGCCGTGCGGAAGCGTCGCTGGACTTCCGGTTGGGGTGCAGCTGATGGGCAGGCACTTTTCCGACTGGAAAATGCTTTCTCTGGCAAAAATAATGGAGGAAGCTGAACTCACGCATTCCTTCTGAGCAGGAGTATAAGTGTGGACATGACCATCACAGCCATGAGTTGTACGAGCTCTATTCCCGGAGCTTGTGTTTCTGCTCCTTCTGCAACCAGCTCCTTAAAGTTTAGAGTTACGTCTGCAACTTGTTTTTGAGATGTGCTCCAGCTGGTTGCAGTGATTTTTAAAATACACGATGGTTTGGTTGGATCGTAGACTGGCGTATAGACCTTGACAGGAATCCTCGTGATTTTGCCTGGAGGAATTGTGAAGCTCGTCTCTTTCTCGTATGGTGTGCCTTCATAACCAGCAAACCACGCTCTCACAAACTTGGAGCATCCTGAAGTATTCAGTTTGAGGTCTATTAACTCATTAAATGTGTTGGGGTTTTTTATAGTAACAACGAGCCTCTTTTCAACACCTACTGTAATGTCTAGATTAGATGTTACTATAAGTGAAGCCGACTTCGGCACGGAAGCGGATTCTACGCATTTAGACCTCACACAGCTTCCTGTTGCACAATCGCTTGATGTGCTGCATTTACAATCTTTATCAGCCTGAACTTTGATGTCAAGGGCAGTGTAGTTCTTGTTGCCTGCTTTGTCCCATGCAACAATATAATATTCTTTGGTTTCTGAAGTACATCTATCTAACGATATTTTACATACCTTGTCCTTGTCTACCTGATACTTCCATTCACAAATCACCTGATCGCAGTTGGGTGTAGGACACACTCTTATAATATCGACCCCGCTCTTCCCGACGGTCGGCGATGTCTCATTATCATAGACATCCTCCACATTTGGATATTTGAAGGTGATGACCCACACTCTACTCACATCATCAAATGTGAGGTTGTATGCTGTTTCAGGGCTGTGAATCACCGGAGGAAGCACATCCGGCAGGAAGAGCGACTCTCCCTTATAAGTATTTGCTTCACACACATAGCCCTGCCCGTTCTCGTCAAATACCAGTGTACCCTGATGTACTTGCTTAACGAGAGGCACACCGGTAGCTATCTCCACATTTTCATCACCATCAGGAGCACTTTCGCACTTCCAGACAGTATGGAACCCTTTATAACCTGAAGCCGCACTTGCATTGCATGCGTAACGTCCGGCAGGTAGTTCTGCAGCAAGGCTATCTGGTGTGTCATCACCTATCTTTTCAATTTCATGCGATACCCAATGCTCACCATCCTTACATGAGCGATACACTGGAATGGGTTGCTTAGATTCGATATGACCCAGTGCACTATCGAGACCCTTTGAGTTATAAAGCTTTTTCGCATCTTCAGCCAAAAAATTATTCGCTGGTCCAAAACCACAGAGAGCAACCTCGTAATAGTTTCCAGTTTTACCGTTCACTTCAAGTGTTACGGGATTCATCAAACATTCCTCCCAGTTATATATGCATGCTGCAAGCACAGCAGGATCGAGACCTGCGAGCTCACCATAATTCCAATTTATGTTTGCCATCTGTTTCACGTCGCAGGTAGTATTTATGGTCAATGTCAGATTAACCATATCTATATTTAACGAACAATCATACCCTACCGTTATGTTAACATGTATAGATGCGTCACTTCCATACTCTATTTTGTACTTATCTGGCACGCAGGTAAATTTTGGAGTATCACAACCTGCAGGTTCCACGTTGAATGCTTCCAGAACTTCCGTGGTGGATGGTTTGGGCATATCGCTACTCAGCACTTCTTCAAGATCGTCTGAACTCTTAATTGAAGTATAAAACTCCGATGCATTTTCAAAGCCATACTTTGTTACATCAACATTAGAAAGCTTTACTTCGATATCTTCTCTTTCTAGAACATCCGTAAGTTCTCCTCTAAAAACGACATCGTCTAGTTTTTCACTACAAATTTGGTCAGAGTAGAAAGCAAAATCTGCAACCGTTTCCAAAACGCTTAAAGTATCTTCCTTATTGGCATTATAAGCGTCAACAAGATCTGACGCGTCGCATATTTCCATCCCGTTAATTTTTGGTATGTCGAAAACAGAGAGGATTACATTTGTTTTCCTTTGTCTGGTTGATGTGCCAGATAGTTGTTGAGGAGTCACTTGTTCATTCACACCGATTAAGAAGTCCTGAGAATAAAACACTCTATTATATCCATCTCCCACGACCAATCCCGGACCGGTAGTCACGGATACGCTACCCCACCCACCGTCTGGTTCCGGTGCTGTGAGGCTCTTACGAGCCACAACATTTTCTATACCCTGTCTTAATCTCTTTCTGAAAGCCCACGCCCTGTAAGCATCAACTTTCCAGCTTAAATTATAGTACTTTTTGAACACTTTCTGCGTGTCTGGAATTTTCAGTCCAAGCATAGGATGGGATAAAGTTACACTTAAGTTTTTGTGTCTAGCGTAAATTCCAGTGAGAATGCTTTCAACTCCACCGCTCTCATTTACAAGGCTCACTTTTACTCTCATCATAGGAATCCTGTTCTGACACGCCTGTATGAAAGCGTTAAAAGTAACATTGACAGTCTCGTTGGTGAGTGGCCATCCCGGAATCAAGGAGTCCACACCACCCGGATTAAATTCAAACGTCAGCTCCGGATGCTTGGTAATACCACGCATTAACAGCCAGTAACCAAAAGTAGCACATCCTTTACAGTAATTAAACTCATTGTTATATTCCCAGGGTTCTATCCACGCTTCTGGACTGTCACATGTGGGGTTACTATCGACTATACACATAAATTTGTTCGAGCTCGAAGCAAATTGTTGTGTTGTGGTTGTTGCACTAGAACTAGATGAGGATGACGCAGATGCTGTATTATCTATGACTTCCCACACATCACATGTTGGGGGGTTGGCGCACTTAACCTCTGCCCATTCAGCACAAGTCGGCGGATCTGCACAGCCGCTTACAGGTTTCCCGCTCCCGTCCGTGACATTTAATAATTTACCCTCCTGCCCTTCTACCCATTTCCAATTAGTTACGTAGGTGCCACCATGCCAGTCGCGCCTCTCATAACTCCAACACAGATAGCCATTACATTTAATACACAATCTTAGTGTGCCCTCACTGGTAGTGCCGGCAGTAGAATAAAGTGCGTTTTCAGGACAGATTCTGGCATCTGAACAGTCCCTGGTGTCTATTACGTTAACTAAGCTACATAGAGATTGAGGGTTTTGCTTAACACATTTATCTGCAAAAACCTGCGAGACGAGGTGTGTATACATTATACCTGCAATCAACATTGTTAAAATAAAGACTCTTATCTTTCTCATCTCTCATCCCCTCCGTTTCACCAGTAGTATAAGTGTGAGGATCATGAATATGGCCATCGCTGCAATGCTGATCAACACCTTCTTGTGCATTGGTATTTTTTCCTCTTCTTTTGTTTGCGCTTTAAGAGTCAAACAGTCCAAACAGCCGTATCCAATTTCACTCTCCTCACACACACCATCAGTAAAACATGGTACTGAAAGGTCTCTTATGCGCCCGTCGGGATAAATGATTTTTTCTGGTTCAAGTTTGTGGTACTCCACAATCTTGCTATCAAGGAGATTATTGTTTGCATCATAAAGATCAACCTTTAAAGTATACTTGTCAAGTTTTTCTGGTGCTTTCATCCTGACCTCTGTAACATAACTCTCTGGAGGAAGTTCTTTGATTTCGAGCGTTTTACTCTTTAGGGTATTGCCATCTTTCATGATACTGACGACAAGTTTCACATCTCTTACCTCGCTATATCCATCAGCTGCACCAACCAGATAAATCTGAAGCACAATATCTTCACCTTTCTCGTAAACATCTTTAGAATTAATAACATCGACAATTCTCCCGCTTACTCCCCTCACAACAATTCTCACTCTTTGCATCCCCACTCTTTCGAGGGTGTTCGCATCTTTCAGCACTACCACAATATCGTATGTTCCGGACCTTCCGATTTTAAGTGGTTCAGAAAACTCCTTTTCCTCTCTAGCATCAAGTTTGACACTCTCCTCCTTCAAAACTTCTCCATTATTTATATCTCCGTTTGCAGTAGTGAGGATATACTCGATCTTCATATGTCTTGGGTTATCCGCACGGCTTATAAGAGAGAACTTCACGTCGAACAGCTCATTAATATTAACAGACTCTCCTCTCAACCCATAGGACGGGATATAAAGGGTTGTACTACCCGCGTGCCTCGGAATCACAACATGGACCGGGTTAGATAAGTTAAAATAAATATCATACTTACAGGGTGAGAGAGGAAGGGAATTTTCATCTAGATCTAATATCTTGTCATAAATTGGATCGCCTCCGCCCGAGTAAAATTTGACCACCAATTTATAGTCTTCGCCCTTACACAGGTTAGGCAAGGAGAGTTTATAACTGAGCTCTTTCACTTCTCGAGGCGCGAGCAAGATGCTTGTAGAAAGCACAGTGAACATCTCCGCATTGTCTTTACTCCTCAAAATAATGGCCCTTAATATTACTTTTTTCACAGAATCATCATAATTAATCAACATTCCGTTGAGTTCATTACCTGAAATTTTAACACCGGTCACGCCGACGTATTTGGCCGCGGAAATTGGAGCCATAAAAGTAAGCGCAAGCATGAGCGCCAGTACAGAAAACAAAGTATAAGACAAATTTGAGAGTCGCATGATTATCTTAGAGATTTAAGGTATATATAAAAATTACGCCTTCTCTCGGCGAGTGCGTCCGGATAACTAAGAATTTCTCCACCACAATATAAAAATCAAAATAAGAAGGCATCACCTCCCGAGGAAGTAATACGGGGGAGGAATGTGATGCCAGATGGAAATCTACTCCCTGATAAAAAACATTCTCTCAAACATATTTAAACGTAACAGAATCCCGCTTGAAATAAAACTCCTTGCCGTAACTTTATTCTTGCATGGTATGGGTGTGAGAAGGATAAGGAAAGTGGTTCAATCCTCCAAATCTTCAGTACACGAATGGACCTTAAAGTTCAGGCAGGTTCTGAACTTTAAGGTGGAAAAGAAGAGAAGGAGATGCATAGCAATAGATGAAACCAAGCTGAGAGTGAATCAAGCATGGTATTACATCCATGCTGCCATGGACGCGGAAACAAAAGAATTGATAGTGATGAAAGCATACACATCAAGAAATTACTTGAACACACTCGATTTCATAAAACGGGTTACGAGATTTTGCACAAACAGGGATTTTGAGATAATAACGGATAAGATGCCGTGTTATGAACAGGTATGCAGAAGGCTTGGAGTAAGGTGGAGACATGAGACTTTTGGAAGGAGGAATTGTATTGAGCATGTGTTCAGATCATTCAAGTTTTTCACGATGAGGTTTAATCACTGTCTGTGCGTTGATTTACGTAAGGTGAGTTTGAGACTGGACAGGGATTACTGGTTTAAGAGGGTGCTGTATTTGCTTGAATTGTGGTGTGGAATGTTTATGTTTTATTGGAATGTTTTTAGGAGGTGAGGCTTATCCGGACGCACTCCTCCGGTCAATCTCGTTGTGCACCACAGCTATGCAGCTTGATGCCAGATAGGGTAAAGGTCCAACGGAGATTTTTTCAGCTCCCAGCTTGTTGATTACGTAGTCCTCAACTTTTTTGGGCATGCCTATATGATCCCCGAGAATGAAGCAACAGTTATCTCCGAAATCCTCAACCTCTCTTATGTCCTCTCCTTTCTCGTGCAGCACAAAAAGCTTGAAATTGCACATCTCCTTCAATTCCTTAACGAGAGGCACAACATCTTTCCTAGCAATATAAATCCCATCCTGAACCTTAACCCATTCCTCCCCCCTTTCCTGCGCTTTCCTTCCTTCTCTCTCCCATTTTTCAAGAGCTTTCTTTATCCAGCTACCCACATTTCGTTCATCCAGGGACAAGCGTTTGATGCTATCGGAAAAAAATCCGATGGTTTTGGGCGGGTCCGGAGGACCGTTCAGCACCGCGTAAAAAGCCACATTCTCCCTCAAATCATGACTCAGCCAGAGCGCCTGAGTAACACATCTCGCCACCAGGTCCATCCTGCCCCCGCTCCCCGGCAGGTCATTTAAAGAAAAGATCGGGGCTGTAGCACCCTTTCTGGAATAAAGCACGAACGCTCTTGTACTCATGTTGTAATGGAAGTGTGAAAAAATTGTTAAATCTTCCGCCGAAACGATAGAAATGTGTGCATCACCTTTTGGAGGTGAATTAGGGAATGGAGGGGGACAAGATAGTGTACCTCTCACCAAACGAGAAGCTTAAAGTGACGCCCAACGGATACGTTGTGAAGGAGAATACGTTGTTTGGTGAAAGGGAAGTGCTGGGGACATTCGAAGCCAACCTCGGTATTGGAGATCCGGATGGAATGAGGTATGCCCTGAGACACGGGTGCAGGGTCGTCATCAGCCCGGCGGAAGGGTTCAAAGCACTCGCGTACAGACCGCTTGAATGATAACTTAAATAATGGCTTACGAATTTTCTTTTCTTTCCTCTTTTATCGGCAGGGATGAGCTTCAACCTTTAAAAATGTGAGTTTGCACTTTTCAACCATGGTCGCTTCTGTATCCTCACCTTCAAAAACAACTCAGAGCAACATTGTTACTTCTGGCGAGAAGGAGAGTGTGAAGGTCAAGATAGGACTGGAGACGCACGTTCAGCTCATAACCAACTCCAAGCTTTTCTGTTCCTGCAGGAATCCTGTGACGCTTGAAAAAGAACCGGAACCAAACACGCTTGTGTGCGATGTCTGCCTTGGAATGCCCGGAACGAAGCCGAGGGTAAACGAAAAAGTTATCGAGTATGCCATAAAAGTTGCTCTTGCTCTCAATTGTGAGGTTGCAGCCAGAACTTTCTTCTCAAGAAAGACGTACTTCTATCCGGACATGAACAAGAACTTTCAGATAACGCAGTACGAAATACCAATAGCCAAAGGTGGATGGGTGGAAATAGAGGGGGATGATGGTAAAAGGAAGAGGATCAGGATAAGGCGCGTACATATAGAGGAGGACCCGGCCAAGCTGGTGCATAAAGAGGGCCACACCCTCGGGGATTATAATAGGGCGGGTGTACCTCTCCTTGAGATAGTCACCGAGCCGGATTTTTCCAGCCCTAAGGAGGCGAGGGCATACCTTCAAAAGCTGGTGCAGATTCTGGAATATCTGGGGATTTATGATTCAACCACACAGGCCACTGTGAAGAGTGATGCCAACATTTCCATCGTTTACAACGGAATGCAGGGCGAAAGAGTCGAGCTAAAGAACATAAGCGGCACAAAGGAGATAGAGAGAGCTCTGAGCTACGAGGTTATAAGGCAGGTTAACGTGTTCAGGAGAGGCGGGGCTGTTGCCAGAGAGACCCGAAACTGGGATGAGAATGCCGGTGTGAGCAGACCCATGAGAATGAAGGAGGAAGAGGAAGAGTATGGCTATATTTTTGAGCCGGATCTGCCGATGGTGGAGTTTGAAAGGAAGTTTATTGAGAAAATAAAGGCATCGCTGCCAGAGCTTCCAGATGAGAAGAGGAAGAGGTTTGTCAAGCAATACAGCTTGAAGGAGAAAACCGCAGAATCGTTGACCAGCGAGATGGAAATTGCGGACCTTTTTGAGAAGCTCGTTTCTCACGTTTCTGTTAAGAACGCCGTGGCGTGGACACTTGTGCTGTTAAAAACTCTCAATTATCACAATATCAAATACAGGGAAGCGGGTATAAAGGATGAATGGTTTATCGAGCTTGTGAGAGCTTACGAAAATAAAGAATACTCTGACCTTGTCACCGAAGAGATTTTGAGAAGGATGGTGGAGGAGAAGCAGCCCTTGGAAAAAATTGTGAAAAAATACAAGTATCCTAAGCTTGGGGAAGGTGTGAAGCTGGAGGAGATTGTGGAGAACGTGATTGAGGAAAACAGAAAGGCAGTGGAGGATTATGTGGCTGGTAGGATGGAGGCACTTAACTTCCTGGTGGGGCAGGTGATGAGGGCAACGAAAGGGGCTGCGGATCCGAAAAAGGTAAGGGAAGTTATGATTTCAAAGCTTGAAAACCAGAAGAAGGAAAATAAATAGTCCAATATGCTTCCTCAAGTTTATAGAATGGAGGGTAGAAACGTTTATATATGTGTGGTGTCCAATTATACATCGAGACACAATTTGTAGGGTGCGACCGGGGAGGATAGCCCTACATATTGTGTGGTGTATTAATTGGATTAGTCCTACCTATCTCGATAAGGGCTGAAATTTCAACAAAAACACCGGAGGTGCTCGAATTGCACTGTCCTTACTGCGGATATCATGAAACAAAGGTTATAGAAACGAGAGACGTAGGGGATGAGGCCATAAGGAGAAGAAGAGTGTGCCTGAGGTGTGATAAGCGTTTCACCACCTACGAAAGGATAGAGAGAATGGACATCTTCGTGATAAAGAAGGATGGCAGAAGGGAGAGATTCAGCAGGAACAAAGTGATGAAGGGCATACTTAAAGCATGCGAAAAAAGACCGATAAGCATAGAGGAAATAGAGAGGCTGGTGGAAAACGTAGAGAGCGAGATAAGGAAGAAGGATGGTGTTGAAGTGAGCAGCAGGGAGATAGGGGAGATAGTGATGCGCAAACTTAAAGAGCTGGATCACGTTGCATACATACGCTTTGCTTCGGTTTACAAAGAATTCAAAGATATAGATTCTTTTGCAAGGGAGGTGTTGATGCTCAAAAATGAGGTTAATAAAAAGGAGGATGTCGTAAAGGAGAATGTCGTGGTGAAGGGTGATACGGTATGAACGAGAGGAGAAGGGTAGAGAATGCGGAGATGGAGGGGAAGGAAAAGCCGAAGGCACGGGTTAAGAACCACATAAAGAAGATAAGGAAGCGTGATGGCAGGATAGTGAAGTTCGAAAAAGAAAAGATTGTGAATGCTGTGTTTAAGGCTGCGCAGGCAGTTGGTGGTAAAGATAGAAAGATGGCTGAGGAAATTGCGGATGAAGTTGTAATGGTTCTGAATGAGCGATTCAAACCGGGTGAGATTCCCAGCGTGGAGGACGTGCAGGATGTTGTGGAGGAGGTGCTGATAAAGAGGGGACATGACAGAACCGCGAGAGCTTATATAGCTTACAGGAGGGAGCGTGCAAGAATAAGAGAGGCAAAGGCAGCTCTGGGTGTGGTTGACGAGCTGAAGCTTCCGCTCAACGCCATAGTGGTGCTCAAGAACCGCTACCTGCAGAAGGATGAGACGGGCAAGCCGATAGAGAGCGTTGCCCAGATGTTCAGGAGGGTGGCACGAAACATAGCCAAGGCGGACAGGTTTTATGGAAAGACCCCTGCTGAGGTGAAAGAAACGGAGGAGAGGTTCTACAAACTCATGACCTCTCTTGAGTTCTTACCGAACTCGCCCACGCTTATGAATGCTGGCACACCTCTTCAGCAGCTCTCCGCATGCTTTGTTTTACCCATAGAGGATGATATAGAGAGCATTTTCGATGCGGTGAAATATACAGCCATGATACACAAGAGTGGGGGAGGCACCGGATTCAGCTTCTCGAGATTAAGGCCAAAAGGCGATATAGTTAAAAGCACGCACGGCGTTGCTTCAGGCCCCGTTTCTTTTATGCGTATATTCGATGTGACCACAGAGGTCATCAAGCAGGGCGGCAGGAGAAGAGGAGCCAACATGGGTGTGCTGCGTGTTGACCATCCAGATGTGCTGGAGTTCATCACCTGCAAGGAGCAGGAAGGCATGTTCTCGAACTTTAACATATCTGTGGCTATAACCGACGCGTTTATGGATGCCGTCAAGAGCAACGACACTTACCCTCTCATAAACCCGCGCACCGGAAAAGTTGTGAAGGAGTTGCCGGCCAGAGAGGTCTGGGATCTTATCATTCTCATGGCCTGGAAGAACGGTGAGCCGGGAGTGATATTCATAGACACGATAAACAGGCATAACCCGACACCCAAGATTGGGATGATAGAGTCCACAAATCCCTGCGGAGAACAACCGCTCTTGCCTTACGAATCCTGTAATCTTGGATCGATAAATCTTGGAAAGTTCGTGGTGATGGATGGTGGCAAGCCCTACATTGACTGGGAAAGGTTGGGGGATGCTGTCAAAACTGCAACGCACTTTCTTGACAATGTCATAGACATGAACAAATACCCGCTAAAGCAAATAGAGAAAATGACCAAGGCAAACAGAAAGATAGGGCTCGGTGTGATGGGATTTGCTGACCTGCTCATAAAACTCAGAATTCCGTACAACTCCAACAGAGCGGTTAGAATGGCGGAGAAGGTTATGAAATTCATAAATGAAAAGAGCAAGGAAGCTTCGGTGGAACTTGCTGAGGAAAGAGGAAGCTTTCCAAACTTTGAGTTGAGCGTGTGGCCTGAAAGGGGTTACGACAAGCTGAGAAACGCAACAACCACAACGATAGCTCCAACGGGCACGATAAGTATAATTGCTGGAGCATCGAGCGGAATCGAGCCAATCTTTGCCATCTCCTATGTCAGGAAGAACATACTGGGTGGGGAGGAGCTAATAGAGGTCAACCCGCTCTTCATAGAGATGGCCAAGGAAATGGGACTTTACAGTGAGGAGCTGATGAAAAAAGTAGCGAAGATGGGCTCCATACAGAAGATCGATGGTGTGCCGGACGAGCTGAAGGAAATATTTGTAACTGCACATGACATAGCGCCGGAGTGGCACGTGAAGGTGCAGGCCGCGTTCCAGAAGCATACAGATAACGCGGTATCCAAAACCATAAACTTCCCCCACTACGCTACACCTCAGGATGTGGAGAAGGCATACTGGCTTGCTTACAAGCTCGGATGTAAGGGAATAACCGTCTACAGAGACAGAAGCAGGAGCCAGCAGGTGCTCAACATAGAGTATAAGGAGAACAACAAGGATAACAAAAAGGAGGGTAAATCATGCCCCTCCTGCTAACCCTTCCCATTATTAATCCCAAAGGTGTTGCGATGTGAGCTTCGCTAACGGTGTGAAGGATACTCCTCAAAATACTGCTCCACATATTGATGAAGCTGCAGTGTCTTCCGTGGATTCGGCAGCTCAAACACCGGTTGATGTGAGGGGTCCGGGTCTAGTGCAGGTTTATACGGGAGATGGAAAAGGCAAGACCACAGCAGCGTTAGGACTTGCTTTGAGGGCTGCAGGCCACGGCTACAAAGTTTTCATTTTCCAGTTCCTGAAAGGCGGGCAGTACACAGGAGAATTAAAATCAATAAACATGGTGCTTCACCCACTCATAAAGATAGAGCAGTTTGGCACTGGTTGCATCAAGACATCGAAACAGGTTAAGATCTCAGCTTACAATGGGAAGAGTGGCTTGTGTCCGCGCAATTATACTGCTGAGAGAGATGTGCTTAACTGCGGAGCATGCCGTTATTGTTTCCTGATTCATGATGAGGATTATGTAAGAACAAGAAAAGCGATAAAGATGTTCAGAGAGTTTGCAGCTTCAGGCAGCTATGATATCATAATTCTGGACGAACTGACACATGCCATAAACAAAGGGCTCGTAAGTGCGGAGGAAGTGGTGGATATAATCAAATCCAGAAAGAAGGGTGTGGAAATTGTGATTACAGGCAGGGATGCTCCCCCAGAGCTTTTGGAGATAGCTGATCTTGTCACGGAGATGCATGAAGTGAAGCATCCATGGAAAAAAGGTGTGCCCGCCAGAAAGGGCATAGAATACTAAAAGCTTTTCATTCCATTTTCTTCTGGAGGTGGATAAACGATGGGCGATGTTCATCTGGGAGGATTCTTTGCTTTTCATTCGGTAGAGGAGTTCGAAAAGCTGAAAAGGAACAAGCTTGCCAAAAGCTGTTTAAAAGTTATGGACTTCTGTGAGATCTGGCTTGAGAATGAGAAGGGCAACGTCGAGCTTACAAAACAGGAAGATTATGTGGTCAACCTGATTAGAGATGTGGTCGGAGATGATAAATACATCGGAATTCACGGCCCTCTCTTTATAATTAACGCTGCGAACCCATCTCCAACCATGTGGAAAGCGGCTTTCGAGGAGGCAAAAGCCACCATAGATATTGCAAGTAAACTTAACGCGGTCTATGTGCTTTTCCATGCAGGCAACTACCCGTTTTTTGTAAAAAGAAAGCGTGTGGATGAAATGATGGTATCACGCTTTAAACAGCTGGTTGAATACGGGAGGAAGAGGAAGGTATGCATTGCGGTGGAAAATGTGCCCTATGCTCCCTCTCTTTCAGTTCCATACGGATCAAGTTTAAAAGAAATAGGACTTTTGCTCAGAAAATGCAAGGACCTTTACTTTGTACTGGATTTTCCGCACCTTTTGCTTGGAAGGGACAGTGAAGCCATAATAAAGAAAATACATCTTGAACGGCTCATAGCACTCCATGTGCATGGATTCAACGGGATGGCAGATCATGTAGAGATAAACGATGACAACTTAATCGATTATGGAGAGATATTTGAGCACCTGATTCCAAAGCTTAAGCGCGATCTTTACGTTAACGTGGAGGTTGTCGGGTTGAGGGAGATGAAGCGCTCCATTTTGGTGGTTAAAGAAATCGTGGACAGCGTGAAAAAATCAAAATAAATATTTTTGTGTCCAACAATCATGCATGCCCGAAGACAATGAAAAGAAAATTTATGTTACGGCTGATATGAGTATAGGGGAGGTTGTATCTAACTATCCGGAAGCTGTTGCCGTGCTCATGAAGTATGGTTTGCACTGTATAGGTTGCCAGATAGCAGCCTTCGAATCGCTGCGTGATGGACTTGTCGCTCACGGACTGAGTGAGAAAGATGTTGAAAGAGTGGTGGAGGAGATAAATGCTACCATAGAAGAGGTTAAGAAAACCGTAGAGGAAAAGAAATGATGAGGTGGTGAGGAATGTACAGGATAGTGCAGGACCATGAGGCATGCATAGGATGTGGTGCTTGCGTTTCCGTCTGCCCGGACAACTGGGAGATGGGTGATGACGGGAAGGCAAAGCCCATAAAGACCGAGGTGGAGGAAGCTGGCTGCAATCAGGAAGCAGCGAACATCTGCCCGGTGCAGTGCATCAAAATCGAGGAGGAGTGAATTTTCACTTTTTCACTTCTTTTTTATTTCAACACTCCATACCCTATCAGGCGCCATCTTCCCTCTATCTGGGTTGAAAGCGCGACCTTACTGCCCGGCTGAGCGCATATCGGTATCTTCAACTTTGCTTCAATAACATCGCTTCCTCCCTTTGTGCAGACACCAACAGTTCTTGCTGTTCCAACGTTCATTAGGAGAGGCGTTCCGGTTTCAATTTTTTCTATCATGAATTCCTTCCCGCTCTCTTCAATTCTCTTTATTGGGTAGTATTCCAACGTGACCTCATAGTAAACGGGTGGAAGCTGATTAACGTGACCCACAACATTACCCACCATCGTATCCGATTTGGTGAGGGCAGGGTCAAGCAAAGTCCCGACAGCGATAAGGCCGCCGGGTGTGGCTTCATCCAGTTTCTTGTTTCCCTGCATGAGTCCAGTAACCTCGGTGATGAGGGAGTGGTACTTGCCATCATCTCCCTTTATGCCCGGTCTTATCTCTATCTCATCTCCAACTTTCAGCACGCCCTGTATCAAGCTACCTCCCAGCACACCTCCGACCAGATTTTGAATAGAGGTGCCGGGTTTGTTCACGTCAAAACTTCTTGCCACGTACATGAGGGGTGGCTTGTTGAGATCCCTTTTCGGAGTGGGGAATTCCTCCTGAATTGCCTGCAAAAGAACATCTATGTTAACTCGATGCTGGGCTGAAACAGGGATTATGGGGGCATTTTCCGCTTTCGTGCCCTTCAGGAATTCCTTTATCTGCTGATAATTCTCCATGGCCTGCTTCTCATCCACAAGATCTATCTTGTTCTGCACCACGATGAATTTCTCTATCCCTGCTATCTGCGCAGCCGTGAAGTGCTCGACGGTCTGCGGCCTCGGGCACGGTTCGTTTGCCGCTATAACGAGTATTGCATAGTCCATCAATGCAGCTCCGGTAAGCGTGGTGGCCATGAGCGTTTCATGACCGGGGCAGTCAACTATGGACACCGTTCTGAGCAGCTCCGTCTTCGAACCGCAATAAAAGCAGGTTTCAAAGGTTGTGTAAGCTTGCGGTTCACCACACTTCGGGCATTTCCTGATGGAGAAGTCGGCATAACCCAATCTTATGGATATACCTCTCTTCAGCTCTTCCGTGTGCTCGTCCGTGAACTTGCCTGTCAGCGCTTCAGTCAGGGTTGTCTTACCATGATCGACATGTCCTATCATTCCTATATTCATTTCCGAGATTTCCTTCGGGTTAACTTTACTCATGAGTCCTTCACCACCACTATCCATTGCTTAAAGCATAGCAGAATACACCTAATTGTGGGTTCACGTTTTTAAAGTTTAGCCCGCGTCAGCCGCGCTTCAAAGGAAATTCCACCAGTTTTTTCTCAAGATTGGGAGAGTGACCATCATTTAAATACCACACACCCATCTCTAGTGGAGTGAAGGGTTCATAACTGTTCTCGGGAACGCTCAGATACACAGATATTTCTTCTGACTTATTTTCCTTTTTCCACCTGTCCAGCAGTTCTTTTGCACCACGGGGTGCGAACTCGTCTATCAATGTCTGGAACGAGCATGATTTATATCCTACACGCGAGATGATGAGTGGAAACATCCTTGTTTCATCGAAGAAATGAAGATTTACTTCTCCTGATAGGGTGGAGAAACCCGCGGATCCTAGCTCATCCCACTCCAGATTTTCAAATCCTGCAATCCAGGATTTGGGATACATTCTGACCCTTACATAATCCAAGTCATACACGGTGGGGCCGTTTTCATCGCGTTTTAAAAGAGTATCTAATGTCACATGTTCGTGATGCCCGTATGAGCATGAATTACATCTCTCCCCGTAATGAATCATTATCTCGTTTTTATCGAAATAGCTCTCTCCATCCACCCAAGCATAAGCATTAAGGCTCTCTTTTCCACAAGAGGGGCATATATCTCCCTCCACAACCTCAAGTAATACATTTTCGCAGCTTCCGTCATGCGAAATTGATGCTGCGTCTTTTATTGCGTGATACAATTGCTTTAAGAAAAACAGTTTCGGGTTTTCACAGTTTTCCGGATCCATGGCTCAGCACCACAGAATGAAGGTGGGCGCAATTAACTTTAAAAAACTTGCATTATAGAATTGTTGTGTTCTCCTCAAAGGTGTTGTGAAAACGCACTCGATTTTGATGGTGATGCGAGATGAACGTCAAGTTCGTTATAAACGATCCGAAAACAGGCAAGAGCTATCAGAAAGAAGTGGAGCAGAGCAAAATAGAAGCGCTGTTTGGCCTGAAGATTGGGGACGAGTTTGATGGTGGCATAATCGATTTGCCCGGATACAAGCTGAAAATAACCGGTGGAAGCGATAAGGACGGGTTCCCCATGAAGAAGGGTGTTGAAGGCACTGGCAGAAAAAGACTTCTTCTTTCAGGAGGTGTCGGTTACAACCCCAAGGAAAAAGGAGTGAAAAGAAGAAAGACGGTGAGGGGAGAAATGATAGCAGAAGACATAGCACAGATAAACTGCATGGTTGTGAAGGTGGGTAAGCAGAGCTTGGATGAGCTGTTCGGAAAAGCGGGTGGAGAGCAGGAAGCTCAGGCAGAACAGGCGGCTTAATTCCTTCTAATTTTATCTCATTTGCTTTTTGACCTCACACGAGGGAGAACTTGAGGTAAACTCCCCCATCCTTAACTCGGTTCTCCACCAGCCGGTAGGATGAAGGAATATCCAGAATCTTGAAATACATGGTATCTTTGGCATAAGCTCTGAATTCTGCCGATTCATCCAGCTGAATTATCTCTATGTCCTCAGGACTCTTAACACCTTCCACTTCCATTTCAACTTCTATGACGCTTCCTTCCTTCTTTATCGATTTTATCTTGGGCTCTTTCACGCTCTTGAATTTTCTCTCCTTCTTTCCATCCTTTCTATCAGTCAGCACGTTAGCCATTTCTGGAGAATTATGAACGTTGCCTCCCTGCTCCACCTTGACGCCAGCCGGCGTTATCCTTATCTTAACTACATGCTTTTGTGGGGGAGCCGGCATGCGTTCTCTTTCCGCATCCATTCCCATAAAATCGCGTAGCATGTCATTTGCCATCTTCATCATTTTCTCCATCACGTCCTCCATCCCGAATTCGAGTATATTTTTCCATCTTGGCTCGATCTTGTTTCCGCAGAATGGACAGTAATTCCATTCCTTGTTCAGCTCGGATCCACAGTTTTTACATTTCCTGCTCATAACTAAACGCACCACAGATTACTTGTTCAACACGGTTTTCAGGATGTCAAGCGGCTCGTTCGGCTTTATTTCAAAGCCCCTTGCCGTCAATGCCAGAACCATCCAGAACACATCGGAGATGGTTTTGAGTGATGCTATAAACGATGTGTGCTTCCCCTCAAATATGAGCGTTGTTCCCTCATAATCGAATGTTACCTGAGTGAACTCTCCTGCCTTCAGCTCGAGCTCCTGTCCTTCAGCCCCCACTATGGTGAGGTATAGGTTTTCCGGGGGCTTTATGCTTATGGTATAATCTGGCATATCACATCACCACTAACATAATTCAGCTTAGCACTTTATATAAGTTTCGAAGAATTTTTATCCGGATTTCTAAAAGAAAATTGTTTTAGCCACTCCTGAAATTCTTTTTCCACCAGTCACAAACATCCCTTATCGGGCACTCTTTGCACTTCGGCTTTAAGGGCTTGCAGATGCTCTGGCCAAAGCGAACCATCGTTAAATTGACCTTTCTCCACCATTCCTTCGGCACGAGTTTCTTTAGCTCCTTTTCTGTCTGTTCTGGTGTGACTGTACTCACAATTCCAATCCTGTTGGAGATGCGATGCACATGCGTATCAACTGGAAGTGCATCCTTGTTGAAACCGTAGGCAAGAACACACCCCGCAGTTTTCCTACCAACACCTGGCAATGATAGCAGCTCCTCCTCGCTTGAAGGCACCTTTCCGCCATATTTCTCCAGCAGTATTCTGCTCACCTCCACTATTCGCTTCGCTTTCTGCCTGTAAAACCCCGCATTTTTTATCAGCTCCGCCACTTTTTCCTCTCCTGCCTTCACCATCTTTTCTGGAGTATCATATTTTTTGAAGAGTTTCTCGCTTGCCTCGTAGGTCTGCTCATCTCTGGTGCGCTGCGAGATGATGGTTGAGATGAGAACCCGGAACGGATCGTTGAAATAGAGGTGCTCATCCCAGTACCGAGGCACGAGCTTTTCAATAATGGCTCTGATTTTCTTTTCAACGTCACTTCCTGCAGGCATACTTGAAAAAACTAACAAAAAAACTTTAAATTTCATGGAATAAAAACTGTTTCATGGAGGGGTATTCGATTAAAGAAGGTCAAACCGACGTGGTATGGGTTGGTGGTGAACCATACCGACTGGGGAAGTTGAACCCGATCAGCGATACAGTGTTGAACGAGCTTAAGGAGATGAGCGGAAAATATCCTATCATCGCTCTTGGCGATGAACTCTATCTACTTGAAAGAATTGAAAGATAAAGGGAGAAAAGCGAAAGAAAAAATCAGCAAAGTGCTTTTGATTACCTCACCACAGCACCGTCCTTCACGTTTTTTTCAGGCTTTAACTCGTGTCCGTCAGCGAGCAGTTTCTTACCGTTCCAAGTCACGCACCCATTCTTTACTGTGAGCTTGTGCTTGGTGAACTTCTCGAAGGATATCTGCTCTGGAAGCGTTTCAACTACACTTTCATCCATCCCTTCTGGCAGGGCAACGCTACCGAGATCAGCGTCGCTGGTTATAAGCGTTATTGTGCTGCCATCGTCAGCTGCAAGCACCATGCCCTCGCTCACCACACCTCTTATCTTCGCGTGCTTCAGATTGCAAAGCACAGCCACTTTCTTCCCTTTAAGTTCATTTATCTCGTATATTCCTCTCAGTCCTGCGACAAGCTGCCTTTCCTCATCACCTAGATCCACACTTAAAATATACAGTTTGTCCGCGTCTGGATGATTCTCAACATCCACAATTCTGCCGGTTTTTATGAGGAGAGCGAAACCTTCCATGAATTCCACCCCTCTAATAGTTTTTGGATTGAACTGGGTGTGTCTCACCCCATTCAGAACACGCTCACAAGCTCATCAAGCCTTCTTATTATTTCAGATGGCTTGTACTCGCCCTTGGCCTTTCTCGCTTCCTCCTCGCTCGTAACGCCTGTCAGAACGAGCACCGATCTGAATCCGCACCGGTTTGCAAGCACCATGTCAGTGTATATGTCATCTCCAACTATGACTGTATCCTCTGGAAAGCTCTTTATGGTTTTGAGCACTGCCTCTCTCATGGCCTCTGAAGGCTTACCCAGATTCATGACAGGCACGTGCTTCATGGCCTGCAGAGCTCTTATGATGGGAAGCTCCGCTGGAATCTTTGTGCCGTTGCTTCCTATCTGCCAGTAGGGATAACTTCCTGTAGCGTAAACGCTTGCTTCTCTTTCCACAAGTTCAAAAGCCCTTTTCAACTTCCAGATGTTGAAGTTTCGATCAACAGAGATGAGGACGTGTTTTGCATTTTCATTAACCTTTATATCCTGAATTGAAAGCTCCTTCACCAGACCCTGCTCCCCAATAACATAAACGCTGTTCACTCCCTTTTTGCGGAAATATCGAGCAGCAGAATAACCGGAGCTTATTATTCTGTCAGGGGATGTCTTTATCCCCATTTTTGCGAGCTTCCTTGCCAGCCCCTCCCTTGAAAGCACTGTGTTGTTCGTTATGAAATAAACATCTTTGCCATCCTCTTTAAGCTTCTCGACTGTGTATTTTGCTTGTGGGAGGAGTTCATTCCAGTTCCAGATTGTGCCATCGAGGTCAAATATAACCGTCCTGATATTTTTCATGAAGTTCAGCATGTGACATCACAATAGAGTAGAGGCAGATTAAATTTTTATTTATTCCTCCAGAGTCAAGTCATGATGAAGGAAGTGGGGAAGGAGACGTTGTTCAACCTTCGCGAGCTCCTCCAGAAGAGGAGGGAAGAGCTGAAAAGGATTGCGCGAGAGCTGGAGAAAAACGTGAGCTTGAGATCTGTTGTTCGTGAGAAACTGAAGCAGCTGGCATGCGTTGTTGCGGGTGTTGATGGCGGTTGCTACGTTTTTGAGGAGCTATCGATAAGCTTGCTTGCTTTGCGGGCTGCCTCAGCCATTATGACTATTGATGGTGGGAAGGTAGTTTCGGTGGAGCATGTTCCCGCAGGATATATTGCGCCAAAGGTTTTGCTGGTGGAGGATGATGAAGATGATGCTGGCAGGGCACTCTCAATTCAGACGATGAGAGTGCTGGAAGAGGTGGCTCTGGCAAAAAGGCTTGCTGAAAACAAAAAGCCGGACATCCTGTTTTTGCATGGCCCTCTGCTTCCACATTTTCTCGCAAGAGCCGCAACGCTTGATTCGGGAAATGGAGAGAAACCTGCACGCTCCCGCTACAGAGCGGTGCTTCAGAATCTGGCTGAAATTGTGAGGCGGGCGGATGAAAGCGGGATGGTGGTGGCGGGAGTGGTTGAGGATAGCAGGGGAAGAACGCTACTGAGTACGATTGAGGATGAGGTGAGTGCTGGTGGCATGAGCGATACCGCGGCTTTGGACATCATCATGCGCAAGAACCAGTACACCATGCCGGTTCTTTACACAAATCCAGCGGTGAACAACACGCTTTCTTATCTCTATCCTGAATTGCGCAGAGCTCTTGATAGAGTGTTTGTGTTCTACCTCAAAAATGCGGAAGCCGACGTTCCGATACGCATCGAGTTCTATAAGCCAGAGGCGTTTACTATTGAGGAGACAGCCGAAAAAATAGCACGGAGTGTGGTAGCGCAAACACTCACATCTACATACTCCGTTCCAGCGGTTCTTGTGGAAGCGGACAGGAGAGCAAGGATAACTAAGAAGGAAGCGGAACTCTTACTCCTGCGGGAGCTGGGCAGTGAGGCCCTCAAGCTCGTGAAGAGGAGAAAGCGCAGGTTCGTGTAAAACCTTAAAAAGCTTTACTCCAATTTTTTACTATCTAATAATGGTGAAAATGGTATGTATGGCACCACTCCTTTAATAGACGTTCTGAGAGAGGGTAAGGAGCGCAATCTTTTCAGGGATGAAGGATTCCGGCGTGTTTGCAGCGAGATAACGGATAGTGTGTACGCGCACATTAAAAAGTTGAGCGATGAAGATGAGCGTGCTTATTATGGGCTTCGAAGGGAACTGGTCGAGCTTGCTGTCAAAACCGCCGCCTATGAATCTTCCTACGGTAACGAATCCGAAAGGATTGTGAACAAATATAACTTCCATGAGGTTTTCAAGAGCAGCGCATCAAGGAGGGGGTATGGAGAGCTCCTCTACCTTTTCGTAAAAACTGTAACTCTCACCGAGGGCGGAGACAGAAGCGTTGATTTCCAGCCGGTGGCGGATGCTCGCATTCAAACCACCAGTGGAGAGAGATACATCGCATGCTATGCGATGATGGTATCTCACCCCTCCGATCTTGAAGAAAGTGGGGACATGGTTGTGGAGTATGTTGGGCACATCAAACTGGATCCGAATGATCCGTTTGAAATAGGAGAAATTGGCGTTTATCGGACTTCAAATGAAGTGATGGAGAAGGAGGAAATTGAAGATATGTTGGGATGTCCTTACGAAAATGCACGATGTCTTATCAAAATAGCCGGACCGGAGATCTTCTCTCCGGGAGAGGAGATACCAACATATAAATATATTGAAAGTCAACTGATCGATAAGCTTGGAGAACACTTGCTTCAATGGATCAAAAAGCTCAGTATAAAGAAGTTCAGAGAGAGATTGCCGCATGTTTTCATTCCATCATACTCAAATGATGAATACCCGAGGGAGGTGTGGTGAGGTATGGAAAGGAAGGACGGTGTGAGGATAAGCAATGAGGTGTATCGGGAACTTCTTCACGGAACCAAGCCCGGAATACCTGAAAGTTCATACATCACGAGGTTTCTGGAGCTTGCAAATGAAGAAGTAAGGAAGGATTTGATGGAAAGTGTGAGGTACGACTACGGAGGAAACACGGAGTTCCTTTATTTGCTGAGCGGGGTGCTGCTCTCTATTGGCCCAACACCCGAAATGGCAGCAAATGAAATCAACATGTCCGAAAGAGTTTATGCTGAGGTGAAAAATACAGCGGAGTATGCATGGAGGAACAAAATAAAACTCGGAAACTTCGACCTGTATCTTCTCACCCAGAAGGAAGCGGAGGAACTGGGGATTGAGAGACCGATCGCAGTAATAAGGCACGGAAACAGCTACTTTGTGCCGGTAGAGAAGCTTGATGAGAGCGGTTACTGGTGCGTTAATCTCTCGAATCTGCGAGAAGGAGCGGTGATCAGATTAAAAGACAATAAGATTTCAATCGAAAAGGCAGAAGCACCGAAATTCTACAACAAGGACATCACGATAAGTCAGGAGAGCTTCATTCACGAGTTTTACGAGAATTTATCTAGAAGTTTTGCCAGAGAAGAACAATTCCCGGACCTACCACCAGAAAGAAAAATGTTGAAGGAAGAGAGCAGGGGCAGGAACAGGATATTAGATCCTGCGGAGCACGCGATACTCAAGGGTGAGCATCAGAAGGTTAAAGAGCTTCTGGAAGGGTACGACAAACCGGTTGATTTCAGCGAGCTCTGGGATGATGAAGAAAGCGGTCATCAGTAAACTCTCGTGGCTTTCGTCACATCTTTTTTCCCTTCTCCTCTTTCAAATCTGTAGAGGTGCTCCGCTGCACTTTCCGCAAGCGTTTCATCATGCGTTATGAGTATCACCTGTTTCAGGACTTCAACCGCTCTTTCTCTGAGCGTTCTGCCCAGCTCTTCAACCGCCTTGCTGTCCAGATTGTGTGTGGGTTCATCCAGAATCATGACCTTGAAGGAAGGAGCGAGCAGGTTGGCAAGTGCAAGCCTCAGGGTTAGAGCGGCGGTCATTCTCTCTCCTCCAGAAACGAAAGTGTCGGCATCAACCCACACACCCTCGCTGCTGAGAAGCCTTAGCACGTAGCCATCCTCCACGAAAAGCTTGACATCCTGATAATCCTCATAAGGATATAGCACTTCCCATATCCTGCTCATCTGGAAGTTGAGGGCAGCGACAAATTCTTCCCTTATTTCCACCTGCGCCTTTATGAGCACGTCCTGAAGCTTGATGAGCATCCCAACCTTTTCCTTCAAGCTCTCGATTTCCTCCTCAATCTTTCGAATGGTTTCTACCCTCTCCTTAATCTCGTTGAGGCGGTGTTCCTTTTCCTTTATCACTTCATTCAGCCTGCTGAGTTCACCTTTCACCGCACCAACCTTCTGGTTGAGCTCCATCACCACTTTCTCAGCTTCTTTCAGCTCGGCTTCATCAACCTTCAAGCTCATCAATTCCCTTTCAAGTTCGGCAACACCTTTCTCTATACTTCTTATCCTTCCCGCTTTTTCTATGAGGTCCAGAAGCTTCTCCACCTCTTTAAGCTCCTTCTCAATTTTTTCTTTTTCAACTTCCTTCAACTCTTTCTCAATCTGCTGAATATTTTTTTCCAAAGAGCCCAGCACCCTCCCACTGTCTTCAACCGATTTTCTCCTTTTTTCTGCCATTTCTGCCATCGATTTCAGCTTCAGCGCTTCATCCTTTTTCTTTTTCAACTCGTTCAACTCTTCCATAAGCTTTTTCCGCTTTACATTGAGCTCACCAATTTTCCTTCTGAATTCTTCAATTCTTTTTTCCTTAACCGCAATTAGTTCCTTTTTCTTTGCATATGTTAGCTTGCTCTCACAGACAGGACATGCAGCTTCCGCTTTTTTCAACGCATCAATGCTTTCTCTTTCATTATCTATGGCCGTCTTGAACATGGATACTTTCTCAATCAGCGACTTCTCCTCCATTTCGAGAGATTTTATAGTATTTTCAATCTCTTCCACATTTGGCGCTTCCTTTAACTTCTCCTCAAGTTTCCTTATCTCCTCTTCATCCCGCTTTATCTGCTCTTCAATCACGCGCTTTCGGGATTTCAGAGCTTCAAGCTCTTTTTCCTTCAAGTTAATTTCTTTCAGAGTCCTTTCAAGTTCCGACTTTCTCGCTTCAACTTCATCCTTTTTCTTTTTCTCCAGCTCCTCTACACTCATTCCATTCCTTTTTATCTCTTCAAGAAGAGCGTTTATCTCACCCTTTAGCGATGAAATTCTGTTGTTCAAGATATCGGCTTTCGCTTTCTTCTGTTTCAAATCATCCAGTTTGCTTTTTTTGTTTGTCAGCTCGTCTTCCAGCTTTTGGGCTTCTTTTTTCTTCTCCTCCAGCTCCCTTCGTTTTATTTCCAGATCCTCTTCCATCTTCTTTACATCAACACTTTCCATATCCTTTTTCCATTGAGTGAGCATGCTTTCTTTCGTCTGAATCTCCTTCTTAATGTTGTTTATTAGGGTTACCAAATTTGACCGTGCGCTCTCTATCTTATCTATCCTCAAAATCTCATCCATCTTGGCTTTTCTTTCAGCCGGTCTGAGGGAGAGAAAAGCATCTATCCTATTCTGTTCTCCATAAACTATTTGTACGAAAGTGTCGTAATCAACACCCGTGATTTTTTCAACAACTTTGGTAACCTCGTTGGTTTGGGGTGCCGCCAGAAGCCTGCCATCTTCTCTTATCTCGCTGTGATACGTGCCCTTGTTAATACTGACCTTCCTAACAACTTCGTAAGTTTTCCCGTCTATTTCCATCCACACTTTAACTTCCGCTTCATGTTTTCGTGTTGGAAACTTCATGACGAGATCCTGAATCTTCAGCTTTCTGGACTGAATGGACGGAGTTGTGCCGTACAGGCAGAAACAGACGGCTTCAAGCACAGAGCTCTTGCCAGAACCCATTGAGCCAAGAAGACAGTTCACACCCTCTGCGAATTCCAGCTCGCTGTGTAGATGTGTCTTCCAGTTTTTGAGCTCAACCTTTGTAATCATACAATTCCTGATAATCCGCAAAATCTTAAAAACCCTTCACCTTACTCAAAAATCAACTCACATCCACACTACAACCATTTCCAGGCAAAAACACCCAGTATGCCTTTCCTTTCTCCAGGGTATCTGGATTTACCCATTTCCCATCTTCAGGTTGCCAGTAATACACAAAATTTTTAGGGATATTACATTTCTCCATGATCACTTCCACGCTTTGCCCTGTTCCCGGTATCAAATTCCAACCATTTACCAGCCCAACTCTTTCAATCTCAAAATCCTTGGGGCTTCCGACAACACAATCTTTTGACGAATACACATAATAACCACGGTTTGGTTGGATCTTTTTATTGCATATGAATGCTTGTCTCCTGCTATCCCACGTCCAGAAATAACACCCATCACGGCTTTTCAAATCACAGCCCGCGTTCTCAAAATCCTTTACTTCCAACTCGACTGGTGAGGAAATTAGGTTCCATCCCTGTTTTATCGGTAGCTGAACCACAACCTCTTCTGGTGTGGGAATTTCCGGGGTAATTTCAGGAGGCATTGGGATTTCTGGCTCTTCTACTTCCCCTTTTTCCTCCTCAGCACAGGTCACACAGTAATAATACTCATGTCCTCTGGAATCCTTACACGGCTTATCAAGCTTTACATAATTGCCTCTTCCATCACACTCATATTCCCAAATTTCCACTGATCCGCACCAGTATTCATTTCCGTACTCTTGTTTGCAAGAAATAAACTCTTTGATTTCTTTTTTCTCTTCAGCTCCACCTTCGGAGGACTCTTTTTCACTTTCGCCACCCGTATTATCGCTCTTACTATCCTTCTCTGAAGCTGCTGAAGACTCTAGAAGGAGTGTTACGCTGCATTTGGTGTATATTATATTGCATATTTCCGTGCCGCTGAAACTGCATGCGCCATCCACATCATAGAGCATTATCATACTATCGTACTGACGGTCAGGTTGGATAGAAAGAACCTTTATTTTTATTCCGCCCACCTCTGCACTCTCCCCTTCACTCAGCTCAAGAGCAGATTTCTGGTCGTTTACTCTAACACCCATTTTTGCGAATAATCCTTCCCTTAATCCCTCGTCTTCCCACCTATGTTTTTCAGTATTTTTATATTCAGCAACGGCAACCAAAGACAGCATTATTTCCTTGCCACCAAATTCCATCTTTTTGTCTTGGTTGCATGATATTGTTAGTGTTTTTAAGTTACCGCCCTCGTTCGTATCTACACCTTTTTGAGTTTCTTGATTTTTATTCTCTTCGGATTTTTCGGGCCCGTTTTCGCACTCTCGCTTCTCCACAACCCACTTCGTATTTGTTATCTCGTAATGGCATTTTCCTTTTTTAATCTTCCAGATTTTACCCTTGCATTCATATTTTCTGTATTCCATCTTTCTCTCCGTAATTTTACAATTACCATCAGTTCTAACTCTTGTGTTTGAGGTAGAGTACCACTTACTCGGTGGGCAATCCTTATCCTTGCTGCACCGCATAGACTGCTTATTTTGATCTCCTTTTTCATTTTCCTTTCTTTCTTCTCCACCACTCTTCCTTTCACTTCCCTCTGAACCGCTTCCGCAACCCAAGCGCTTAACTTTTATTTCTACATACCCGTCCAAATAATCTATTTTGCATATCTCACCCTCCCCACCTTTAGAACATACACCGTTTCCCGAATCATAGTATTCAACGTAATAATCCTCCTTAGGTTCCAAGGAAAGTACCTTGAACTCCCAGTCGCCTTCTCTGAAAACATTACCTTCTCTTACCGTATGGGTGTGTGTAGACTTTTCGTCAAAGACAAAGATATCCGTAAGCAGACCTTCTTCAGCCCAATCAATTTTCTCAGTGTCCACTTGTTTGAAGATGGACATCAATTGAATCTCGACACTTTTCCCTTCCAATTCAATTTTCTTTCTTTCAAACATCCGAATTTTAACTGTTTTCTCGCATTCGGATTTTGCTGGCTCTGATCCCACGTCAACCCAGCGCTTTCTGTATACTACCATGCAACGACCGCCATGATAATGAACATACTCCCCAACACATCTGTATTTTTTGTAAACTTCCAGCCTTTGTTTTTTCATAACATTTCCCTTACGTACCGTTCTATACACATCCGTCGGATACCAACCGCTCTTACCACAGTCAGAGGCTCTCCAGCACCTTTTTCTAGGATAATCTGTTATGTTGACTTTTATTTTTGCTTTTGAAACATATTTTCTGCCTGCCTCTACACTTACTTCAATTTCATTATCCTCATAAATGGCTGGCAGACTGTCTCTACATACGACTTCTTTCATCTCGTTTACCTTCAGAAATCTCGGATAATTGATAGTATCGCATGTGACTCCGTTGAGGCGAAGAGTATATTCTGTATTGACGGACCCTGTATTTTTCAACTTTACTCTGATATCGAATTCTCTCCATAGCTCATCCCATCTAACCCTGATCTCCTTGGGCTCCACATCCATAATCTCCACTCTGTTATTACAACCATATCTTATTTCAAATTCATTTTTCATTTCATCAATAGAAGTTCCAGCTATATACCACCAATAGTCATAGAGAGGCCTATACTTACCTTTATACCATACCCAACTTATATGTGGTTGCAGGTAAGCAACATCTTCCTCGCCATCCATCATCACCATTACCCAATGTTTTGGTAGTGAGCTAGTTCGCGTCGGGCACCTCAGCACATCCCATTTAGTCCCACAACTATCCGTCCAAGTTTCAACATAATCGCACACAGTGTTTATGCAATCTTCTCTAAGTTTTCTGTCGCTATTCCATTTCGCAGAATACACACATTCCTCCGGATTTCTCTTTCTGATTTCGGGTGGTTTAACTTCTTTCTCGACCACTTCCAGTTTTATTTTAGCACTCTGATCATTTTTATTATAACATTTGGCATCCAAAAGTGTGACTTTTAAATCAAAATTATATCCTTCAGCAACTGCGTGTCCTCCCTTATCTAGAATTGCAACATCCGAAAATTTATCAAACTTAAATCTGTACTTTCTGTTACGATTCCACCAGGAAGTACATCTCCATAAACAATCCTTTCCCAAAAACTCGATTGTGAAGGAAACTCCATTAAGAGTAACGGTTTTTCTTTCATGAACTCTTTCAAACTCAACTATGATTTCTTTTCCTTCTAACCCATTATTGCTCGTATCTCCTGATTTGGATGGTTCTCCCGGTCCCGATGTTTCTTCTGGAGGTTCCGCGTAAGCAAATTTCACATAATCAACTTTTATCTCAACATAATGATCATGCATATTACAATATTGCTTGCTTAAATCCTCAATTACTATCTTTAAATCTACTTCTTTTCCCGCGTACTTTGAAACATCTACCGAATACTCGCCTGATTTTTTATGGCCTTTTACTCCAGGTGTGTGGAACTTTAATACCCACTCATCATTTATTTTTATTCCAGTATACCCTCCATACTCCTTTTCAACAACTTCCACATATGTTACCAGATACTTGGCGTTCTTAGGAACGTAGACTCTTTGTTTTAGCCCCGCTTCACCACAATAACCTCCTTCACCATTAGTTCCCGATATAATTATTGCTTTTCCGTCCTTTATAGATATCTCTCCAGGCACATCGTTAGTTGTGCACCCAGAAGTTGGTACGTTATCACAAGAATCTATGGGTCTCTCAAATTTTTCCCAGCCTTTGCCATCGTTCAATCCATCATTGGGGTCAGAAAAATCATAGTTAACTATTCCCTCTAACGAGGTACTTGATGAAAAACTCAGTGATGGGAACATAAGCGCTACAATAAATATTATCGATAAGTATATCGCCATCTGATTAAGGTTAGAACGGCACATATAAACCGCCCCCTCGTAAATAGTATTTCAATTGTATGGCTATTGCCTGATTATCCATATATTTTTTCCCTCTATATATATTTTTCTATTTTCCCTTAAGAGACCGTTTTAATAAGCACGTCCCCTTTAACAACATTCCACTAAAACATAACCTCTATTGCACCACAAACCAAGCAAATACAGAACACGCTTAACCAATAATTGCCATCCAATCTCAAACTACAGGCAATTATTAAAATTAAACTTCATAGTCATAAACTTAAAAGATCTGAACACCTGCTCCACACAATTTTTCTTTCCAAAAGTTACACGTTTCATTTTAATTCCATCCTTCTACAAAACCTGCTTATAACACGCATTTAACATCTGCAGCATCATTATGAAATATCGTGTGTTGTTAACCTTTACCCTGCTTTCATCCATAGCAATACGTGTTCTATCTTTTCTTTTCCATTTTAACTTTAAAGCTACGCGGTTCATCTTTAATTGAAAATTGATCGTTGTTATCTCGAAAAATAAAAATGGAAAAAAAGAAAACGTTCCTACACTTTCAAATCTACATCTCTACATCCGGATTCACTTCTTAAAAGCTTCCACGAGGTTCAGCAGCGCTCCAACCACAACGAACACTGCTCCAAGCGCTGCCAGTACACCCTGCACCTGTGTTATTGTCTGGGCAGAACCCTGAGCCACTGCCGCAAACACTCCGATAGCAGCGGCCATGAAAAACAGCATTGCTGCTACCGTAAAGTACTTCCAGTCAAGCTTCGGCAATGCGCTGTACTTCCAGAGCACACCGAGCACTGCTATTACGAGGAGTGCTCCAAGAGGTGTAGCCATTGTAAGCAAGTTTTCCACCGCCATTTTATCACCTGTTGTTTAGTGAGCTTTTAATTCCTTTTATATGTTTTTCACCTTTCAGGCAATTACATCGTTTATTGACGAATATAGAATCACGGAGATTTCATGAAATCTGCGAGAGTTCCGGACAATTTTCCTGATTTTTCGCTTTTTATTTTATTATTTGTATCATTTTCATTATTATCTACAGAATCTTCCGTTGATAATGAATCCGAATCATCTTCATTTGTTTCATGGTTAGATTTCTTACTATCTTTTAATTCATTATCAACTTTCATTGATTTTATAAGTCTTTCCGCTTCTTCCAGCTTACCTTCCCCTAGAATTTCAACCAATTCTATGAATTCGATTGGAAGTTTGGAATCCCTCAACTTTTTCTCCATTATTTTTACAAATATTGACTCAACACTTTCAGAATCCTTGATGGCATCCAGGAACTTTTCTCTCTTTTGAATTTCATCTTTGGTTATGAGTTTTTTCGCTATCGTCACTATCGCCTGATTTTCAAACATTCTCACAACCTCTTCAAGCCCCATGGCTTTGATGTTCTCATTAACAACACCTGTCACCACAACCCTAATAAGCGGTGGCTTGCCAGCATCTTTAACCTCTTCAAGCTTTTTAGTTATGGCAGAGATAACAGCTTCCTTTATTTCTTTTCCAGTTTTCCCGCTCGCATCCATCTCGATGTAAAATGCTTTTCTTACACTCTCCAGCTTTTCCTTTTCCAGTTTTCCAGTTTCTGTGTCATAAAAGTAGATGTATTTAGGAATGGCGGCCTCCGTTTTTCTGACCTGCGTGGTTGTCGTGCTTCCGGGGATCAGAAAGAGTGTGTTTCCTATTCTGGTTTCATTCGCCCAGTGAATGTGTCCATCCACGATTAAATCGAAACCTTTTGGTAAATCCTCCAGCGTCAGCGTGGGGTTATCATCATCCATATAAACAAAGCCCTTGACGGACTGGTGAAACATGAGTATGTTCTTCATACCTTCCAGCGGTTTTGGTCTCAGCTCGCGGAAAACCTCTCTTGCATATATCTCGGGTACGCCAGAGATGCCGTGCACAGCCACCCTCTCTCCGTTTTTTTCAACTATCGCCACATCTCCGTGAAGGCAGATGAGATATCCTGCTTCCTCCAGCAGCTCCACGGGGTTGACGCTTCCTTTAGTTCTTCTTTCATGCGTGCCGTAGATTGCTATAATGGGGAACCCCGTCATTGCAAGAGGGTTTGGCTTTCTGTCAGGGTCTCGCTTCCTCACCTCCACTATTCGCGCTTCACTCTTTCTTATCTTCATCTCTCTGAATATCTTGATGGCTCTTGCAAAAACTTCCTGCTTCGGCACTTTCATGTCAAAAATATCTCCTGCAAGAATGAGGACATCAGCTTTACTCGCTTTCTCCACGACCCCCATCGCAGCTTCAAAACTGTCCTCCTGCCTCTTTCCGTTCCAGTCGTAGCCAAAATGAAGGTCAGAAGCTATGGCTATGCGCATGATTATAAGAATTAAACACGAGCTTTTTAATGTGTTTAGTTAACACCAAAAAGCTTTCCAATCGCTCTTATAGACCTGCCCAACCAGCTGCTTTCAAACTTAAGCTTTCCGTAAGCGCTCGCGAGCTTTTCAATAGCATTCTCATCATATTTCCCGTCCTTTTTCTTAACCGTGTCCAGTGCCAGCTGTAGCATCAGAACGTTTCTGTCGTTGGGTTTGAGGTACTGAATCACATTTTCAAGTCTTTCCGTAGCATCATGGTCATAATTCTCGAGAATGAAGGTGACCTGAAGTGGGTAGCGCAGCTCTCTTTCTTTTTTAACATCCTCTAAAATTTTGTTGTAACACGCTTCCCTGAACTCTATCGCTTTATCTTCCATGCCAGCACGCTTTGCGATACAGTATAACGTGTCCAGAATGTGATCATCATCATACACAAATTTTCTCAAATCATTCCAGCTTTCCATATCGGCCAGAAAGCTTTGGAGGAACTCTTTTGCCTTCTCTCCCTCCGCATTCCTGTAGTTGTAAACTTCAAAGGCCCTTTCACGCACCTTTTTCATTTTCTGCAATCTTTCATTCATAGAGTTTCTTCTGTAAACTTCCTGCATAGAATCATTTTGCTGTCTTCGAAATTTTAAAAGGATTTTCACTTCTAAGGAGCAGCAAAACTAAACCCACTACCATAGATAGCACACAGAAGCTGTAAATTGGTAGAACTGCCCCAGCTCCGATGAAGAAAGGGTTGTTTTCAAATGGGAAAAATGGCATCATATCTTCGTATAGGAAAGAATCCAGTATAACGTGGCTCAATGTGCCGATGAATGAGCTTATGAAAATAATTTTGAAGCTCTCTTTTTTCCAAAATTTTTCGATAGCTTTAGCAAGCACGAATGCCAGAACCACAGCTCCAATAAACGTGTGCAGATAGCCATGCATCGGGTAAAATTCAGTGGCGTTTAGCATAATAACCAGTAAGGTCTCGAGGTCTATAATCATTGAACCAAGTAAAAGCGCATGGAAATTCAGGTTTCTTTTTATTCCATATGCAAGCACAGCTATGCCTGTATGAAAAGGTGTGAAAGGCATGCGAAAGTGTTTAACGCCATTAGTTTTAAATATTTCCCGCGGTTTATCTAACCTTCATGGCGTCTGAAAAGAAGAATGAGAAAAAAGAAGAGTTAGGGATTACGGTAAGCAAGGATGAAAACTTCTCCGAGTGGTTCAGCCAGGTTGTGTTCAAATCTGATCTTGCAGATATAAGGTACGGTTTGCAGGGCTTTATAGTTCATCGCGAGTGGGGCACACTCATCCTCCGCAAAATTTACGAGATGCTTGAAAGAGAGGTGGAGAAGGACAACCACTTACCCGTGCTTTTCCCCATAGCAATACCCAAGCACTTTTTTGAAAAGGAAAAAGAGCATGTTGAGGGCTTTGCCCCAGAAGTTTTTTGGGTTACTGAAGCTGGAGATGATAAACTTGCTGAACCGTTTGCTTTAAGGCCAACAAGCGAGACCGCTTTCTATTCCATGTATTCTTTATGGATAAGGAGCTGGAAAGACCTGCCCTTCAAGAGATACCAGAGCAGGATATGTGTTTACCGTTATGAAAGCACGACACGTCCATTCCTGAGAGGCAGGGAGTTCCTTTTTTTCGAGACGCATGACGCCTTCAGGACGCATGAAGAAGCGCTAAAACAGGTAAGAAAGGATATGGAGATTTTGAAGAATGTGGTAGAAGAAAAGTTATTTATCCCCTTTATATTTTTCCGCAGACCCCAGTGGGACAAGTTTGCTGGAGCGGATGATACGTATGCTGCCGATACCGTCATGCCGGATGGCAAAATTAGTCAGATAGGCTCGACACATGATTTGGGTCAGAGATTCAGCAGAGCTTTTGAGGTCAAATTTAAGGATAAGGACGAGAAGGAAAAATACGTCTATTTAACCTGTTTTGGTCCGGGAATCTGGCGCATCATGGCAGCGCTGATAGCTTTGCACGGCGATGACAAGGGGCTTGTGCTGCCGTCAAGTGTTGCACCGTATCATGCGGTCATTGTGCCAATTTATTTCAAAGGGAAGGAAGGGGTTGTGGATGAAGCCGCAACCAAGCTTAAAGAAAAGCTGGAAGCTGCAAGATATCGTGTGATTTTTGATGATGATAAGGACAAGACGGCTGGCTTCAAATTCTACAAATGGGAGCTTTACGGCGTGCCTGTGAGGATAGAGATAGGTCCAAGGGATGTGGAGAATGGTACGGCTGTACTTGTAAGGCGTGCTGATGGAGGGAAGGTTGTGGTTGAAGTTGAGAAAGTGGGGGATGAGCTCAAAAAGCAGCTGGAAGAGAACGACAAGATTATTAAGAAAGGAAGTATGCGCTACCACAAAATACACGAGGCAAAAACGCTGGAGGAGGTTAAAAAGCTTGCCGATAAAGGAGGTTTCATCAAAGCTCCGTTCTGTGGGGTGGATGAAAAAGCTGAAAGCTGCGCTGACAAGCTGCAGGAGATGACAGCTCTGAAGGTCAGAGGCGTGCCTCTCGATAGTAAAGAGAATCCCGGCAAAGATGATAGGTGCATAATCTGCGGGAAGAAAGCCAAGGTTTTGGTTTATTTGGCAAAAGCTTACTGAGGCACAGTAAGTTTTTTACCAAACCCTTATAAAGCTTGACGCTATTACACTTCTGTTATGAGTGTGGTGAGGACAATATTTAATTACTTCAAGCTGACATTTTTGCTTGCACTTCTGGCAGGCATATTTCTTGCTGTAGGTTATTATTTTGGCGGGACAGCGGGCATGACCCTAGCTTTAATTCTCGCCATCGTGATGAACTTCATGGCATACTGGTTCTCCGATAGGATAGTGCTTGCGATGTATGGTGCCAAGCCGCTAAAAGATGAGCGCGTGGAGAGAATTGTAAGGAAGCTTGCAAAGGAAGCGGGTATAGAAATGCCGAAGCTGTATGTGGTGGAAAGTGCTCAGCCAAATGCATTTGCAACCGGCAGGAGCAAGAAGAGGTGCGCTATAGCGGTAACCACAGGGCTTCTCGAGCTGCTGGGTGATGATGAACTTGAGGGTGTGCTGAGCCATGAAGTGGCGCATATAAAAAACAGGGACATTCTGGTATCAACGATAGCCGCTACACTGGCTGCAGCGATAAGCTACATAGCCGAGATGCTCTGGTGGAGCACCATTTTCAGCAATGACGATGAAAGTCCCCCGGTCTGGGCAGTTATTCCAGTCATTTTGCTGGCACCTCTTGCCGCAACGCTGATTCAACTTGCCATCTCTCGAAGCAGGGAGTTCTCGGCTGATGAGACAGGAGCAAATCTCTGCCGCAAACCCAAAGCTCTGGCTTCAGCACTTAGAAAAATTGCAGGATATGCCGCCAGAATTCCGATGGAAAAAGGCACGGCAGCCACATCTCACATGTGGATAGTCAATCCCTTCAGTCAGAGCAGCTTACTCATAAAGCTCTTCTCCACCCACCCGCCTGTAGAGGAGCGGATAAAACGACTTGAAAGCATGAAAATTTGAATTTTTGGCATTATTCGTTCTTCCATGGAATATGAAGAATACGTATTTCCTAGCCCCAAAGCAAAAGCCCGCAAGAAACTGATGGAGTTGAGGCTTAGTGACTTGTTGATTGAGGATATAGTTAAGGGGAGACCTGACGGAATGAATCTGGTTAGAATTTTAAATGCTATTACCAATTTCCCGACCGGATTAAAAATCAAAGAAATACTTTTTTATTTTGAAATAGTAGATAAAGATGCGGAACATACACCGTATGAACTGAGAGAAAAGCTTAAAACGATGAGAGATTCGGGGCTGGTTGTATACAAAAACAAAAAATATCGACCTACAGATAAAGGAAAGGGAATTGTGAAAATTGCGCGTGAGCTTTATCCAAATCTTATCAAGGAGCTGGAGGAGGTGTACGGATGGGTGAGAAATATGGAATAGAAGAAAAAATAATTGAGGAATGCGACCTTCCCGCAGGTGCGGTGAGAGATATTCTGAAGAAAGGCAAACGAGGAGAGATGATTAGAGATATAATCTATGCGCTCGGGTTAAGTGATGGTAACGGATTGCGTGCCTACGACATAGCTGCTCGTATTGGGTACTTCGGGAAGGGAAGAGGAGACAAAGCCGCTAAAGAGCTTGAGAAGAAAGTAATAAGGTGGCTTCAGGGGTTGGGTGTGGTTGATCGGTACGGTAAGGACAGAAATAGTAGATATGTTCTGACAGACACGGGTCAAAAACTCTACACGATTTTGAGAGAGAATTATCGTGAATGATAACTATTTATGAGTTGGTGAGTAAACTACAGACATGAAAGCTGGAGCCACACTAACACTGTTTTTTCTGTGCACCGTTACGTTTGCACTTCAGTACTATTTTGCTCTTCAGGAAGTGGATATAGCCAAATATTACGCTCTCTATCCGCCAGCTGTGCCTGAAGAACCGTACAGGTTAATTACAGCCATGTTTCTGCATGCTGACTCAGCTCACCTTGCCCAAAACATGTTCGCGCTTCTCCTCTTTGGCATGGTGCTCGAATCCTTGATCGGCACGAGGAAGTTTCTTATAGTATATTTTCTGGCAGGGCTTGTGGGAAATTTGGCAGGCATGATCGCTTACCCAGATGCTTATTCTCTGGGGGCTTCCGGAGCGATAATGGGGATTGTTGGCTGCCTTGTCATTTTGAGGCCGTTCATGCTGGTGTGGTTCGGCGGACCAATCCCGCTTGTCCTGCTCGTTTCTTTCTGGATTTTTATAGATGTGGCTGGGATATTCGACCCGTACAGCAGGATAGGTAATGCAGCTCATCTTGCTGGGCTTTTTGTGGGAGCTTTACTCGGCAGCGTGTGGAAGGAAAGATATGATGAGAAGAAGCTTGCGAGGAAGAAGGCAAGGAAAGAGGTGGAATTGAGCGAGGAAGAGCTGGAAAGGTGGGAGGAGGAGTGGATGATGAAATTTAAATTTTGGCTGATTTCTACTTTGCCATGAGCCATGGTAAAGATGACAGGAAAGACGCTCGAGACATAATTCTAAAAGAGAGCGATATAAGCGGGCTTGAAGGACTGGAGAAAATTGAGGGCCCTTGGTTTGATAAGGCGTGCTCTCTTGATGATGTCGTCTCACACTATTACGCCATCGGCTTTCAGGCGACACATCTCGGCAAAGCCATAAAAATATGGAAGAAGGTGGAAAGGGAAAGGGAAAAGGTGACAGTATTTCTGGCTTATACCTCCAACATAATTTCTTCTGGCTTGCGGGAGATCATAGCATGGCTTGTGAAGGAAAAAAAGGTGGATGTGATAGTAACAACGGCTGGTGGGGTGGAGGAGGATTTCATAAAATGCCTCAAGCCGTTCTTGCTCGGGTGGTGGAACGCTGATGGAAAGTGGTTGAGGGAGAAGGGTATAAACCGCATAGGCAACATATTCGTGCCCAACGACAGGTACGTGGAGTTTGAGAAGCACATGATGCGCCTTTTTGAAATGCATGATGAGCTCACACCTTCTGAATTCTGCAGGGAGCTGGGGAAGTATATAGATGAGCATTTTGATGGAAAGGTGAAGGAGCGCTCCGTTCTCTACTGGGCTTACAAGAACAACGTTCCCATCTACTGTCCTGCCCTGACCGATGGCTCGATTGGAGACATGCTTTACTTTTATCAAAAGATGGGTGGAAAACTCAAGCTGGATATCTCTCCGGACATAGTCAAGCTGAACGATCATGCGGTGGATGCCGAGAAGACGGCATGCATAGTGCTCGGCGGCTCGTTGCCAAAGCATGCAATCATCAACGCCAATCTGTTCAGAGAGGGGACCGACTACGCGATCTACATAACCACAGCCATACCTTGGGATGGTTCGCTCAGCGGAGCTCCACCAGAGGAGGCCATTTCTTGGGGTAAGGTTGGAAAGCATGCCGATTATGTGGAGATTTATGGAGATGCCACCATCATCTTCCCGATCCTCGTTTGGGCGGTGATGAAAGGGTAATCCGACTTTTGAAACGGCAATCGAACCTCCTTATCTTTTTAAATTTTATGCTTCAAATATGCCTTACCACAACTACCGTTAAAAAAACAAAGATTCTGAGGGTGATGTGATTATGGCAAAAGAAAAACCTCACATAAACCTTGTTACAATTGGGCACGTTGATCAGGGTAAATCCACCCTGATCGGAAGGTTGATGTACGACACAAACAGCATACCTGAAACAGAAATGAGAAAGATTGAGGAGAAGGCGAAGGAGCTCAAAAAGGAGAGCTTCAAGTTCGCTTTCGTGATGGATAGATTGAAGGAAGAGAGAGAGCGTGGATTGACAATAGACATCATGCACCAGAAGTTCGAGACGGACAAGTATGAGTTCACAATAATCGATGCGCCGGGACACAGGGACTTCGTTAAGAACATGATTACAGGAGCTAGCCAGGCAGATGCAGCGATACTGGTAGTGGGTGTGAAGGAAGGTGTGATGCCTCAAACAAAAGAGCACGTGTATCTGGTTAGAACTCTCGGTATAAATCAGATGATTGTGACAATAAACAAGATGGACGAGGTTAACTACGATGAGGGAGCTTACAACAAGACAAAGGAGGAAGTGGAGAAGCTGTTGAAGACAGTGGGTTACGACACAAGCAAGATACCGTTCATACCAATTTCAGCATGGTACGGAGACAACGTTGCAAAGAAGAGCGACAAGACACCTTGGTATAATGGCCCGACAGTAATAGAAGCGCTTGATACTCTGCAGCCACCAGAGCAGCCGATAGACAAGCCACTCAGAATACCCATACAGGACGTGTACTCCATAACCGGTGTGGGTACAGTGCCTGTCGGAAGAGTGGAGACAGGTGTGCTGAAGGTTGGAGACAAAGTAGTTTTCATGCCTTCTGGCAAGACGGGAGAAGTTAAGAGTATAGAGATGCACCACGAGCCGATTCAGGAAGCAAGACCTGGAGACAACATCGGTTTCAATGTAAGAGGTGTGGGTAAAGACGAGATAAAGAGAGGAGATGTCGCTGGTCACCCAGACAACCCACCGACAGTAGCTGAAGAGTTCACAGCACAGATCATAGTGTTGCAGCACCCGAGCGTCATAACAAAGGGCTATACTCCAGTGTTCCACATAAACACAGCACACGTTGCAGGTCAGATAGTGGAAATATTGAAGAAGATAGATCCAAGAACCGGAGAAGTGGTGGAAGAGAATCCGGACTTCATAAAGCCAGGAGATGCGGCAGTGATAAAGGTCAAGCCACTCAAACCTGTGTGTATAGAGAAGCAGAGCGACTTCCCGAAGCTTGCGAAGTTCGCTATCAGAGACATGGGCATGACAGTGGCAGCAGGTATGTGTATCGACCTCGTGCCAGCGAAGGAGTAAATTTGGCTGGCATCCTTTCTTTTACCTTTTTAAATTTTTCATACATGTTTAATATGCGTGTTTCAATTTCATGATTAGCTCAGGTGAGATATCATGCAGATAGCCAGGGTCAAGCTCAGCAGTCCAGACCACCAGAAGGTGGATGAGGTATCAAGGCAAATAAAAGAGATAGCTGAAAAATTCGGAGCAGCTGTATCTGGACCAATTCCTCTACCCACCAAAAGATTGAGAATTGTGACCAGAAAATCTCCTGTCGGGAGAGGAAGCGAAACATATGAAAGATGGGAGATGAGAATCCACAAAAGAGTTCTGGACATAACCGTTAACGATAGGGCCTTGAGGCACATAATGCGTGTTGAGGTGCCTGATGGCGTGCATGTGGAGATAGAACTCAGGGAGAAGTGATCATTTTTGTTATGAGGGGTGTGGTGATGGAAACCTTTACTTTGGTTCTTCTTTCAGCTGGTGTAGTTAGCCTTGTGGCGCTGGTTGGGGCTTTCACCCTTGTGCTGAGAGAAAGTGTGTTGCGCAAGCTGATTTTCGCTCTTGTCGGGCTTGCTGCCGGTACGATGCTGGGCGGAGCGATCTTTCACCTTTTTCCAGAAGGTTTTCACGAGCTGGGTTATGATGTCGCTGCAAAGCTTTTCATAGCGGGTTTCGTGGCCTTCTTTATCTTGGAACGCGTGCTCTACTGGCATCACTGCCACGAGCGGGAGTGTGATGTGCACACCTTTTCCTATCTCATCCTGATCGGAGACGCGATCCACAACTTTATCGATGGTGTCATAATCGCTGCAAGCTATCTGACCTCTATGGCAATTGGTTTTGTCTCCACAGTTGCCATAATAATGCACGAGATCCCGCAGGAGCTTGGAGATTTCGGTGTGCTTGTTTACGGGGGTTTCAGCAAAAGGAAAGCTCTACTCTACAACTTCATCTCGCAGCTTACAGCTTTAGCTGGAGCGACAACCGCTTACTTTATTTTTACAAAATCACAGGCGGCAATGGGCTTTCACACATACCTTCTTCCGTTTGCAGCCGGCGGATTCCTCTACATAGCCACAAGCGATTTAATTCCCGAGCTCCACAAGGAAAAGAATCTGAAGAAATCGCTTGTGGCCATGCTGCTTTTCCTTGCCGGGCTCGGGATGATGATGTTTCATGGGCATTGAGAATCAGTTCACTCTATCCATAACAACGATCGTGGCATCAAGATCATCGTAGTTGACCCACAGCTTTTTCTTTATTACGAATCCTTTCGGCTTTTTCAAAAACTTGAGATTACGTGAGGCGGTTATCATCACCACCCTTTCGCATCGCGAGCTTTCCACATTTCTCATGAACTTGGCATAGAGTTTCGGGATGTTGACCTTTCTCATCCTCACACCGTACGGCAGGTCAACGCAGATGATCCTTGAACTCAGCGGTATTTTTGTGGCATCTCCGAGGTAAAAGCGGATCTTTGCATTGGCTTCCATGCTGTTGATTCTTGCTTTCCTCACCACCTCTCTGTTCCAGTCTGAAGCCGCTATGAATGCATTAACCCGCTCCTCCTTCCAGCTTTCCTTAATCTCTTCGAGCTTCTCCTTGCTGAACCACCACAATCTCTCAAACCTGAAGCTTCTGTTTTTGTTCGGAACTTTTGCAAGGTAATGATAGGCTTCTATCGGAATCATGCCTGTTCCACACATAGGATCGTGGAAGGTTTCGCTTTCCCCGTTTTTCAGGTTGCTCAACCTGACCATGCTGTGCGCTATCGTGCTCTTTAGAGAGGTGATGTGCACAAGCTTTCTGTACCATCGTTTATGGAGGGAATCTCCTGTGGTGTCTATTCCGAGCCAGAATAAGTTGTTGTGCACCCTCGCCATGAATCTGACATCTGGGTCTTTGAGATACACCTTAAGCCTCGTGCCTTTCTCTTTCAGGTAGGAATCTATGATGGCCTGTCCAACAACCTTGCTGACATCAATGCTGGTGAAGTCGTGCTTCCCGGATCTTTTGGACACTACACCAAAGGTTTGGTTAGGGAGGACATACAGAGAGTAATCAACATCAAGGCACTTTTGATAGATGTCATCCAGCGTGCTGAACTCACAGCTCACAACCTCTATCATGATCCGGTGGATGGTTTTGGAAGCGTAGTTCAGCAGCATCACGTCTTCATCGCCGGCATTTTTTATTTCCAGCAGGCCCTTGTCCAGCTTTGCAGCCTTATATCCCAGCTCTACAAGCTCCTCAATGCCGACCTCCTCAAGCCCGGGGTTGCAGGTGAGAAGGAGATCGTGCTTCATGCTTTAGAATTGCATGCGAATTTTTAAATCTCGCGCTTCTTCGCCCTAACTTTATTTGCAATGAAGGTGCCGATGAACGCGCCTATGAAAGCACCAAGAGCCCCGTAGCATGCAAAAGTTATGCTGACCGAACCTTTGGTGAGATAACTGATCATGCACATCCCGGTAAACACACCTATTCCGTACACGAAACCCATCTTAATTGGTGACTGCCTGAAACCGCACTCCGACATCTTCCTCATCACACCACAATCACTCAGCTACGGGAACTCTGACTTCCCTCTGGTAGCACACCACCGCCTTTTGCTTTCCATCCGCTCTGACGAGAAAGACCGTGGTGTTAGCAAAGCTCCCGTTCAGGTAGCACACCACATCATTCCCTTTCAGCACGTTTTCGAAGCTGCAGATCACCTTTCCGGATGCTTCGGTCTTCACGTTGCTGAGGTTTGAGTTAGCACTTACGATTACAGCATTTCCCTCACATCTCGCCCAGAACGGCTCGGGCTTGTAGCCGTAATTTTCATGACCTGTCACGCGCTTCATCTCTACATAAAAGCCAATAGCAGCAACCCCAATCAGAAAGACGCCGACGGCAAGCAAGAAAGCGCTGAACTTGGTGAGGTCGAGCTTTTTGCTCTGTGAAGCTCCCTTCGTTTGGTTTTTGGAGGGCATTTAATACACCATTCTTCAATAGCTAATACCTCGGGATAGGGACTCAAACATTTATTTTGGTGCCGAGGGGGGGATTTCCTGCCACCAGAGCAGGAAGCGCGACGAAGCTTTGCTTCGGCGGCGTTCGAACCCCCGACCTCCAGATTTCTCAGCGCCGTAACACAAAATCATCGCTTGCTCATTACTCGGCAAACTCATCACTCATAAGCCAACACGGCTTATGAGTCTGGCGCTCTAACCAGCTGAGCTACCTCGGCACCGAACAAAAGCGTGGCTCCGTAACAGAATTTTTATCCGGCAAAATTTTATAAAAATTCACACGGCAGCTTCACAAAAACCTTCTTAGCGTCTTTCAAATTTTCTGGTGGCGGCTACAAGCAGAACAGCTGCAACCAAGCTCATCACAGCTCCATACGCAAATGTTGCTCCAGCGGATACGGAGCTCCACAACACCCCAGCCACCATGCTCGCAGGAAGAGATGCAAGTCCAACAGTCGTGTGAAATGCTCCAAGAGCTGTGGCTTTAAGTTCAGGCGGAGCTATATCAGCTATCAGGGCACGCTGATTTCCGTCAACTATGGCATAAACCACCCCGTAGAGCAGGAAAAGAAGAATGAATGCTGGAATGCTGGAGAGGGCATAAAAACCCAAACATACAGCTGAGAACAGCAGGTAGCCAAGGGAGATGACTTCACCCCTTCCGATCCTGTCGGAGAGAACTCCAAAGGGCACAGCAAAAAAGGTGTAGGAAACGTTGAAAATAATGTAAAACACCACAGCCGTTATGGTGGCGTTCACAACACTAACGCTGTTCATGACCTTCATTATGAAGAACATGTAGCTGAAGTTCGCAAGGGCAAAAACTGTCATCGCAACTACAACCCACCTAAGCTCGGGAGGCAGGCTTCTTAAAGCAAGTCCCAATTTTTCCACACCTTTTCCGCTTTTCACCCTTTCCTCTCTCACGAGCAGAAGGGGTATAAGCGATGCAAAGCTGAGCAAACCTGCCACGATCAGCACACTCCTAATTTCAAAGCTCATCCTCCACAATAAAAAGAGCGCTACGATCGAGCCAACAACCGCCCCCAAGCTGTCCATGGCTCTATGAATTCCGAAACCCTCTCCTTTCCTCTTCGGCATCGATTCAGCTATTATCGCATCACGGGGAGCTGTCCTTATTCCCTTTCCAACACGCTCAGCGGAGCTGAAAAAAGCAACATGAACCCAGCTTTTGGAGAAGGGCAGGAGGAGCTTGAACACAGCCGAGATGAGATAGCCAGCGAACACTATCGGCTTCCTTCTGTTCCATCTGTCCGCAAGATATCCAGAGAATACCTTCAGCAAGCTGGAGATGCTGTCCCTCAACCCGCCAACCACACCGAGAGCTACGCTCCCTCCACCAAGCGAGTTTATGAAAGCGGGGAGGAGTGGTGCTATCATATCGCTGCTCACATCGTTGAGAAAGCTGGTCATACCCAGTGCATAGATGTTCCTCTTTTCCATTTGGCTGGCTGTTTTCCCGTCTTTCTTGCTCATAGTTCTCACTCCCCGAACACCGTTTCAAGAGGGGGCACAACCTGCTTCTTTCTCGACATCACTCCTTCAAGCCAAGCTTGGCCATTTTCAAACTTCACGTTAAAAGCTTTCTCAAATGGCTCGACATCATCCGCCACGAGCAGTGCTGTTGAGCCCTCCTTCATGATGTCCGTAACGAGCACAAGCACTGCAAAGAAACCCTCTTCCTCCTTCACTTTCTTCATCTCCTCCATGATCTCATCCTTTCTGGAAAGCACTTCCTCGCCATCAACCACTTCCAGCTGGTCTATCAACACCCTTTTACCGGCGAATTCGTACACCTTGTAGTCATTATATATCAGATCACGAGCGCTTTTCTCACTCAGAGCAGATTTCGCCTTGAACATCTCTATACCCCACGCTTCCATGTTTTCCACGCCTGCGATCTCCGCAAGCTTCCTTGCCATCTCTTTATCCTCACTGGTGGTTGTGGGCGACTTGAAGATAACAGTGTCTGAAAGGATCGCGGAAAGCAGGATTCCTGCTATGTTTTCGGGCATTTTAACTCCTTTCTGGAAGAATTTGTTTGCAATGATCGTGGCTGTGCTGCCCGCAGGAACTGTCAGGAAGTAGATGGGTCTGTCCCAGCCGAACTTGATCTTGTGGTGATCCACCACCTCCACTATGTTCGCCTGCTCTATATCATCGGCACTCTGATCAAACTCGTTGTGATCAACAAGCACAACATCTTTGTCAGCTGCGCTTTCAAGCAAAGGTGGAGCATCCATCTCAAATTTCTCGAGCACAAGCTTCGTTTCGTTATTTATCTCGCCAAGCCGGAAAGCTTTTGCCTCTTCCCCTATCACATTCTTGAGGTACGCGTACGCTATGGCCGAGCAGATGGAGTCCGTGTCCGGGCTTTTATGGCCGAAGACATGCAGCATAATATCATCACCTCCTTTCACATACGGGACTTAAAATTAAGCGTGCCTAAACTTTAAAACCGTAATCTTTATTTAGATCAAAGACCATTCTATTATCTCGGTGATGGAAATGGCGGAGGAGGAAAGGGCAGAGACGGAAGACCTGATTAACTTTCTTGCTCGGGATATAGGGCAGAAGATAATGCAGTTATATGGAGGCAAACCGGAAAAGATAAGGAAGAAGCTTGGAGATCATGTTCATATTCTCGAGCTTCAGAATCGCCTCACATCTATAGTGCTCTTTACCATGGGTATGAAAGCTGCTGTCATGGGAGCAGGTCAAACCGTTGGGAGTGCAATGGCATCTTACATGACGCTATGCTGTGATGTTACGTCCAAAATGAAAAAGTTCCAGCAGGCAAAAACCCTGAAAGAAGCTAAGAACTCCGAGCTCATGAAAATGCTCAAGGAGCTCTTTGAGAAGACAGGATTGGGCATTCTGGATATGGAAGAATTCGAGAAAGATGAAAGGATTGTGCTCAGCATAGAGGAGTGTGTGGAAAGCGCAGGCCTTCCTAATGTCGGAAAGAAGGTCTGCTATTACATGTCCGGATATCTGGAGGGATTGTTCAGCGTCTTTCTCGGAAAGGAGGTGAAGTGCCGCGAGCTTAAATGTGTGGCGAAGGGCGATAAGAAATGCGTATTTGAAATCGAGATCCTGGAGTGAGGAGGGTTTCTTGAGATATAGGGATATCTTTATATAGTTTTTAACCCCCCATTTTAAAACATGGCGACGGTAATAGATGTGACGGGCAAAGTCTGTCCATATCCGGTCGTGGTGGCTCTTGACAAGCTCAGAGAGATCAGCAAAAAGGGCGGAACGCTCGAGATCATAACGGACGAGCCCTTGGCAACCAGAAGCGTACCTGACGAGGCAAAAAGGCTTGGATTCAGAGCAACTGTAGAAAGAGTGGACAAGGGATGGAAGATAGTGATAAAAAAGTGAGGTGAGGATTGATGGGGCTTAAGGAGTTCTCATCCAAGGTCTGGGTTGGAGCAGTGCTCTTTTCGATCGTCAACGTCTTCATGTACTACAGCATCGGCAAGTTCTGGATCGGAGGGAGCAGCTTCCTGCCACTGATCGGCAGTCAGGTACAGAAGTTCCTGTTTCCACTGGTGGTCAATGCAGGAGTGGTGGTTGGGACATTTCTGGCAGCGTTGCTCACGAGGGAGTTCATAATAAGGAAGCCAACCTCTGACATAGTGAAGAGATCAATACTCGGTGGCTTCCTTATGGGTATAGGAGTTACATTAGCTCCAGGAACATGCTCCACACCGTTCGTCACAGGAATGCCAATGCTGGGAGTGAACTCCTTCCTGTCAGTGATCGGTATAGTGATTGGAGCATATATAGGATACAGATGGGTGGGTAGAAAATGACGCTGGCACAACCAACTTTGCTATTGGGATTCCTGTTCGGCGTGGTCTTTGGTTTCATAGTGCAGAGAATGAGCTTCTGCGTTTCCACTGACCTGGCTCAGGCGTTTGCAGGAAACCCCAGGAGAATTCTGACGTGGCTCACGATAATTTTCATAATCACAGGAGCGGGATTCGTTTACCTCGGACCAAAAGCGGTTGGTCAGCTCAGGGGTTACGGAATCTACAACATAATTTCTGGGATTTTCTTTGGCGTGGGCATCGTACTCAGCGGTGGCTGCGTGCTTGGAACCCTCAGAAGGATGGGAGAGGGCTTTCTGCACTCATGGGTGGTCTTCGTTTCATGGCTTCCGGGAATGGCACTGGTGGTTTACGTCCTTAACCCGATATTGCAGGGTACGTACCACATACCAGAAAAGATGCCGCTGCTTTCGGACGTGCTTCACATCAGCAACTGGGCAGCTTATGCGCTGGTAGCAGTTGTGCTGCTTGTGATGACCTGCTGGGCCTACAGAAAGAAGTAACAGCATTGCAGAAAAACAGTCGATTGGCACTTTTCTCTCATTTTATTTTTATTTCCATGAAATCCTCCGCAATTTTTGTGTTCGGAAATATCTCCTGCGCCTCCTTCAGCAGCTTCTCCACCGTGTACTTTCTGTTGTTGTTATCCTGCTGGTACCTCCGGCTTATGTGGGTCAGCACAAGCATTTTCACATTCGCCTCTTTCGCAAGCATTGCCGCCTGCCTTGCTGTCATGTGGTAATACGTATGAGCTCTGTTCTCAAATTCGGAGCAGAAAGTACCATCGCATATCAGCACATCAGCATCCTTTACAGCTTTGACAAGCGATTTTCTGTAGCCAGTATCGCCGGTGTAAGCTATTTTTTTACCCTTCACAACCTCCACAACATCTTCCGGCTTTATTCTCCTGCCTTTGAACAGTATCTCCTCTCCCTTTTTCAACTTGCCTATCAGCGGACCCGAAGTTAAGCCAAACTTTTTCGCTTTTTCCATGTTCGCTTTGATTTTATCCTTTTCCTGAAACACAAAGCCAAGGGAAGGAATGCCGTGGTAGGTTTTGAACGCCTCGATGTAATACCTGTCAAACTCCACTCTATCCCCTGGCTTGAGGTCTTCAGCTATAACCGCAAAACCCCTCTCAAAATAACCTATGCTCAGCAGCTTTTCAACGAACCCGACAGTACCTTCCGGGCCGTAAATATAGAGCGGCTTCTTTCTTCCCTCCATGCTCATGGTCTGTATCAATCCGGGCAGCCCAGCGAAGTGATCAGCATGCCAGTGCGTGATGAACACGGCTTTTATCCTCATGAACTTGAGGTTCTTTATCATGAGCTGTCTTTGCGTGCCTTCTCCGCAATCAAACAGAAAGCGGTCTTCGTTGTACTTTATCAGGATGGCAGGTAAACCACGCTCTCTTGTTGGTATGCCGGCGCTCGTCCCAAGAAAATGGATGGTCATCACAGCTCATCCACCTTAACCAGTTTTTCCTCCCCGCTTTCCATATCACGCACTTTAACTTTGCCTTCCTTAACCTCATCCGGCCCGACTATCACCACATATCTTGCACCTATTCTGTTCGCATGCTTCAGCTGCTTTGACAGGCTTCTGTCCATCAGCTCCATCTCGACAGCGTAGCCCTTACCTCTGAGCTTCGATGCTATGCTGGCACAGACATCCATGAGCTGGGGAGTCACGAAAGCGATGAAGTAATCAGGACTGGTACTCACTTCAGGTAGCTTGCCCTCAGCTTTCAGCACCTCCATCAACCTTTCCACACCACCGGCAAGCCCCACGGCAGGCATATCCTTACCATAAATTCCAACAAGCTCATCATACCTCCCGCCGCCAAAAATCGCGCTCCCCAGAGCTTTTCTGTTGGTTGCGTAAGCTTCAAACACTATTCCAGTATAATAATCGAGCCCTCTCACAATAGAAAGGTCGACCACGCAGTTTTCCAGCACGCGGAGAGCTTCCAGCGCATCTCTCAGCTGCAAGAGTTCATCACATGCGGAATTGACATCCTTACTCTGCACTCTGCTCTTCACGGCTTCGACCACATCTTCGAACTCGCCTTTGAGGTCAAGAGCATCCAGCAGATCTTCAGCCTTCTCTCTCATTATTCCACGTCTTTCAAACTCATCCAGCAGCTCTTCCCGTTTCATTTTCTGTAACTTATCTATGCACCGGAAAGCATCCAAAATTTTATCCCTCTCTATTCCGACAGCTTCCATCACCGCCTGCACAAGTTTCCTGCTACTCACCCTCACCTCAAAATCCACATCAAACGCTTTCAGCACATCACATCCTAGCGCTATGCATTCCGCATCCGCATAAACGCTTGCTGAGCCGAAAATTTCAGCATCCCACTGCCAGAATGCTCTGTAGCGTCCTTTTTGTGGAGCTTCATACCTGAACATGTCAGCAATGCAGAACCATCTTACGGGAGTGGGGTAAGCCGAGCCAGCAACCATTCTCGCCATCCCAACGGTCAGATCAAACCTCAATCCGAGCTTCCTGCCGGCCTTGTCCTCAAAAGCGTAAATCTCTTTTTCTATCTCCTCTCCTGATTTGGCAGCCAGCGTTTCAAAGCTCTCTATTTTGGTGGGCTCCACCTCCTTAAACGAGTATCTTTTCATGATCTCTCTTATCGTGGAGAATATCGCCTGCCTCGCGGCCATCTCTTCCGGATAAATGTCCTTCATCCCTTTGGGTGGTTGAAACTTATCGGACGCCATGAAAGAGAATTAGCCATCAGAATTTTTAAATAAGTGATTTTGGGCCTTTTTCCTCCTTCATATTGCAGTAGATTTTGGTTTCGGGATAAATGTTCCTTATACTCGATATCAAAGATAGCGCTCTATAGGTGGCGTCGCTTCCTTCCTCATTAATCCTGATCACCAATTCTCCATCGTTACTGTAATAATCTCCTTTTAGGGAATATCTTTCGGGCTCAACCCCCAGAGAGGCAAGATAGTCCATTGCCACTTTTTCAATTTCTTCCAAGGTTTTTTTAGGTCGAGACGCCCCACAGAAATGAATTTTTATCTCTCTACTGCCCTCAATTCTGTCAAACTCCTCATTAACAACAACATGTTTCGGCTGACTTTTTACAATGTTCCTGTACAGTTGTTGGAAGGATGTTAGCATAACCATCCCTTCCAATTTTCTGGTGGGAATTTTTAATTTGTTGTGTTTATAGCTCATCCGTCAAGGAATACATAATCCCCATAACCAAAAATAAAAAGTTTCGCTCTCCAATTTTCTGAGCATGGTCGTTGATGAGAAAAAGATCAAGCAGGAGTTCAAGAAGAAAGCGCAGAAGACGCCTGAGAAATACTATCCTGCAGAATTCCTGAAAAGCGAGGGCTTTGTTAGAAAGCAGTGCAAGAAGTGCGGCACATTCTTCTGGAGTGTGGATGAAAGCAGAGAGATCTGTGATGATCCCAACTGCACCGGCTTCTATTCTTTTATAGGAAATAGTCCTTCTCCCGTGAAAATGGACTTCATAAAGGTCTGGAAAGAGTTTGCGAAGCTGTTTGAAAAGCTCGGCTACACACCCATAGCGAGATATCCGGTTGTTGCAAGGTGGAGGGATGACATGGATTTTGTGATAGCCAGCATAGCTGATTTCCAGCCGCATGTTGTGAGCGGTGAGGTTGAGCCTCCTGCAAATCCCCTTGTTGTTCCGCAGTTCTGTCTGCGCTTCACGGACATAGAAAACGTTGGTATAACGGGAAGGCATTACACGGGTTTCGTGATGATAGGGCAGCATGCCTTTGTGCCAGCAGAGCAATACGATCAGGAGAAGTATCTCGCGGACATATATGAATGGCTGAGAAGGGGTCTAAAGCTTCCGAAGGAGGAGATAGTTTTTCATGAGGATGCTTGGGCAGGCGGTGGAAACATGGGCCCGAGCATGGAGTTTTTCTCCCGCTCTCTGGAGATCGGGAATCAGGTCTACATGATGTTTGACATCAGAGATGGCACGATAAAGGAGCTGCCTATAAAAGTGCTCGACATGGGGATGGGGCAGGAAAGGTGTGCGTGGCTAACAACTGCTTCCGCCACCAGCTATGAGGCCAATATGCCGAAGGTGGTTGAGCTTCTTTACAGGCTTACCGGAGTTAAGCCGGAGCATGAAATTATCGAAAAATTCCTGCCTTATTCGGGCGTGCTGAACGTGGATGAGTTGGAGGATGTTGAGAAAGCATGGCAGAGTGTAGCGAAAAAGATGGGCGTGGATGTTCAGCAGCTTAAAAGGGCAATTCTCCCTGCTGCAGCCATATATGCCATAGCAGACCACACAAGAAGCCTGCTCTTCGCTATAGGAGACGGTGCCCTGCCGTCCAACGTTGGTGGCGGCTACAATTTGCGTGTAATTCTGCGCAGGGTTTTTGATTTGATGGACGAATACGGCTGGAGTTTTGATCTGGCAAAGGTGCTGGAAACTCATGCCTCCTACATGAAATCCCAGTACCCCGAGCTGATGGATGTGGTGGAGCACGTTGCCACGGTTTTTGAGGTTGAACGTAAAAAATACGATGCCACCAGAAAGATGGTGAAGAAAATAGTGGCGAAGCTGAAAGAAGAGAAGCTGGACGAAGAAAAACTCGTGGAGCTCTATGACAGCAAGGGCATCTCTCCGGAAATGCTGGTAAAAGAAGGTATCATAGAGAAGGTACCGAAGGACTTCTACACAAAGCTGGCTGAAAGGCATGAGAGGGCAAGAAGGAAAGAGCTTGAAAAGAAGGAGAAGGAAGTAAAGCTCGAGCTTAAAGGCGTGCCGCCAACTCAGATTCTTTACTATGATGATTACAGGCTTGTGGAATTTGAGGCTAAAGTTGTCAGGGTAGATGGAAACTTTGTGGTGCTGGACAGGACCGCTTTTTACCCGACGAGCGGAGGTCAGCTTCACGATGTTGGGTGGCTTGATGGAGTGGAGGTTGTGAACGTATTCAAGGAGGGTAATCTAGTGGTGCATGAGGTTAAAGATGGAGGCAAATTCAGGGAAGGGATGAAGGTCAGGGGCAAGATAGATGTGGAGCGAAGAGTGCGGCTTGCACAGCTGCATACCGCTACACACATAATAGGTGGCGCGTGCAGAAAGGTTGTAGGAAAGCATGTGTGGCAGGCAGGAGCGGAGAAAAGGCCGGAAAAGGCGAGGCTTGATATAACCCATTACGAATCGCTGGATGAGAAAATGATAAGAAAGATTGAGGAGGAGGCGAACAGAATCGTGATGCTCAACATTCCGGTAGAGAGCTTGATGATAGAAAGGAATGAAGCGGAAAAGAAATTCGGATTTGTGATCTATCAGGGCGGGGCCGTGCCGGGGAAGATACTCAGGATAGTCAAGATAGATGATTTCGATGTGCAGGCGTGCGGAGGAACGCACGTAAAAAGCACGGGTGAGGTTGGACCCATAAAGGTGGTGGGCACAACCAAAATTCAGGATGGTGTTGTCAGACTTGAGTTTGTAGCTGGTTTAAGTCTGCTTGACTACGTGAAGGAAATGGAATCGTATTTAAAGGAAAGTTGTTCGGTGCTTGAGGTAGCACCACAGCATCTTGCAAAAACCGTCAGAAGATTCTTTGAAGAGTGGAAGAAGCAGAAAAAGGAGATAGAAGTGCTGAGAAGCAAGCTTGATGAGGTGCTTGTGAGCAAAGCGAAACTGGAGAGAAAGGAGTTTGATGGTGTTACATGCATGTTCTCCAAGCTGGAGGACATGGAGCTGAAGGACGTGCTCAAATATGCTAGTGAGAAGGCAAAGGATGCTGACGTTCCAATCTTGGTTGTCAGCGTGAAGGGTAAAGGTGCGCAGCTCGTAATCGCTTACAACAAGAACACATATGATAAAGCTAATGTGCTGAAAGAATGGGTGGAAAAGGAGCTACAGGTAAAGATGCGTGAGGGCAAGGATGTATTCGTGGGCGGGTGCGCTGCAGAGAAACTCAAGAGTAAGCTACTGTGATTCCCCTTTTATCGGCAACCCAGACACACAATCTTTATCTGCTTTTTCACCCTTACATTCTTCATGATGCTCTTCTTTCGCGTTTCTGAAGTGGGAAAATGCATGAGGTTCCTCTACTTTACCAGAGTGCTCGGGAGGCTTGAGGACATCTCCTCCAAGCCAGAAGTCGTGGAAGGCAAAACCCTACATGAGAACTTCCAGAACGAGTGGATCGAGCAGGTTGACAGCGAAGCTAAACAGGAAGAGGAAGCGATGTTCCTACATGACAAGTTCGTGGTGAGGGGTAAAGCTGACATAGTGAGCGGAGATAAGGTCATAGAGATAAAGACCACAAATAAGCTGCCACCCAGACCATATGAGACCCATGTAAGGCAGCTTAATTTTTACCTCGGGCTTTTCAAGCTGGAGCACGGCTTACTGATTTACCTCCTGCGGAACGGAAACGGCAGGAGAGAGTTTGAGGTGGGCTTTGACGAAGGAATGTTTCTCAACGACCTCAGACGGTTCGAGAAACTTTACGAATGCCTCACTAGCTTCATAGTTCCGGAAAAGGAGCCATCGCCGCTCTGCAACTTCTGCGAGTACAGGTTCTTGTGTGATAGAATGAAATAATGGTTTGATTCTTAAAATTATGGAATAAACATGTTTGCATGCATGAAAATTACGGATTTACATGCGCATACGACTTGTTAAGGGGAGGATATGATCCTCAAAGAAAAAATGAACTGGTAGCGGAACTGTATCGCGCTGAGAGTTCTTTTCTAAAAGATTTGGTGGATGAGTGGATCGCAGAGAAGGTTGTTGAGAGCAGGGAAAAGCTCGAAAAGGAAATCAATGAAATTTATGATGGTGTATGCACATCCTTACCGCCTGTGCTCACAACAAAAACTCACTGCAATGTTGTGCCCTACAGAATAGACATAAAACACAAGGGCGGTGTGCCTTGCCTATCACTTAGATTGGTTTCATGGTTTAAGGGGGATGAGGTGTATATTCAGCCAGCGGGGCTGTACGAGTTGGAGGTGTGTGGTGAGTTTCCACAGGAATTGGAAAATTATGAAATTGTGCTTCATTCCGAGGGTAGCATGATATCTCCATCAGCTTCGGTTTGCATTCCTCATAAAGATCTGGCGGAAAATGATAGAAAGCTTGTGGAAAATTTTGTGCAGCTTGTTCTGAGCTATTTTGGTCATGTTTATGAGGCAGAAAGAAAAATGGAAAGCTTGGAAAAGGATTTGGAGCTAATGGAGAAAGAACTTAACAAACTTTATGCTGATCCTGTGCTTTTTTATTCTCGAACGGATAACAGACCTGTGGGAATCCTCATTCCTCCCCATTTTACACACATAGTGGTTGGTGAGGATGTTCTTCCTACTTCCAACGGAAAAATTGCTGTTGAGGTTGATGGAAAGAGGCTTCAGAGAGCTTTACTGCTTTTAAGGGCGGAGGCCTTTGATAGAGCGGTGGTGCAGGAGGACTGGAGATGGGAGCCGTGGTACTGGTATGCTGAGGTGAAGGAAGGTACAGTTTTTCGCTGAATTAAAGAGCTGAGCAGTGGAAATAATAAATAGTAGTTTGCCAACATTACTTTTTCATGAGGAAGGATGAAATGAGGAAAGTGCTTGCTCAAGCATTGAACCTTGTTAAACCGTCTGTCGAGGAAAAAAAGAAGGTGATGAAGCTTTTCGAGAAGATAAAAGAGTTTATAGAGCAGAATTACGGGCTGGAAGCTAGGTTAATGGGTTCTGTGGCCAAGGACACGTTTTTGAGGGGAGCAAGAGACCTGGACATCTTCGTGCTATTTCCGGTTGATGTGAGCAGGGAGGAGCTGGAGAAGAAGGGGCTTGAAATTGGAAGAGCGGTTTTCGAGCATTTTGGAGGAAAGGATGTCGTTGTTGCCTATGCCGAACATCCGTACACGAGAGGTGTGATCGATGGTTTTGAGGTTGAAATCGTGCCAGCTTACAAGATAAAGGATGCGTCTCAGCTTAAGAGCGCGGTTGACAGGACTCCATTTCACACGGATTACGTGCTCAAAAATTTAAGGAATCATGATGATGTCAGGCTGTTGAAAGCATTTTTGAAAGCGATAGGAGCGTACGGTTCTGATCTCAAGACTGCTGGCTTTTCCGGCTACTTGTGTGAGGTGCTCATAATCCATTGCGGAGATTTTATTTCCCTGCTGGAAGCGTGTCAGAGATGGGGATGGCAGGAGATTATAGATCCCGCAGGCCATTACAGCAGGAAGGATTACTCCAAGCTCAGAAGGATGTTCAAAGGACAGCCGCTGATAGTTGTGGATCCCGTCGATCCCAAGAGAAACGTGGCTGCTGCGCTTTCTGCTGAGAAGCTCGCTTTATTCATTTACGCTGCCAGGAAGTTCATGGAAAAGCCATCCATTAAATTCTTCCAGCCCATCAAGATCAGAGTGAACAAGAAAGCGGAGCTGGAAAAGCTGAAAAAGGAGGGCAGGAAAGTTTACGCTCTTGTGTTGGAAAGGCCTGCCGGAGTGATGGACGACACTCTTTACCCGCAGTTGAAAAAACTCGCTGACAACATCAAAGCTTTTCTCGAGCACAACGAGTTTGTGGTGGAGGATACATGGATTTTCGGGGATGAGGAGGTCGGAGTTGGGTTTGAAGTGGTTGATGACAGGCTTCCATTGACGAGGATAATGAAGGGCCCGCGCATTTTCGATGATGTGAAGCATCAGGAAAGGTTTGTGAGCAAGCACAAAGTTGTGTGGATCGGAGAGGGCGGGAGATTTTATGCGAGGGAAAAAAGGAAGTACAGAAACGTGAGGGAGCTCATCTCCTACCATCTCTCAGGCAGTTTTGAGGAGATAAGGCAGAAGGGTGTACCCAAACACATAGCGAGAAGCGTGACAGAGCATGGCTATCTCTTGTTCAAGAACGAGGAATTAAGAGAGGTGAAAAGCAGAGAGTTCTGGGAGGGGCTTGTCAAATTCAACCTGCGAAAGCTGGAAAGATTAGAGTAAAAGGGTGCAGGTCTCAGCCACCATGGCAAACAGTATCACCGCCATGCACAGCGCGTAGAGAATCTTCTCCATAACTTTCAGCTTTTCAACCCTCATAAGTGTGAACAGAATGAACCCTATGGGTATTAGCACGCCGTAACAGGCGGCTATAGCAAGCAGCTGCGTAAAGCTGAAATTTCCCAGCCCCATAAACACGCTGACGAGAAGGAGCAGAATGGCTGACTCTCTCCTGAGCTTCAGATCACTTTCCATCATATCACACGCGGCAAGCGTTACCGCAATGGCTGATGTTGCTACTGCAAAAAACGCGAAGCTCACTCCAAGCACCTGCAGAACACCGCTGCTGAAGGATGTTGGTGCAATTTCATTGACTTCAGGCATCGAAGCCACAACAGCAAGCGAGAAGAGCAGGTAAATCAGAGCGGGAATTCCGAAGCCAAGCACAATAACGCTCCTGAAGTTCCTTTCAAGGTGCTCGTGCCTCAGCAGTTTGTACGCTTCGGGAATCACCATGTGGGCATCCATCGCAAATAGTATGACCAGAAATGAAGTGAGTAGATTTCTCATTTCATTATCCGCGCTCCAGAAAAGCGGTACCTTTTCAACATTCCCGTTGGGAAGCAAAAGAACGATGAGAAGAAGGATAACTGTGACCATCATGAACGTTATGACGGATTCCAGCCTGCCGGTGCTTTTCAATCCCGTGATTACGGGAAAAGTGCAGAGCAGAAATAACACCACAACTCCGTAGATGTTGCTCAACCCTACATGAGCAAAGAGCGAGCTGTAAGCGGTGAAATATGCCCCGAGCGTCGGCACAAAGAAAAGAAGAAGCGAAAGCACGACCACCCTCTTGCCTGTTTTTCCAAACCCGAGCTCCACCAGCTCTCCCAGATAAACCCGATCCACATTTTTGAAATGCTGCATCAGCCTTTTGGTGGCGAGGGATGTAAGATAATATATCCAGAACGCGATGACTGCAAGCAGAATATAAGGCACAAGTCCGCTCTCCTTCAGGCGGGAGGGCAAACCCAAGATGCCAGCACCTATTACCGCTCCCACAAGAATTGATACGCTCTCCACATATGCTTCGCGTTTCCACAGAATCATGATTTTATGGTTGACCCTTCAAAACTATTTTAAGATTTCGGTGGTATAATATAGCTACACCACGCGGGGGTCGCCTAGCCTGGTTTGGCGTGGGACTGCAGATCCCATTTACCCGGGTTCGAATGCTGCGGAAGCAAAACTTCCTTGCATTTCCAGCTGTCCGCAGCTGAAAATCCCGGCCCCCGCTCCAGAAAGATTTTTCTTTTGGCTCTAATACCCAAAAATGAAGAAAAAGAGGAGGTGTTACTTCCTCTTCTTGTGTCTCATTTTCTTCCTTCTTTTCTTCAGTTTGTGTTTCCTTATTTTTGCACGCTTCCTTTTCTTTCCCGATGGCATTCCATGCACCCTGAAATCTCACTCAAGCTTTTTTAACAGCTTCCTTAAATTGAAATATTTTTTGTTTAACTTCTCGCTCTCTTTCTTGACCTCTATGAGCTTATCCTCGATTTCCCGCGCAACCTTCCCAACCTCATGTATTTCTTTCTTCTTTAGCGCTTTTGAGAGTTTTAGAATCACCTTGATTTCTTCTTCCAGTTTTTTCTTTTCTTTCTCGAACTCCTCTATCTCCTTTTCCATCCCTTCCAGAACTTCAGCTTTTTTCTTTATTATTTCGGAAACACTCTTTTCTTCTTTTTCCACTTCCTCCTCTTCCTTCACAACATTCTTCAGCTCTTTTTCAAGTTCAGCTTTCCTTTTCCTCAACTCTTCCAGCTCCCTCTCAACCTCTCTAACCTTCTCCAAGTCCTTATCCAGAACCTTCTCAAACTTCTCCATGACCTTTTTGAATTCCTTGATCCGTCTTTCCTTCGCTTTCAGCTCTTCCTTCAGAGTTCTTGCTTGTTTATTCACCCTCTCCCCAAGCTCCTTTACCTTCTTTTCACCCAGCTCTTCGGCTTCCTCAGAAAGGTAAAGATGGCACCTTCCCCTCGCATCATAATCGAGAACCATGAACCCCTCCCTGGCAAAAACCTTAGCCCACACTTCCACCGTCTTTTCAGGCACATTGAGAATGGAAGCAGCAGATTCTATCGTTATGCCGGGATCATTTTTTACAAGCTCGATAAGCTTGTCAGCTTCCGTTTCAAGAAGCATGTTTTTAAATTCCATGCCGACACCTCAACCTTTATATGAAGGCATGAATTAAAATATTTTTATGTCTTCCGCAAATTTCCTTCATTTTCGCAAAAAATCGCAGTCCGCCACAGAATATCTTGTTGTGGTGAGCGTAGCGCTTGCACTCCTCTCTCCTCTTATCGTCATGGCTCAGCAAACCGTTTATGACCTCAACACCTCCATAAATCTCATAGAGGCGAACAACGCTCTGACAAAGATAAAAAACGCTGCCGACAGGGTTTATGCTCAAGGGTATCCATCAAAGCTTAGCTTTATGGTTATCGTCCCAAACAGAATGGAGCGGATGTTCGTTGATGATCATGCGCTGATAATGGAACTTTCTTACAAGGATGCCCCATCCCATGTGGTTGAGTTCTTCGATTATGATATTGTGCTGAGTGGAACTCCGGAAAAGGGGCTTAACAGGGTTACGGTGATGGCATACCAGAACTATGTGAATATAACTCTCGAATGATTTTGTTGGTGGATCTCATGCACAGGAATGGTGGTAAGAGGAGAGCGCAGGTTAGCATAGAGTTTCTGATGGTCATTGCATTCATGATAATGGCATTCAGCGTTTACTTTGCCTATCTGTCAGAAAGGAGTTTAAAGTACGCGGACATTGAAAAGAAGAGCACAGCGGAGTCCATAGCACATTATGTTGCGGAAACCCTCGATTCCGCGCTGCTTGTAGGGGATGGTTTTTCGAGAGTCGTGGAGCTACCACCAACAATTAAGGGCGAGGACTACTCTATTAACATCACGAACGGGCTGGTTATAGTAAGCTTCAATGAATACGTGGTGTACAGCCCCACACTCGTTAAAAGTATTGTTGGCACCATCAAACCCGGTAAAAACACGATTTCAAATGTGGGAGGGGTGATTCATGTTGAGTAGTGATGCCGGGAACAGTTCAACAAGAAAGGCGCAGGTACTGCTGGAGGACTTCGTGATAAGCCTCATGGTTTTCACGATGGTGGTGGCAGCTGGGTTTAAGATGTACTACGCATCACAGGAGAGAGAATCGTGGAGCACAGAGCTTGAGCTCGAGTGGCACACCACGATGGCAGCGCTGGATTATCTGATAAAGGGTCAGGGAGTTCCCGCTGACTGGAACTACACCAATGTGGAAAGGGTGGGGCTTGCTACCAGAAGCCATGTGGTATCTGTTAACAAGTTCCTCCAGCTGATGAATTTGAGTTACGAAGATGCGAGAGCCAAGCTTGGAGTGGGAGGTTATGACTACTATCTGACATTAAAATACCTAAACGACACCGTAATGGAATGGAATGGAGAACAGCTTTATTTTGGTATGTCTCCTCCTCCAGATGCAAGAACCCTGAATGCGGGCAGGAGGTACGTTTATGTTGTTTATCCGGATGGAAGCAAAACGATCGGTATGGTTGAGTTGGGTGTGTGGAGATGAGGAGCAAGGCGTTTTTCCTCACGATGGACGCGCTAATAGCAGCGATAATAATTGGGATAGGGGCAATACTTGTTGTGCAATCAGATGCGGGTGTGCAGAGCGTGACCTCTTATAGTTACGAGAAAGCTCACTATCTGGCTGAGGATGCCATGACGATTCTGAGTTTAACAAAGTTAAAAGACCTGAACAGTAGTGTGATCAATTATCTGCTTTCCAACACCAACCTCACTCAGGAAGATCTTGAGAAAAAAGTGCTGGAGTGCCTGACAATTTTATGGGCTTATAACGAGAGTGAATTTGCAAGGTATCTTGCAAGTGTGGTGCTTGATCCCATCCTCCAATCTTCAGAGTACAACTACTCCCTCTATATTCAGGACTCCTTGGGTCATAGACATCTGATTTATGGAAGCGATACACCCTCAACAGCAAAATTCGTGGTAGCGTCATCTCGCGTGCTCTCTGGATACAAAGAAAATGCTTTGCCTCGTGGCTATATGGCAAGAGCTTTTCTGAGAAATCTGGAGAGGAATGAGACGCTTGTTGTGCCGATAGAGCCGGAGGGGGGTGCCGAAGGTTTGGATTCAGCTCTCACGATCTCCAAACTCTTCAGACTCAATGCCTCAAAAGTTTACAACGCCACAGTGCATCTTGCTCTCCATATGGATGAGATTAACTGGGGCACAAGCAGAGCATACTTTAATGGAGTTGATGTAACGTCCAGAATAAAAGAGGTCAAAAGAAGAACCGATAGCTCTGGAGTGGCGTGGTATGGAACGATCGACATTACCGACATACTAAATCAGAGTATAGCTAATGGAGACGTATGGCATAACTTCACTTTTAAAGTTATAGGTACTGGAAAGTATAACCTTCATGTACACCCAGGTAGCAGAATAGAGGTTACATACAGATCTGCAGAGTTGAAAGAAATAAGTGAGGTGGTGGAAGAGAGAAGATATCTGGACTCTGTGATCTCAGAACCCGACAGATGGGGAAGTGGAAGTGGAGTCTGGGTTTTTGTTCCAATAAACTTACCAAAAGATGCAGAAATTATCAACGCAACTTTATACTTGCGGGTTTACAATGTAACTGATACCGGATATTGGTGGTTTTGGTGGTGGGTTGATAGAGTTGATGTTATAGTATATTTTGACGATCAAGTTATATATCAAGATTCTTCTCCTTCCTCAAATCCATACGAATTAAGGATCGATCTCACCTCATACATAGAGTCCACTAATACTACTCACATCGTTCTGGCGGAATTTAATTGCAGAGAAGAGTCGGATTCTTATTATGGCGACAGACCAATTAAATTATATTCAAATCCCGAACTTGATCCTTTAAACTCATCATATCTTTATCTTAAGTACCGGTACTCTCCCCTGAGCAAGTATAAATTTGGGTACGTAATGGCATCAGGCACTTTACCGCTAAAGAATCCTGTTGATGAGGAATTTGCATGGTTAAGATGGATTGATGTAAATTTCACGAACATAAATCTGTACTCGAGCTACGTCCACCCAGTGGAATTTTACAGCACAACCTTCACCGCCACCGTTGATGAAGTCGATGTCTTTGAATCTCCTACGACTAGAGCTGTGCCATCTTCTATCTATATTGATCCATCCTACTACTCTAAAACCACCACTTCACGCTTGGAGGTTCGCGAAGAAAATTCATGGAACGATTACATCCACAACAGTACAATTTTGAGCTTCGAGTTTTTCATTCCATCTCAGGTACCCTATGGAGAAGTTTTTGATACGCAGGAGGAAGCTGTTGAAGATGCGCGAAGCCGGCTACTTGATTTGCTCAGCCCTTACTGCGGAAAGTACATAAATTGCTCGCCATCCAACATAGCCAACTCAAGCCAGAATTTACCCATAGCCAACATACCATCCATGTATGGCCCGGTCATAGCAAAGCTGGAGGTGTGGAGATGAAGAGCGGAAGGAAGGGCATCATCTATACTCTCTTCGCTATAGTTCTTATCTCCCTTTTAATGTTCTCGATAGCATTAAAAACAAAGCCCATCACAAGAGAAACCACCATAAACGAACGTGCCAGAGTGGAGCAACTCCACTACTACGTGGAAGATGTAATGGCGGACATGGAAAGAGCAACGACAATATCGTTCAAGAGAGCGCTCGTGGCAATTATAACTCAAGAGGTCTCGACCGGAAACTTTGTGAGTAATGTAACTGAGATAATTCCCGAAGTAACAGTTAATGGAACTCTTAACGGCACGGAGCTACCATTTCTTCAGAATGAGACGCTTTCAGCATGGCAGGAAAAGATATCGACACTTCTTTCACGTTACCATTTTGTGCTCAATTCATCATCTAGCAATTTTGTAATTGCTCTGAGTAATTACACAGAAGTAAAACTCAATATGAATTACAGCTTAAATATCCGCGACAACATCCTCCAAGCCAATTTGACGAAGCACAGCAACATGAGCACATCCATATCCATGGAAGGTGTGGAAGACCCATTCATAACGATCAACACCTTGGCCTACGTGCTCAACACTTTCAGAATGTGTCCTGCAATTGAATCCTCAAGTTACAGCACATCAGATTTTTATGGTAAAGCTTACGTTGACATGTCAAGCACCGATTTTAGTCATGTTGGTGGAAAGGCATCCAAAGTTCTTGTTACAGATACGCTTGTGGGCAAATCAAATTACTCGGGTTTTGCTGGAGTGATAGTAGAAAATAACGAAATTCCGGCTGAATCAGTGGATTACGCTTCTGGCGTGAGTAATGCCGTATCCCTCATAAGGAACGCCAGTTATGTTATTAAACACGACTCGCTAATCTACCTTACAAATCTGACGGATGAGGACTGCACAAGTAATGGAAACAGCTCATGTTATTTTCCCATGGATGGCGCGCCAACACTGCTTGACAGACTGGAAGGAAGAAATTACCACACCGCTATTTATGATCCAGCAGGAATTTTTGGCATAGGATCATACATCTGCAACTACAGGTTACCAGCAGAACTCAGAAAAAGCTCCAACCCCCTCGTACTGGATTATAAATACCTGCCTCTGTTGTGAAAAACCGGTTTTAGAATTAAAAAGCAGTTACTCGATCACCATGGGCGACTTATCCTTTAACTCAACAAGCCTGCCGTATAGCTTTCTTAACTTCTCCAGTTCAAATTTAAGCAAAGCATTCTCCTTTTCCAGAGCCCTCAATCTGGAGGCAAGAACACTCACCGCATCTTCATCCTCTTGCTCCTCTCTCTCCACTTTCATAACCTCGGACGCCACACTTCTGAACTTACTTTCCAGATCCCTTTCAATCTTATCCATGATGATCGCGAATCTCCTCTCAACCTCATCTTCCAGCTTATCCAACCTATCGTTCACATAACTTTCCATCTTGTCAACTTTCAGCTCCTCCTCCTTGAAGTCCTCGAGAGCTTTTGACACCATAGCGTTTACTTCATCAATAATTTCATCTCGCATCATTTTCAGGAAGTTGATTTCGCTCTGCATTTTTTGCAGATTTGAAGCTATCTGCTCCATTCTGGAGGAAAAACTATCAATAGAGGATTTTATGAGATTGAACCTTTGCTCTACACTCTTTTCCATCATCATTTCCTTTTGTCTCAAATTTTCTATCTCACTCTGTTTTTCCTTTATCGCTGTCAGCGCATTCTCCATATCATTTACCGCTTTAATCAATTCCTCAATCACGCTCTTTATTTTTGCATCCGTAGACCCGGCAATTTCCTTGGGGAGGTTGGACATGCGACTTTCCAAGAACGAGATCTTATGTAAAAGCTCGGAATATTTCTTTTCCATGTTATTAATTTTAGCATCAAGTTCGGCTTCATCCTTTTTAACTCCACCTTCAGCGAGAGCTCTTTCAAGTGCTGCGAGTTTCTTGTTTATTTCTGTGAGTCCCTTCTCCGCCTCTTCTTTAAACTTCGCAGATTCGTTAACCTTCAACACCATCTTCCTCAACTCCTCCTGAAGGCTTGCAATTCTTTTATTTAATTGAGTATGTTCATCTTTATATTCTTTAAGAGACTCAAATTCCCTTCTCAACATTTGGTTTTCAGCTTGAAGTTTCGTAACGGCATCCTGTAAAGCTTTTATGGCATCTACATTTTCATCCAGCCTATCCACACTATCTTTCAGATTGTCTAACTCCCTCACCTTAGATTTCATCTCGGAGAGCTCGTTAAGAATCGTTTCAACTTCATTCCTTACCTTCCCTATCTCCATTTCCATCAATTTCTGAGCACCACTCCCCGCATCCTCAATCTTGCTTTCCAGCATCTTTACAGCAACTCTTACCTCATCGATCTCCTCCTCAGCATCCTCTAACCTCTCCTTAAGCGATTTCAGCACTTTTTCAACATCACCCCTCTTTTCCTTTTCCAGAGTCTCAATTTTCATGGAGATGGAGTCCACATCCCTCCTTATACCTCTGACCTCGGTGTCCAGCAGATTAACATTCTTCAACATTTCTCCGTGTTCTTTCAGCTTTTCCCTGAGTTTTTCAATTTCCTCCTTGTCCTTTTTCTTTTCGATGTTCTTTTCGACATTCTCCATCCTTGTTTTTATTTCCTCAATTTTACGAGATAACAATTCAACATCTCTTTTAATAGGGTCAATTTCATCTCCAACTTCACTTTTTATTTGCTCAAGTTCTTTCACATCCTTCTTTATGTTTTCCACAGCTTTCTCGACAACCTCGATCCGTTTCTTCATGCTTTCCATTCCAGCTGACAATTCCACAACATCATTTTCAATTTCTTCAACAAGTGTGGAGGCTCGGGTTGATGTCTTTTCCACATCCTTGAACCTCTTTAGAACCTGTTTGTAGGATTTCACCACATGATTGGCATCCTGCTCAAGAATCTTCAGCTCGTCAAGCGCTCTTTCTAGTTCCTCAATTTTTCTTCTGAGCACTTCAAAATCACGGTTTTCCAATTTATTAACTCTTCGAAAAACATTGTTTAATCCCGATTCAACACTTTCAACGGTTGAATGTATCTCATCAATATCTTTCTGAATTTTTGAAATTTTTTCTATGTTCTTTTTCATTTTATTAAGATTTTTCTCAACCTTTTCTGCTTTATCTTCGAAATTTTCACCCTTTTTCTCGTATTCCTCAAGTATTTTATTGAATTGTTCAACTTTTTTGGAAGCCTCGCGAATCTCTTTCCTGAGCGTTTCATAAGCATCCCAGAAATCATTCATCTTCTTCATCGCATCATTAAATTCCTTTTCAATATGCTTCATTCTTTTTTCCATCTTCCCGATACTCGAGATATAATTCTCCAGTTCATCTATGCTGTGCTCAACTTCCTCGATACGTGATTTTAACCTCTCGTCCACCTTTTCCAGTTCCTCTTTACTTGCGTACTTTTCCTTTCTCAGCTCATCACCCAAGCCCTTGAGCGCGTCTTCAACAGCCATTAATCCAGCATCAACGCGCGTGATCTCCCTTTCCAGTTCCTTGACTTTCCTGAAAACATCGTGTTCTTTACCGTGTACGCTTTCCTTCGATTGTTTTTCAATCTCTTCTATCCTCTTTTCAAGAACCTCTAGTTTGGGCTTCAGAGAAGATAAAGCGGCATCAACACGTTTTTGGAGTGCTTTCAGCTCTTCTTCCCCATGCTTTTCTTCCTTTTCATGCACGCTTTGCGAGATCTTACTTATATCCTCTTTAATCTTGAGAAAGTCCTTTTCCAGACTTTCCAGCTTACTCTCGAGTTTCTTTATTGTCTCTTTCTCTTCCCATTCTTCCTTTTTCGCCCCGGTAGGAGGTGATGTTTTTAATTTATTCAATTCCTGCTTGACATTCTCGAATTCCTTCCATATTCTCTTTTCCAGTTCCTCCAACCCTTTCGTATCTATTTGTTGTGGAGCAGCACTCCCACCTTTCAACTTACCTTCCAATAACTCTACCTTTAAAAGCAATTCCTTTTTTGTCTTCTCCATCTCGGACCTGAGAGCTTCAAGCGATGCCGATAAGTTTGCTAATTTTTCTTGATCAACGGATTTTGTTGCAGGTTGTGGTGCTGGGGTGGTAGCGCCGCTTGGTGGTTGGGTGGTTTGAGGTGATTGTGGGGATGGGAGTGTTTTCCTCACCATCTCGATCTCGGATTGTAATGAAGCTATCTTGGAAGTTAGCTCAGTCATCCTGGAACTTAGGCGAGTATACATATTTTTGAGCTCTTCAATTTGTCTTTGAGGCACCGCTGAAACTGCGGACGGTGGTTGTACAGTAGGTGTGGTGCTTGAAGCTGCTTTCGGAATCGAAGATGAAATCTTTGCAATATCACTAACCTTTCTTTCCAGCGCCTCCAGCCGTGACCTCAGCGCTGACACCTCAACCTGAAGTTTAGTATCAACAGGCGCCGCAGGGGAAGAGGGGGTAACGGGCTTACCCGGAATCACTGTACCGGGTCTCAGTTTCAGAGCATTGACCTCCCTTTCCATGGCAGCAAGCCTTGCCTGCAGGGAGGTAAGCTGTGTTTTTATTGAGGTAATGAGAGCATCGGATGGTGCTGATGTTGGGGCAGTGGGTGATGCTGCCGATGGAACCGCAGTTTTGTCAGCAGGTTTGGATGAGAGCTTTTGAATCTCCTGTTGAAATGCATCAATCCTTTTCTTTAGCTCTTCCAGGTCCTTAATTCGCACAGCTTCCTTTTCAACCTTTTCAAGCCTGCTTTTCAATTCTTCAACATTCTCGGTGAGTTTCTGGACTTCCTCAACATCAAGCTTTTCCAGAACATCCAGCTTTTTCAGGTTCTCCAGTGCAGAGAGTATGGCCTCAACGCTGTCCTGCATTTCCTTTATCTCATCCCGAAAAATCTCGATTTCTTCCGAGCCCTTCAACACGTCAAGCTTGAGCACGAGTTCATTGTTTTCCACATCATCCAACCGCTTCTCAATATCATCCAGCCGCTTGAGAAGTGTCTCAACTTTACCCTTTTCGCTCTTTTGAGAAGCCTCTTTCTTTATATTCTCAAGCTCCTCATATAAGTTCTCCAGTTTCTGGTTAACATCCACACCGAGAAGCTCCATTTTGTTCTTGAGCTCTTCCAGTGAGTTTTCAACTTTTTTTATTCTTTTAGTGAGAACAGAATCATCACCCATAACCATCCCACCCATTAAAGCTTCAATTAAAAGTTTGAGAAAACCTGTATATAAAATTATACACATAGCGGATTAAATGGGGTGCGCCTGCTTTTTTCGCGTTTTCGTTTTATATAGCTTCAATTAACTTCAGCAAGCGTTCCGTCCTTTCTTTGAGATCCTCCGCAAACTTTTTCTTCAAATCATCAATATTTATTGCCTGGTAAACGTAGAATCTGCCTTTCTTGCCGCCAGTACAGCATCTCGCTTCCCTCTTAACGAATCCATCCTCATAAAGCTCAGCAAGAATTCTGCTCACCGTGGTTTTGTCCTTCCCCACAATGGATGAGAGCTCATCCACACACATACCTTTATCTTGCTTCATGAGTTCCAGAAGGCATGTTATCTCGGTATGGTTCAGGTTGTAGAATCTTTCCAGGAACTCAGATAAAGCATCATAATTAATACCTTTACTCTTTTTTTTCTGAGTTTTTCTTGTTGTTTTAGGTCCCATACTTTAGCTTCTTTTTGAACATCTATTTAAAGTTTTTGTATGAAATTGTAGATATCTTACAAAAACAAAGGTGAGACTACATGGCAGGAAATGTCATCGAAATAAAAAACAAGGATGAGTTTGAAAAAGAAGTTTTGAAAGGAGATGCTCCAGTGGTGGTGGATTTTTGGGCAGAGTGGTGCATGCCATGCAGGATGATGGCTCCTGTGCTGGAGGAGCTTGCAACAGAGATGAATGATGTGCGCTTCTTCAAGGTCAACGTGGATGAGGTGAGAGATGTTGCAATGGAGTATGGTATAATGAGCATACCGACTTTCATAGTTTTCAAAGGTGGGAAGGAAGCCGGCAGGATCGTGGGAGCAATGCCGAAGGATGTGTTCAGGAAGAAGTTGGAGGAATTGCTGCAGTGATATGGTTTAATTTTTAAAAGTGCACACTCACAACTAATTCTTATTCAGCAGAATAAAACGAGCAGGTGGTGAAGATGGCGGAAGAGGTTGTAATACTTGCGGGCGTGCCTGGAGCAGGGAAAACAAGCGTTGCGGAACTCGCAATTAAAGAAATGGGCGAGAAAGGGAAGGAATACAAGATAGTCAATTTTGGAGATGTACTCTTCGAGCTGATGAAGAAGGATGGTGTGGTGGAGCACAAGGATGAGATAAGGGCCAAGGTTGATCAGGCGACGTATGTGAAATACCAGAAAGCTGCTGCCGAAAAGATAGCACAGGAGGAAGGAAAGGTCATAGTCACCACCCACATGTCTCTCATGACACCGTCCGGATTTTATCCTGGACTGCCCACCTACGTGCTGGAAAGGCTAAAACCGAGCAGGATAATCATAATTGAGGCTCCTCCCGAAGACATAAGAAAAAGGCAGGAGGAAGATACAACCAGAGTTAGGGGTTATGATTTTGAAAAGGACATTGAAACTTATCAGGAGTTCAACAGAATGTATGCTGTGGCTTATTCGGCTATGAGTGGAGCACGACTCAAAATAATCCAGAACCTGCAGGGGAAGCTGAAGGAAGCTGCTGAGGAGTTCGTCAGGGCGCTTGAATTGTGATGAGTGCTGGAGGTGGTTGTCATGGCGGTTAAAGATTATGTGATTCAACTTTCCAACCTTCCGGGGGTTTCCGGTAGGGAGAAGGAGGTTAGAGAGTACATAAAGAAGGAGCTGGGAAAGTACTGCCAAAATGTTGAGGAGGACAGTTTGGGTAACGTTATCGCGAGAATCGGAAAGGGGGATTTCAAAATAATGGTTGCAGCGCACATGGATGAGATAGGTATGGCTGTAAAGTACATCGATGAGAAGGGATTCATCAAGTTCACAACAATAGGCGGCATTTTTGACCAGACGCTTCTCAACCAGAGGGTTGTGGTGCACACAAGGAAGGGGAAGATCGTGGGTGTGATTGGTTGCAAACCACCCCACTTGATGAAGGATGAAGAAAGAAAGAAGGCCGTTGAAGTGGAGGACATGTTCATCGATGTTGGCGCTAAAGACAGGAAGAATGCGGAGAAGATGGGTATAGAGATTGGCAACCCGGTAACCATCATGATTGAAGCGGTGGAGATGGCGAACAACAAGCTCACGGGTAAGGCGTTCGATAACAGGGTTGGTTGTGCTGTGCTGCTGGAGCTTGCAAAGAAGCTCAGCAGGAAGAAGCCAAAAGCCACAATATATTTCGTTGCAACAACCCAGGAAGAGGTGGGGCTGAAAGGAGCAAGGGTGGCAGCGTTCCGCATCAACCCAGATATTGCTCTCGCCATAGATACTTGTGTTGCGGGAGATCATCCTGGGGTGAAGGAGGAGGAAGCACCTGTCAAGATGGGTAAAGGTCCGGCAATAACTCTAATAGATGGTGGCGGCTACGGACTGATAGCCCCTGAAAAGCTGGTGGACGCTGTAAAAACCATAGCAGAAAAGAAAAAAATTCCGTATCAGCTGGAAGTTGCAGAAGGAGGCACCACCGATGCCACAATCATAAACCTTACCAGAGAGGGCATACCTGCCACCACCATCTCAATTCCAGCCAGATACATCCACAGCCCTGTGGAAATGATAGACATAAGTGACGCGGAAAATGCCGTCAAGCTGCTTGAGGCAGTGGTGGAAAATGCCGAGGAGCTGAAGAGAGCACTCAGTTAAGCTTTGTTTACCTCAACACCGCAACGACCGTAGTTTTATCGTCTCTATAGCTCCTCTCCTTTTTCTCTGCAAGTTTCACAAGCTCCCTGCAGATATGAGAAGCTTCTCTCGCCTTGCTCACCACACTGGCGATATCTTCTGGCTTGAGAATCGAGCTTATTCCATCTGTGGCAAGCACCACAACATCTCCTTTCTCAAGCTCAACCTTTCTTTCATGCACCCTTATGTGCTCTTCTCCAATCGCCTGAAGCAGCACACCACCGCGCAAATCTTCAAGCGTGGTGAGCATTTTCGCCTTCCCATCTCGTATCAGATAAGCCATGCTGTCTCCAACCCAGCAGAGCTCCGCAGCGTTGTTTTTTATCAGCATTGCGGTTATGGTCGTGTATCCACACTCCCTCATCTTCCTCGCTCTGTTAACCAGCTGATTCACATGCAGAATGGCATCGCCTAACTTTCCGTACTTTCTGACCGCATCTGGCAGGAGCTTTCCAACAAGTCTGGCCGCTTCTCCTCCACCCGCGGGAATGGAAACACCGTCCATGACAGCATAAAGGTTGAGAGCAGCATCAACAACATAAGTGTCTTCATTCTCCATATGATCCTTGCCCTTGACGCTTATCGCTGCATGCTCGAGTATCACAATTATTCATTCCGACTACACATCATTTAAATTTTAACTGCAAAAATGAAACATTAATCGCAATTTTCAAAGGATGTGGTGGGTATGTCAAGTAAAAAAATTAAAAGCGTGGAAGAAATGATATCCATCCTGAAAAAGCATGAGAAACATCTAAGGGAGGAATATGGAGTCAAATCCATAGGCATCTTTGGATCTGCGGTTCGAGGAGAGCTGAAAGAAGATAGTGATATAGATGTTCTCGTGGAGTTCGAAAGCCCGATCAGCCTTTTCAAATTCTTGGAGCTTGAAGAGTACTTGGAGAAAATTCTGGGAAGAAAGGTTGATCTCGTCTCCAAAAAAGCTTTGAAACCGAACATCGGAAAACGAATCCTCAGAGAGGTAGTTTCCGTATGAGTGATAGAACCTATAAAGATTATGTTCTTGATATACTCAATTCAATCGAGGAGATTGAGGAATTCATTAGAGGGATGGACTTCGAGGACTTCGTTAATGATAGAAAAACAATCAATGCTGTGCTGCGAAGCTTAGAAGTCATGGGTGAAGCTGCTAAAAAGATCCCAGAAGAAGTAAAAAAGAACCATTCATCAATCCCATGGAAACAGATGGCTGGGATGAGAGATAAACTAATCCACGAATATCACGGTGTAGATTTGGAGATTGTCTGGGAGGTGATAGATAAAGAAATCCCAGCTCTAAAACCTGAATTTGAAAAAATACTTGAAGAGATCGAATAACCAAGAAAAGTTAAATCAGCCCTCTTCTCCGCATATTCCTCTCGACAAAAGGATAGGGCTCCAGGTATTCAAGCTCTATGTCGTGGAGGGAGAAGCCCGAAACTTTCAGAATCTCAGCAAGTTTCTGAACATTTTCCATGCCGAAGACATCAAACATGACGGCAGGCCAAACTTTCACGTGAGATTCCTTTAGCTTCCTTAGAGCTTCGATCTGCAGGTGGAAGTACTCGCCTTTTGCTCCTGAAATTCTCTCAAAACTCTCCTCATCCCAACCCTTGACAGAGATTCTGACCATGAGATTTCTCACGCCTGATAAGAGCTCGTGGACATCATCGCTTTGCCCTATCATGATTCCATTCGTCTCCAGGATGAACCGCGCTTTCTTTCCGCAGCTGCTGGCCACGCCATCCACCACATTTACCACATGCACCGCACTTTTAACTCCAAGCACCGGCTCGGCTCCACTAATTCTGAAAAGAGCTCTGCCGTGCTTTTCCGCAAGCGCAACCAGCTTGGATGCAACGCCCTGAGAAGAGTAAAAGGCCCCGTGCTTCTCCGGATGAAGATTGCGATAATAGTTCCAGCAGTACGCACAAAGCAGGTTGCAGCCCATGGCATCGGCTGTGGCTATCCCTCCATAATACGGAGCGAATCTGAAGCGATAGTACTTCCTCCTTCCTCTCTCATCCATCACAATGCTCTCCACTTTTCTTGCCCTTTCCACCGGGTCAAACGGAATTAGCATTTTTCCACCATCTCAAAACTCCGCCTTATCAAGTAACCCGCTTTTTTCCAGAAAGCAGATCACGATCTCCTTAACCTTTTCAGCCGGGGCATGCTCCACATTGAGGACAAGGTCAAACACCTCCAGCTCTTTTCCCAGCGTGAATCCGTAGATTTTTTTGTAGAGCTCGACGTTCTCCCTGTCTCGCTTCTTAACATACTCCATAGCATCTTCCAAGCTTATGCCGTCTCTTCTGCTTATCCTCTCAGCCCTTGTTTTCTGGCTTGCCTGCAACCATATCTTTATCCCTTTTCCCCACACCCAAGGTAGCGCCCAGGACGTTATGGTGCAGTTGCCCTTTTTAGCCCTCTCTATGAGCATCTCATCAAGTTTTTTATCAAAGTTAGGATCCTCCTTTCTTTTCCTCAGAAACTCCATACCTTCAGGAGTTTCCCACCAGTTTTCTGTTGGCTCGTAACCTTCCTGCCTCGCAATTTCCTTCAGCATGTCCCCTCCACACACGTAATCAATGCCGTAATGATCAGCAAGAGCTTTTGCAAGTGTGGATTTACCCACACCGGCCATTCCGCTTATGATGATGGGAGGGATAATTCTCTTTGTTTCACTCACAATGATCACCCCTCAGCAACCCTCTTTTTAACAGCTTCCTTTATCTTTTCATGCATTTCCTCTTCTGCCCTGAAGCTGTATGCAACATCATGACCTCCCGGTTCAGCAATGCCCTCAATCTCCTCTTTCAGCATGTTCCCAAGCACATCCTTCGCAAAGAATTCTGATGCCTTACCCTCATCCACCCGCACTATAACATTCTCACCCACAAAACAGAAGAGAGCCACACTCTTACCTTTCTCTTCCTTCAGCTTTTCGAAGAGCAGCCCTGTGCTTCTTCCCGCAGGAGGATACTGCCATCCCTTCCCCTTGAGCTCGGAGAACGCCACAACAATGTCCTTTCCCTCCACAACTTCCAAGGATGATGACATCTCACCCATCCTGCTCTCGATCATGCTGCTGATGGTTGGGTAAAGAACATCCACCATTTCCTTAAACCTCTCATCCCTAAGCATTCTCTCCACAAACAAAACATCCAGCCTCGTGTTAAGAACCGTGATTACGTAATCAAGAACCCATCTCACCTTTTCCACAAATTCTTCCCCCCAGACCTCCTTAGCTTTTTCCACAATTTCCTCAGCCCTTTCTCCCTTGCTCTTATCCGCGATGACGGCTAGAGCGCAGATAAGCAAATCGTGTTCATCAGGATTATTGACCAGCTCCAGCATTTCATAGAGAATCAAGGCGGTGTTCTCATTCTTATCTCCACCCCAGAGATAGGGGTTCAGGACAGAGTTCACAACATCTTCCACATTTTCGTCAGGAGGGTGGTGGTCAACCACCACAACTTTGAAACCATCGGCACGAGCCAGTTTTAGCGCATCAACATCATCTTTAGTTGAGCCGTTGTCAAGGATGACAAGCACGGTATTTTCTGCTTCCCCTCCCAAACTCTGCATGTCCAGCAAAGCATCCTCAATAGTATAGGATGGCTTCCTCATCCCGAAAAACCTGATTTGCGGAGATTTCACCTTCAGTTTTTTGCTCATTATTTCGACAAGCTTTCCGAATAAGAGCGCGGAGGCAACACCGTCAAGGTCAAGATGGTACTTGACAACGAACATCTTGTTCTTTTCCACACATTCAAGCAGAACAGATATTGATTTTCTCAAAAGCTCCGCTTTTTTGCCTTCACACCCCCCTACAACGGAAGCCATAATTTCATTCTTAACACTTTCTTTTCCTTTTTCCAGTTCCTCAAGAAATTTCTCCGCTTCCTCTTTGCTCGCTTTTTCAGCTCCGACCAGCACGAAGGAGGGAATGTTCTTTTTTTCATCCCAACCTTTCAGTATTTGAGCAACAATAACATCCCCCCTATTTATCTCCGGAAAAGCCCTGATGCCCCTGCCCTGAAAAGCCGCAGTCATGATACTGCCTGTGTTGTCCTCAAGCCGGAAGAGTGTGGGCCCCTTCGTCTCCCTCACAGAAACAACTTTAGCCACCACTGTATAGGTCTTTCCCAGTCCTTCGTCATTTTTCAAGGTCTCGATGGTGACCTTTTCTTGAGATTTTAAACTTTCCTTCGGCACAGAATCTTCGGGTTTTGACATATTGGGTTTGTTTTCCATACATAGTTTGGTTAGGTGAAAAATTTTAAAGAAATCAGCTCCAGTCAGCCAGCGATTTTCTATGTTGCTCATCCTTACCTTCACTTCCTTCCACTACATCCTTCAGCTTGATCTCTTGAAAGTCCCGTGCGGCTATCGTTTTCACCCCCGTCTCTTCGGTTATACGCTTCGCAACCTCCCACGGCATACTCCTGAGCATCTCCATGCCGAAATGCTGCAGCACCGCAAGCTTTGGCTTCGCATGCCTGATTATCTCAAGCGCATCCTCGCTATCCATGTGCTTCGAGAATTCTACATCCTGCCCTTTGTACGGATTCTGGTTGAAAAGGCAGTTAAGGATAAGGACGTCACACCCCTTAAACTGGCTGCCGATGTTATCAAAATAAATCGTGTCTCCAGTGTAACCAATCACATACTTATCGCTCTCTATCCTGAAACCCACCGCTTTAGGGTCTGTGTGTAGCGCTTTAGTGGCTGCAATTTTCACGTTCCCGACTTCCACTTCATCTCCAGCATTAACCACAAAATACTTCTCCAGCGCGTTCAGATGGTAGTCTGTTGTAATCCGTTCAACTCTTTTACCATTATTCTCATAACCCTCAATGGCCGAAACGTTCCCGATGAGCACACCTCTCTTTTTGGTTATGCCGTTCGTCATAGCCTCTATCATAACGTTGGCATCATTGCAATGATCTATGTGTGCATGCGAAACAAGCAACGCATTGAGTTTTCTCAGAGGCAGGTTATGTCTGGTGGCATGAACAAGCGCGCCGGGGCCGGGATCAATGTAGAGTCGGGTGTCATCCATCTCAATGTAAATTCCGCCTGTTGCTCTCAGCTGCGTTATCAGAACGAATCTTCCGCCACCCGTCCCCATGAACTTTATGAAGTCCATGGGAGAAGATAGTGGTCAGTGTTTTAAAAATTTATTCGGTCAGGGATTGCTTCAGAAACTCTCTGATGATCCATGCAACAGTCCTGCTTGAAACGTGCGATTCCACCAGCGGGTTAAGCTCAACAACATCCATACCAGCGAGATTTTTAAAGCGCTTTATCACGGAAACAATGTCCTCAACTTTCAATCCAGCTGGAACCGGGTCAGCAACCCCCGGCATGATGGAAGGATCGAGCACATCAACATCCAAGCTGATGTAGGTCGGCATCTCAGCATCCAGCTCTTCCAGTTCCACCAGCTTCAGCTCTTCCAGCCCGTTCATTTCCTCCCTCACACCCATGACGGCAATTTTAACGTTATTCAGTTCCGCTATCCTTTTCAGCACGGTTGCATGGCTCAACTTCAGGCCCATATATTCATCGTAAGCATCGCCATGTGCGTCCATGAAAACGAGCTGCAAATTATCCAGCTTGCTGGCGAGAAATTTAACCATACCGTAAGTTATGGTGTGCTCTCCACCCAGCACGAGAAGCTTAGCATTGTTATTCTTACTCCATATCTCCTGAAGAACATCCTCCAACTTTTCCATCGTCTTCTCCACACTTCCGTGCACTACTACAACATCTCCTGCATCGTAAAGCGTATCAGCGATTCGCTCGTTCACATCCATAGAGAGCAGGGCTTTTCTGATCTCAAGCGGTGCAAGCCTCTGTCCCGGCAGCGTGGTTTCGGTGGTATCGAAGGGCACACCAAGAACGATAACCCTTGCGTTTTCTATATCTTCTCTCTCACTCACCAGAAAGTTTCTTGTGGTGTTGAGGAGCATGATCTCACCTCATTCACACTTTTCATTGAAAGTATTTTAAAATATTCACCATAAAATAATAAATCGATGAGGTCGAATCGAGCCGGGTGATTGTGGTTGGCAAGGTTGGCGAGGTGCAGTTACAGGGATTGTAATGACAATGAAGGTGGCGTGTGTTTGTTTGACGGGTATTGCGGGAATCCCCAGAGATACACCGAATATTTCAGTGATGAGAGATATGTGAGAGAAATTCTTAACCGTGCCAGAGAGGAAAGAATGAAGAGAATAGAGGAAAACCTGAAGAAAAAGTACGGGGAAGAAATCGTAGGAAGCATACTTTAAAAATTTTCCGATTCCAACCTTGATATATGGGTGGAATGGATTTCGACCAGCAGGCATTCAACGATTTCATCTTGGAGAACGGCATAGTTGGTTTTTTTGAGGAGCCGATAACTCTCAAATCCGGGAGGCTTTCTCACTTCTATGTCAACTGGAGAAATGTGACCGAAGACGTGTTTCTCATCGATCGGCTTGCCGATTTCATCATAAGCTTCGTGAGAAGCAAAGGGCTTAAAGCGGACTGCTTTTTTGGCGTGCCTGAAGGAGCAACCAAGACCGGTATAATAGTGCAGTACAAATGGGCCAAGATGAGCGAGAACTTCGGAAAGGGAAGTCACGTTCTTCCCATGGGGCGAGGAAAGGTAAAGCAGCATGGCATGCCCAAAGACAGATTTTTTGTGGGGGCTCCGAAAGGCAGAGTGGTGGTGATAGAGGATGTCACCACGACCGGATCATCTCTGATAGAGTGGGTTAGCAAGCTGACGGAGCTTGATGCGGTGGATAGGGTAACTGCTATAGCACTCACAAACAGGATGGAAAGAAGGGATGACGGGAAGAGCGTTGCTGAAGTGCTTGCTGAGATGAACGTGCAATATCACGCGATGAGTAACGCTGTAGAGCTGCTTCCACTCGCATTTCAGAGATGGAAAAGCGAGAAAAAAGAAGAAGTGGGCAGGAAAGTGGAGGAGTACTTCAAAACTTACGGATTGGAGGAATTGAAGCTGCTGTGAACCTCCTGTTATTTTGAAGTAACTAATGGAGATCTCTGAGTTTGTAGGGGTAATTACTCGGACTTCTTCACCTTCACCAGCACCTTATCTCTGCCAGCCAGCACCCAGTATTCTGCTTCCGCTCCTTCCACCACATCATTCTTCAAATCTTCCGGTATGCGCAGCTCAAAAACCTCATAAGTCTCAAGGTCCATCAGCTGAGCCATATCACCCATTACCGCCACGATCTGAGCTTTTCTCTTATCAACATTCGGGCTGGGTATTTTGGAATTTCCGGGAAGAGTAATTTCTCTCCTTCTACCATCAGCTATCCCTTCCGCTATTATCCTGCACTTAGCACTTCCGTGCTTTCCAGTGGAAGCTATCTTGAGGTCTATAACAACGCAGGGCACATTATCGATCATCACATATGTACCTTTTTTGGCCTGTTTTGCTTCTATCTGTTTCACATCCATCAATATCACCTCCTGAAACAACAGCTGAAAACATATCGAGAATTTCGATATGAGAAAGTTCACACAGGAATCTTTATAAATATTTTTGGCGCGGAAGTTTGAGTTATGCCTGAAAATGAAAAAGAACAAATAGTTCATGTTCTGGATACAAGCGTGTTCATCAAGCCAGAGGGGAGAAAGTTCAGTGATAAAGTGTGCGTAACCACCTATTCCGTGATGGATGAGCTTCAAAGCCTGGAGTCCAAGGTAGTGTTTGACATGTTTCTCAAGAAGGGTATGGCACTCATGCATCCTTCGGAGGAGAAAATGAAAGAAGTGGAGCGTGGTGTTGAAAAGTTAGGAGATAGGGTGAGTAAAGCAGATGTTAGTGTTGTGGCACTTGCGCTCGAATTAAGAGAGAAAGGAAAAAATGTGGTGGTCGTTACTGATGACTACTCTGTCCAGAATCTTTGCTCTTTCTTCAAGATGGAGTTTACACCGGTAGCAACACAGGGGATAAGGGAAAGGGTGGAATGGGTGAAAAAGTGCATTTATTGCAACATTTCTGTGGAGGAAGATGAATGTCCGCGTTGCGGAATGCACGACTTTAGGTTCGTGCCCCGAAAAAAGAAGAGGTTAAAGTGAATGAGTACTGACCTTTCTGTTTAAGAGGTCAAATCTTTTGAATCCCAGGTAATACGAGCTGGCAACACCTATCAATGCGGGAACAAGAGTGTTTAGCATCCTATCTATCACCATCATTGCCGCAGCTATCTGGAGGGGAACGCCCATCATTTTCAGCACGAGCATATATGCGCTTTCCACGACACCCATACCTGCTGGTGGTGAGGGAACGAGTGTTGACAGTACCACCACCACGAATAGCATAATCGCATGCTCTATTGAGAGATTTATGCCAAGAGCTAACATCACGAAATACAGGCGCAAAATTTCCAGAGCACGTATGAGGAAGGAATAGAAAAGACCTTTCCAAGTTTTATCTAGCAGTATCTTCTTGAAAGAATGGGAGTATTCCTCCACAGTATCCTCCAGCTTTGATGCCCACTCGTCTATTTTATTCATGAGAGGTTTTATGTTTCTGAGGAAGCGGAATATGAACCTGAGGAGTTTTAGCGCCTTGTTCTTGTTTACCGAAATGTAGAGAGCAAGAATGGTGAGCATTATTATGAACAGGATTGCTATCACTATCATTATTGTTCCCAACCATCCGAAGGAGTAAGCATGCAGTAGCATGACAAGCCCCAAAATTATGACCAGGAGGTAGCTTATAACATCATAAACGCGTTCTGCAACGATGGATGCAAAGCACTTGGATGGGCTGAGTTTTTCCACCTTGCTCAGGACATAAGCCCTTGCTGGTTCTCCGCCAGCTTGTGCACCCGGAGTTAGAGCATTGACAAGGAAACCGAGCGATGAAACCATATAGATGTTGGAGAATCTCGTGCCTTTACCCATGGAAGATAAGAGATATTTCCATCGCAAAGGATACAGTAATGATATTGAAAGCTGAAAGAAAAGCGCTATCAAAATCATTTTATGATTTGCAGCATTTATAGCGTGAGCTATTTCTCGAGGACCTGCTAGAAGGAGAAGAATACTTATTATTGCTATTCCTACAACAGCAGTCACCAGTGTGAACTTTCGCTTTCTATCCATATGTATCTCCTCAAGAGTAATATCTATGACCAACCTAAATAAAAGCATTACGGTTATGTTAGCTCTTCATATATTCTTTGACAACAGTTTCCACAATAACCAGAAGGAGGGGACCAATTAAGAAGCCTTTTATCCCAAAAACAACGGGTCCGCCAAAGAAACCGAGGATTACGGTGAGTGGGTGCACGTTTCCTGCTTTACCACACAGCACCGGACGTAAGAGAAGATCGGGGATGAGACTCAGAAACACAACCCCCAATATAAGCAAGATTATGGCCTGTTGTATCTCCCCCACATAAAATAAGTAAGCTGCTATACCTCCGTATATCATAGGAGTGTTCAGTATCGGAAGAAACGCAAAAATCCACGTTATCACAGCCATAAGTCCTGCATAGGGCACACCCACAAAATAGTATATGATTGCACTTAAAATCCCCACGATGGTTGAGATACCTATGTATGATACAAAAAGAACTCTGAAACTGTTGTCCAATCCCGTCACTATACTTTCTATCACCCTTCGTTCTTCCTTTTCAAACTTTCTGCTCCACTTTAAAACAAGTTCTCTGAGCCGTTTACCATCTCTCAGGAAGTAGTACGTGGCAAAAAGGTAAACGAAAAAATCTATTATGATGTTGGGTATGTTCTTTATCCATGATGTTAGAGAAACTTGCACCTGTTCTACGAAATCAGATACGACACTCTGAAGTGTGGAGATAACTGATTGCGATCCGGGTATTTCAAGGTCTAAAGAGGAGACGTATGTGTTAAGCTTGAGAAGAAACGTGTTGATGTCGGCGGCAAACTGGTAGATTGTCATTATTATAGTATTCACACCACCGGCAAAACCACTTATCGCCCAGCCGATGGGTCCGAAGATCAGTATGATGACGATAAGGATGGAGAGATTGTAGGATTTAAGATAGCGCTGTATGTAATTCACAAGCGGGTAGAAGGTGTAGGCAGTCACAGCTGCGAGCACGAGCGGAGTGGAGAACGGCCAGATTATCCAGAGTCCAGCTAGAGCTATGAGAAAAACAAGAACTTTCTCAAATTCTATGATTGAGGGCTTATCAACATCTTTTTTTCTGCTCATATTATTAGAATATCTGGCATGGCACACTTATATAAATTATGATAATTAGAGTTGGTAGAGTTCGTGCTTGTCATTTTATATTCTTCAATCTTTACTCTCTGATTCAACTTCAACTCGCTCACACCACCTTGCAAGCCGCATGAGGGCAAGCTTTTTCTCATTCTTTCCTATTTCAGCATTCTTTATTGCATCCTCCAGCAATTTTGCGGTTTTTTCCATCCTTCTCCGATTTACCTTGTACGGCACACCATCTTTCCCACCGTGGGCAAAGGAAAACTTTGCAGGGTCTTTCCAGCTGAGTTCCGTGCCGTAAACCAGCTGCGAGGTTAAAGCAAGTGCTCTTATTGTAGCTGCACCCACACCCTTCACTTCCAGAATTTCTTCAAATGAGGTGGGTTCGAGTTCCGCAAGATTTTCAAATAGTTTTAAAGAACTCTTTTTGAGAGAGATGCTGAAGTGATCGGCAGGCATTGTCAGATGAGGCGCACCATATACCCTATCATTTGAATTAGAAGTGTAGTTCAAAAGAGAGTTTCTTGCATACATAACACTCCATTTAACGACTTTATGTTTGCCCTCATTTACGAGGTCAACACAGGCATTTCTCACCTCTCTATTTTCTCTGGATGTGAAGTCAAGGACACAATCACTTCTTTTTTCAGCACATATCGCGGTATGGGGCTCATCCACAAATCCCCTTTCTTGTGTTCTGTTATACACCCAGTGGTACCTTCTTGCATAATGTGCTGATGTGTTCATACCCTGCTGCACAACACACCACCTGCCATTTTTATCAAAAAGCATGACATGGTGGTAGAGTTCATAACTGTCCTGCACCGCAGCACTGTCCACTTTTGCACTCATTCTGCTGGTGTAAATGAGTCTTTCTATATCGCTGTCCCCGAGACCAAGCTCTTCGCCCCAGTTCCTTATTTCTTCTGGAGCTTTTCTGGACACCTTGCCTTTACCTCCCGCTACCTTCACCCCCATTTCTTCATCGTTATTCAGCGCTTCCTTCAAAGCACCACAGACAGTGGTTGTCACGCCCGAGCTGTGCCAGTCAAAGCCAAGTACATTACCCAATGCCTGAAACCAGAAGGGATCGGAAATCCTTCTCAAAAGCTCGGATGTACCGTATTCATGCACCACAGCACGAGCAATACTTCTAGCTAGAGGCACCATCCTGCTGAACAGCCATCTCGGGCATTTCCCGGTGTGTAAAGGAAGTTCAGCGATACCTGAACGTTGCATCAATGTCAATAATCTCGATACAAGTTTAAAAAATGTGGAACATAATCATACCGATAAAAAATTTTACTTATTTGAGCTCAGAAGCTCCAGCATAGAAACTACATCTTTGAGAGCTTTCATGATCCTGGAGATTTCATCTTTTAATTCCTCATTTTCCTTTTTCAATATTTCCAGCTCTTCTTTCAACATCTCAACCTCAGGGAGCGGCTTTTTCTTGGTTTTTTCACCAGTATTTTCTACTTTTTTCAGTTTGCGCTCCATTTCCTTCAACTTGTTTTTCAGGATGTTGACATCCTTCGTTGTGGCTTCAATTTTAACCTCAACACCTTCATCCAATGCAAGGGCTTTATTTACAGTTTTTGTTAAATCATCCTCTTTCTTTTCAAGGTCTTTCATACGTGAAGACATTTTATTCATCAAACTTTTAAGATGAGTTAGCTCTTTCTCTAGATTCTCCAGTTGTTTGGTGTCGTTAAGACCGCCGCTTTTAATCAGTTTATTAATCCCCTTTTTATCGACAATCTGAGCATGTTTCAGCATTACCTCGCTTCTTTCAATAAGTTCATCCATAATTTTAAGTTTGTTGTTTATATTTTCCAACAAATTATCAATTTCCTCTTTTTTAACGACCGATTTCAGATGCACTGTGTGTTTTTCCACCACCTCTTTCAAACTTTCCAGTTCCGCGCTTATTTTCTTGATTTCCCGTTTCATCTCCAGAAATTCCCTGTATTTTTTCTCAATTTCTTCCAGCACAGCAACGCTCTTCTCTGCGTTTATTTTCGTGGACGCTTCCAGTTTTTTGAGCACGCCGATATCGTCTTTCATCTCCTCATACAAACTCTTGACGACCTCGAGTCCTTTAAACTCCATCAATGTCTTCCTTATGTCTTTTATCTCGTCCACAACCCTCTTTATTATCTTTTCATTTTTCTCTATCATTTCTTTCAGAATATCCATTTTATCCTCGACTTTACTTATTCTTGTGAGAATTTTCTCGGGCTCGACCTCCTTTGCTATGGCTTCCATTCTGTCGTACACCGCTTGCATCTCCGCCAAGTTTTTTTCATCTTCCAGCAGCATGCCACGAAGCTCCCCTATCTCTTCCCTTATCTCCGCGATCATTTCAGAAGTGGCTTTCCTCATCTCGTTCAGAGCTTCAATCTTGGCTTCCAGCTCTTCAACTTTGGCTTCCATTCCAAGTTCTTTTTCAGACATGCTCCTCTACCTTGAACAAGCCAGCTTTCAACCTCTCCATCCTCTCCTTAATCCTCCTCAGCTCCTTAACATTCTTTTCAGCTGATGCCATCCTTATCTTCGGCTCAAGCGTTTCGAGCTCCATCTCAGCATCAAAGACATCCACGCCCTTGGCTTTCAAATCCACAACCTTGTCCTTCAGCTCTTCATACAGCTTTGAAAGGTAAATTGCTAAATCCTCAGCTGTCTCCACCCTTGCCTTTCCCACAAAGCTCTCAAGCTCCTCTTTGCTTATCTTTTCCTTTTTCAGAGCTTTTAAATCTATGCCATGAATTCTTGCTTTTTCAAAAGCGTTCTTTTCAAGAGAACTCAAATACAGCTCGACCATCTCAAATCTGCCCTGAGCCAGCTTGGAATCAGCAAGCTTTAATTCTGTCTCAAGCTCAAAAACATCTATACCCTTAGCTTTCAGAAGCTTCACGATCATCCTTATCCTCTCAAGCTTCTTGTCATAAGCCACATATTTGGCCAGCTCCTCATCGCTCAGCCTTGTAACCTGATGGAGTATCGGTCTAAACTCAACAAAGTATGGCCTCCCTCTATTGTACTCGCTGAAAACAAGCATTCCTGTTCCAACTCCAGCTTTAACAACGCTTGCCATGTATATGTCGCCATACTTCATTCTTACCCTTTCCAGATCGTTCTCATACCTTGTTCTGAACTGTATTTCCATTCCAATGTTCGCTCTTATCTCTCCAACGAAATCGCTCAGAACTTGGGAAATCAACATGAGACCTATTCCCCATTTCCTGAATTCCCTTGTTGCTTTCTCTATGGCAAGGAAACCCTTGCCGGTTCCTCCGAATTTTGGAAGCAATCTGTGCACCTCATCAAAGATAAGAGCAGCTTTCAGCTCATGACTTTCCTCCATGTTGGAGTTGAATATTGAGCTTATGAAGTTTACAACGAAGTCCTCAATTTCCTTGTGGCTGAGCTTGTTCAGCACGAAGATAGTTATCCTTCCTTTTTGAGAGAGAAGCTCCTTTACATCGACCTTTTCGTAAGCGTCTTCAACCACCTTTATTTTTCCCGCAAAACCCCTCGCATCCTCCTTCTTCATTCCGAATTCCTTGTATTTCTTGAGCATGAAATCTTCCTTGCATTTCCTTAAGAAGCCCGTCCACTGGGCCGTTGGATCAAAGACTATCACGCTCTTTCCTTTGAGCAGGAGTTCTTCAGCCATCACCATGGCTGAGATGGTTTTGCCCGAGCCGGTTGCTCCTGCTATCATAACATGCGTGGATAGATGGTTTGGATGGATGAATGCCCTTATTGCTTTGCCGGCTATGTTTCCTATGAAGAGGGAGGAGGTTGTGGGTTTTGGGAGGTGGTGAACATCTATGGGTGTGTCCATCTTTTTCTTAGCGAGTTTTCTTCTCCTCTGCCAGTAGAAGTAGGTAGCTCCAGCTATCACGCCACTCATCTGCATGAGTATCGCGAGCTCTTTAACTTTCAGGCCGAGAGGAGTTTTCTTTTCAAGGAAAGGAACACCAACCTCTACGTACTGCATTGCCGTAGCCTGCAACGGTCTCGATGCAGAGATGTAACTTGCTGTTGCTTTAACCATGTACTTCTTTTTCTCCAAGTTTTCCGGAATCTTCAGAGTGAGTATTTTTGTTAAGCTGGTTTCCACAGCCATCGTTTCAGTCTTTGCCGCAACAGTTTCCAGCGTGTCCGGATCCACAAGCTCTATCGTTACGTTTGCATCCACTCTTTTCGTTTTTCCTAAATTGAAGAGCTCAACCTGAACTTTCAGCGTGTCTCCGGGATCAACAGCGTCCTGCAGGAGGTTTATTTTCATGTCCATCAGTTCTTCCGGCTTCTGGAGAACTTTGATTGTTATCGGTACGGTTGTGCTCTGGTTCTCAGCGGAGATTTTCAGCACACCCGTGTAGGTGCGTGTTTCAGCATCCTCCGGTATATCGAATTCAACTATGAAGTATCCTTCTCTTTTTGCATCGACTCTAATTAACGGACTGTATAGCTTTGCCAAGGGAATAACATCACCATATATCGTGGCCACGAATTCCGCTTGTTTGTCCAGAAGGTTGAACACGTAAATATTCTTCATGGTTTTCTCGCCCTGATAAAGCGTGAGGTCTATGGATTGTGTCTGCACAACGAAATCCTTCTTTCCAAGTTTTTCCAGAAGCTTTTCGATCAGCTCCTCCTCATCTAGCTCGTTGACAACAGTAGTTCCACCCCCAGAACTCACAACCTTTGGCTGCGGAGCCGGACAGTCAGCGGGACAATTATACGGACTCTCACCGTATTCACAAACGCCGTTACCGCATATAGCTGAAATCTCTGATTCGGGCTCAGCCAACACAAGCAGCGGGTCACTTTCGTTCAGATCGATCCGCACCTCTGCTCTTGCATAGTTTATGGTTGGCGTGATCATGGTGAAGTTGCTCTCGCAGATACCGCTCTCCACAGAATAATTGGTGCACTTGTACACAGCAAGATGAGATAAATCTGAGACTTGATCGAGGTATGGAAGAACGTTGAATACTATAGTGATGTTTTTGAGAGGGATGTCTGTATTGTACATTATTGCCCTGTATCTTGCCTTCACTCCAGTTAGTGGTACGAGCTTCGGATTCAGTTCCGTTATCTCGAGAATGCTGTCGTTTGTCAAGTTCGCATCATTCACCATTATTTCTTCATAGGGGGAGATGGCTTCAATATCGTAAAGTCCCTGCTTGACATTGACAACCTTGGTGTTGGTAATGGTGAAATTGTAAAAGACAAAATTGGCATTACTTTTCTTCATCACTACCTGTGTCTGGTTTGGTGATATTATGGCGAGGGTTATGAGTGGTGTATCCCTCACCCAGACAGAAACACTGGCGTTGTTGCCGGTTGAGTCGAAAGCTGTGTAAGCTATCTGATAATCTCCGCTCTCATTCAAATAGTAATTTCCCAGTTTCCAAACGTCTTTGGTGGAGTTGTAGGAGAGTGTGAGTTTCTCCTCTGCTCCAGAAGGATAAGTTATGGTTGCGTCGACTCCACTGACTCCTACATTATCTTTAACTTTCACCTCCGCGCTCAGAATTCCATCTTTCACGGTTTCATTGGTTGAAGTTATGGATGGGGGGGTTATGTCCTTGTAATGGATTGAGTTTACGGCTGTTGCTCTAACAGTAAATCCGTAAACATTATACGTGGCAACCACGGTCAAATTGTGGAATTTTCCATCCTCAACCTCTGGAAGAACACATTCCATGTTCCAGTAGCCTACGGAATAAGAAACAGTGGAAGTGCATTCCTCATTATCAACATAAACATGGAATTCAGAATCAGAGCTTATTGGATTGTTGGCAAGGGTGAATGAAACGTTCACTTTTATGATTTCGTTTGCGAGCATGTTGGTGTAGGGGTCGGTTTGTGAGGGAGAGATTACGTTTAATTCAGCCTCATAAACATCCATCACAACTTTAACTTTCATGATCTGATTGTAGTTCACTTCCTGGATGGTGATGTTTCCTTCATAATGGTTTGCAGAGGGTATTTTGTTCCATGAGAGGAGAAGGGAGTAGTTGTTCTGCTTAGCCAAGCTTGTTGATGTTTCGTTTATGGAGAGCACGTCGGTTATGTTGCCCTCGAGAGAAAAGTAGAATTTGAGCTGCACATTACCCAGATTCTTTATGAGCAGTGCTCTATTTCCACTCATGTTTGCAACGGCCGGGATGTTGAGCTGCGTTGCATTTATCTCCCACGAACTGTCTTCTGGAATGCTTACCTCCATGGTTTTTTCGTCACACATTTCGGGTGTGCAAGCACGCAAAGCAGGTATGTACGTGCCCGGAGCAAAGCCAGCTGGAAGCTCTATCCTTACTGTCACGTTTCCTGACGCTCCAGGAGAGAGAGATGTTATAGTCGAGGGAACGAAATGCACGTATGGGCACAGGCCTGGCTGGTATGCACAAGCGAATGTTACGTTTTCCGCGTTGTCGTTGCCCTGGGATTCCACAAGGATCCATCCTAGCATGGTGGCATTGTGCCGGGCGGTCACAGACTGAGACATGCTCGTTATGTTTACTATCCTGGTTGGCGTAACATTGATTAAGACAGGGTCAGAGGAGACCTTGTCATAAAACGACGGGTTGGGGTTGAGCCATTCAACATACGGCTGGATAGCATATGTCGAGGGCGGCGTGCCATTTGTTATATATAGAGAGAGCAAGCAGTCCATGCTTTCATTTGGAGCAATCTGAGCACGAGCACATTTCCCAACACTCCACGATGTCCCCGGTGGGGGGCTTGCTGTTACGTTGATATTGTAAGCGTTGACGTTACCCTCATTGGTAACATTCAGTAATACGGATATCGACCTCCCCTCGAGGAGGCTGACATTGTCAACCCTGACATTGGTTGTTGCCGGGGTTATGGAGAGCCTTGTCCTCTCAAGAGCCTCAAAAGAAAAGCTTTCAGAGCTGCATTTCGAGCCAGAATCGCACGCCACGAGCTCTCCAGTATACACCCCCCCGACATCTGGAGTATAGACACAAGAGTGGTAGCCGTCTGGAATAGAGGGCGATTGCTCGCAAACAATCTCGGTCACCGTCCCGTTCGGATGGGTAACCTTCATTTTTATCAAGGAGAGCATGTCCTGGTCGTCATCAAAACGGGCTGTTACGACCTGCTGGGTTCCTATCTCTATCATCTCCTTATAGGCGAGGTCCGAAATGTACGGGGGCATGTCCAGGTATGTCATATAGAGAGGAGCACTCCTCTCTTGTGGCAATGCCGTGCTGTTCCGGAAGGTTATGTTGGTCGCGTAAGTGGTCGCTAGATAGCTGCCCTCCTGGAAAAAGTCAATCCTCTTCTCTTCCTGTTCTTCTAGGTAGACATGGGAAGGATTATAGACTGTGCCATTATAATACTTGTCTATGATCATTATTTTCGGATCCTGTCTTGTTGGATTGGCATAGCCTGCTATGTCCTCGTAGGTTATCGTGAAGTTGAGCGGCACGTTTCCCGTGTTCCTGATGATTATGTAGCCTGCAGAGCCGTTGGTGTTGAGAGGGAAAGTAAGGTTCAAGAACGGAGCTTGGGTGCTGTTGGGATAGAACACTTTGATGGAGTAGGTTGTGTTGACAGGAACCTGAATGTTTACGGGCAGTATTTTTATTCTTTCATCAAACTTTCCGAGGTTTGCACTTATGTTTATCTCTCCTGTGTAGTTTCCTGGTGGAAATCCAGCAGGAAGGGTTATGGTTATGCATGTTGTTTTGCTCTCTTCCGGATAGATCACGCTGAAGTAGGAGGGAGAGATGCTCACGGTTTGGGATGGGAGTGTTTTTGCGGTGTAGTTTATCCAGACATCATAGAGTTCAGCGTTGCCGGTATTGTTTATGAGTATTACGTATGTTCTTGATGTTCCGTGTTCCATGGTGTCGTTTATGGCGGTGATGTTGGGAGTTATCTCGGGATTTCCGACAACGTGTACATTCTGCTGGTTGGAGTATACAAAGGATTCGGAATTCTCATTATTATTCCATATCAACTTGTAAACCTGCTTGTAAGTTGCTGGAGAGGTTCCCGCGGGTATGGTCATGTAAAATGTTATGTTTATTGCTGTTTCGGGTGGAACATCCGGGATGAGTGTTGTGTTTGTTACATTGAACGATCCAGAGTACCTTTCAACTCTTATATTCCTCATAGTTGCTCTGCCAGTATTGTTTATCGTCATGTTGAAACTCACAATCTTGTCTTGTGTTGTAGAGACATTGTAGACCACAATATCGTAAGCTTTCAGGGTGGCTGTTGTGGTTTTCTCGTCAAAAAAGTATTCGAACGCATCATCGTGTGGGAAGTAAAGAGCGGTCTCATTTTCAACGTGCACAACAACAGTAAGATTTCCCCCCCTCTGCTCACACCCGTAGGACGGGTCTCCAAAGGAGAACGTTAATGTGCAGTTTCCAAGGCCAAAGCAGTTTTTGGAAACACTCCCTATCTTCACTGTGAAGTTTCCGTGCAATGGCTGGCCATTTGTTGCGTTAATATAGTTTCCAGCCGTTATTGTGTAGATTGAGCAGTCGTCATCCGAAACAAAATCAGGAACTATGACATAGTCTTTGGTGAAATTGGCCGGCCACCTGACTTTCAAAATTGTGGAGTTTTTCCCATCAATTCCGTTGGGGTCTGTTAGATTAACCCTGACAACGTAGTCTCCTGCTTCCAGAGGAGCGTGGAACGCATACTTATAGTGACCGGAAGTATTCGTGAAGACCAAAGCTTTTTTCACTTCTGCGGACTTGAAGTTTGCCGGATCGGCAAGCTTGTAGACCCTCACATAATCAATATACAACCTGTCTGCCCTGTTGTCCGTCCACTGTCCTTGCGAAAAGAACAGTTTTTTGGGATTGGAATGATAGTTCGGAAAGTTAACCGAAAACGAGTTTACCTCGTCATAATACGTAACTGTCGGTGCAAAATAAAGCCTTTCAGTCCTCCACTCACCCGGGACCACAGTCCATGGAGAATAGCCCATATCCACTGCATTTCCACTATCATCCACTTCGTATATCACATGCCTATAGTCCGAAGTATCTGTGTAGAAAGATGTGAGCACGGCCAACCCACTGTACACTGCTGGATTTGCAACTACTGGGCTCATCATGTCCGCATTTTCAACAAGAGCAAATTTAGTGTATTCGGGGGTGGAATCCAAAATTTTCCATCTGTATTCCACAATTATTCCCGTGGTGAACGTTTTTTTGCTCAATATCCTGTCGGAATCAGCAATCCCGAGCTTCCCGCCAAGCGAGAGATATCCGTTCTCCACCGTAAGGTTCAGACCGGAATAACTGTCCCATTTGGTTGTGTTAAGGACAGAGCAATCGAACCCATCAAAAAACTCGAACACTCTCTCTGGATCGTGGTAGCCGCTCCATGTGGCAAGCGGATCGCCATAAGCGATGTTGATACCAGTAGAGCCGCTGCTCACATTGATCCAGATCACTGCGGTTTGGTTTGAGTAGTCCCACTCTTCTATCCAGAAATAAAGCTGGTTTCCGTTCTGGTCGAAAACTCGGATGTCTTCTCCTGTGCTTTTGACCCTATTCCAGAAGTTGTTGTTCGTGGCGGATATTTCTACATCCCCCATTACATTGTAAACGGTCCAGTTTGTTCCGTTAATGACTATCCTGTAGTTTGCACTCTCTGATAGAGCGTTGGTTAGTGAGAAACCCATTTGTTCGGGCCAGGTTTCAGTGTTAGGGTTAATGATCTGATCATCTATCCAGATGAAAGCGGGGTTGTTGGAGACAGGACTGTTATCCTCATATATTGCTCTTCCGTAAACCAACACACTCTGGTTTGGAAGTGTAAAGGTAACGTTTTCGTAGGTGGTGATAGATATATTTCTCACACGATAAGTATAATTGGTATTTAGAACACTACCTTTTATCCCATTGGCTGATACACCAGAAACATTAGCCAAGAAACTATAATGGCCGGTAATTGAAGGAGCAGTGCCAACAGTCTCGTTGGTTTGCCATGTTCCATCACTGATATGCACAAGAGTGTAGTTCTTCCCGTCCACCTCTAACTGGAAGCTTCCGGATGTGACATCAAAATAATTCGTGCCGTTGAACTCTCTTATCTCCACGGTAAGGTTGTAGCCTTCTCCCGGATTAAGGATATTGTCAAACTCTCCGTGCTCGTCCAGCAAGTTGAACCGGTCAAAAGTGAGATTTCTAACATCAAAAATGATGGATTTCTTGGCATTTCTCGCGTCCCAGACCGCGGTGATGTTGTGCACGCCCAAACTTGTGGGAGCTGTGAACGTGTAGGAGTAAACCAGAGCTTCATCGGACACTGTTTTACCAATAACAACACCATCAAGCAGGATGGTCACGTTCTGGTTTGGTGCTGCTAACACGTCAGAACAAACATAATAAGAAGACAAGGTCTGGTTGGTCAAATAACCACAATATCTCGTTTCACCAGATATCGTCAGGGAATCCCCAGGATTCACCACCAGATCAATATCATTCAGAAAACCCGATATAGTAGTAGCCACAAACACCGAACCATTATCACCATGTTCGTATCCTGTTCCTCCTTTAGCTTCTATACTCCCATCAAACAGGAACTGACTGGCATAAATGGCTATTCTTCCTCCTGATCCTCCTCCGCCATCGTAATCAATATTTCCTCCATCGCCACCATCAGCATGTATCGTTCCATTTCCTTCCATCTTATTTACCACGATAAGAATAGAACCTCCCGATCCTCCTCCCGCTCCTTGCTTAGGAGAATCACCTTCCGTTCCACCATTCCCTCCGTTTGCAGATAAGGTTCCATTTATGATGAAAATGTTCGTGACGTTCAGGAATATCATCCCCCCTCCATATCCTCCTTTAGCACCTTGAGCATTACCTCCTCCTGATCCAAAATCAGTTGGCCATGAATAAGAACCGTATGGAGAGCCGACAGAGTCCCATCCATAACCATCTCCTCCATATCCTCCGTATCCAGCTCCTCCACCACCCCTCGAGGTATCACTTCCGTAACTCGCTCCAGCACCTGGACCCTGCTCATTAGGATAACCCTTCCCACTGGCATCAATAACCCCTCCCGCATAAACTGTTAAATTCTGTGCTGTTATGTTGACATTCCCCAAAATTTTCCCTCCGCTTTCGATTATGATCTCCTTGAAGTTTAAGATGGCTATTTCAAGCGGGTTTGTGGTCAGAACTCCGGCACTCTGGATTACAAGAGTTCCAGAACCAGATATCACTGTGTTGTTCGGAATGGTGTAAGTACTGTTGACATAACACGTGGTGGAATAATTTCCGGAGTCGCAGATGTGTACAATCACTGTTGTTGTGTTTTCCCCATAATTTCCGCTTGTATCTGTTATGTTAACTTTAATTGTATGAGTTCCCACTGTTAGCGAGCTTATTGTATAATTATAGTTACCATTCGAATCTGTGGTTGCTGTCCCACTCAATGAACTATCCACATAAACATAGACATCTGTGTTGTTTACTCCAGTTCCATTAGAATATAATGCCTGCCCGGAAATTGTTACAGTTTCTTCCGGTTTGTAAGCCGGTTTATCTAGGTTTATAGTAATGTTAATGGACGAGCCCTCCGTCTGGGCTGTGGCTGGAATGGAAGCATGGATGAAAATTGCAAGAAGCGAGAAAATGGTGAGCAGTGCCAAGTATTTCGTGCTTGCTCTTATCATTGCCTTTGGGCTATACTCTCTCATACATACCTCCTGAAAAAAATCATGAGTTGTTGATATGTTAAGATATTTTCCGAAGAAAAACTATATATTTCTTAACCGACTCAAATCGGGTCGATTTCAACTGAGTGGGCAAAATCCTTAAGAACGGAATCGCTTCGTCAGCTTTTTACACAGGATTCGATAAGCAAAAAACTTCTTGCCCCTGTATGTATTCAAAACCACAGCAACCACCCTTTATCCCAGCGGGAGTTTGAGATTCTGTACGGAAATTCGGTTGGTGAACAAAAACAATATAAGCGGGGTTTGTTCAGAAAAATTTTTCGAGGTGATCGCCATGAAAACCAGACCCCGCTGTGAATGTTGTTACTCACAAAACATTATAAAGTTTGGCACAAGAAAGACCAAAAGAAGAGGAAAGATTCAGAGATATAAATGCGAGGACTGCAATAAAACCTTCACAATAAATGACGGATTCAAGCACAACATTGTGACACATATACTATATTCTGTGGAAAGAACACTAAAGCATTGCTGCTTTGCACATGGATGAGCTTTCCATAAAGATGAAGAAAAGCTATTATTGTCTCTTCGATTCTTTTGACAAGCAAAGCAGATTTGCTGTGCTTTATTTATCAAGCTCAAGAAATGCTGATTCTGCTTTTAGCCTTGTCAAGCTCAGCCCTTTAGCAAATGAGATAATAACCGATGGATTGGAGAGTTATCATAAAGCTCTGCTGAAATATTTTTCATCCAGCCCGAGAGAATATTTCAGAAAGCATAAGGTTTGTAAAACTGAGCTTAAATGGCTTAACAATCCTATTGAAAGATTTCAGTCAACCTTGTGTAGATTTCTTTACTTCAGCTGAGCTTAATGGTGAGAACATATTGTTTATTCCTTTGCTTTGGATTTATTATAACTTCGTGAGAGTCCATTCAGCTATTGGATCAACTCCTGCTGAGAGAGCTTAGCTCATAGCTTATCCTAGCTGGGTTGGGAATGAAAAGGAAAGGCTGTTGTATCTGATCGAACCTTGAATTCTAGCTTTGGATGGATTTTTGTGAGGTTACCAACTGGAAATTCCTACAGAACATCTCGACCGAACCATTATAAATTTTCTCTTTCATAATAAAAAAATTAATGATAGCGTTAGATATCGGCGGGACAAAAACCACCGTACTCTTTTCTGACAAAGATAAGTTGCTCGAGTTCGAAAAGAAATACGGAGAAATAATAAAGGAGTCAAACAAAAAACAAAAATACTGTGTGATTCCAACATTTTTCAAGGAATCAAGAGAAAAGTTCGATGAGTTCTTCTCATTCTTAAAATCACTGGATAACGAAATAATCTCGACCTTCCCCGGAATAATAAGGATGGAAAAGGTTGAGGGGGAGTGGAAATTCCGGCTTTATTCCAAGAGATTTCCATTCATGATAGGAGAGTACGTGGATGTTAACTTTGCAGTCAACGATGTTTACGCTTTTGCTTACCATCACGCCAAAAAGTTCTTCAAGGATGCTTACAATCGAAGAAAATCCATTCTGGTAATTCAAATAGGCACTGGAGTGAACGCGATTCACATGAACTACTACGATTACAAAGAGCTTCTCATCCTTGACAAAATATTTGAGGCAGGACACATCACTATGAGGCAGAATGACGGCAAATGTTTCTGCGGGAGAAAAGGGTGTGCCGAGCTTTTCATCTCCGGCAGATACTTGGAGAAGCTTGGTGGTGGAGACCCTGCAGCTGTGTTCAGAGATGAAGCACTGAAAAAGAAGTTTTACGAGAACCTCGCAAGCTATCTCAGCTCGCTGGTGATCCTAACGGCTCCTAACAAAATTGTGTTTGGTGGCAGCGTCGCTAAAAGTTTAGATACGGTGCTAATTCACAAGTTAGTGGAGGACAGATTTCCTCATTTCAAAATTCATCTGAACATAGAGTACGAGAAGGACCATTCGCGTTTATCTAATTTGAGGGGATTGTGCGATCTTTATCATAGGTATAAAAAAGGTTTCTTGTCATAGAATAACCTAATTTTTGTAAAAATTTTTTCAAAAAAATTTGTTAAAATTATATGAAAAATTCAACAATATTACCGAAAATTTTATATATTTGTTTTAATCAAAATCTCTACCTATGAAATATCTTGAGACATCGATAGTTTTAGACCTCGATGGGTGTCTTTATCCAAAGCGTTACGAAGTAGAATTACAGGAAAAATATGAATACCCGCTCCTTCGCGAATTTCTAGAGGATCGTGCTGGATTAAACTTCGAATCTAACGAAGAAATAAGGAATTGGATAGAGAGACTAAAAGTAATTCATGGAATTTACGCTCACGAACTTGCTATTGCTCGCGAGCTAGGAATAGATGTAAATAAAATCATTCAGGATGTATTTTATCAAATACCTGTTGAAAGGGTCATAAGGAAAGACAGAGAATTATCCGAACTTTTGGAACAGATTAAAAATCGCTACAAGGTCACTCTATTTACGGAGAGACAGGATAAATACCTTACTTCCAGAGTGTTAAACGCTTTAGGTTTGGATTTAGATTATTTCGACGATGTTAGTACGAGGGCAGAGAGACTGAAGGTCGGAGATCCGTCTAAATATAATCCTGCTGTGCATAAATACGTGTTCCGAGAGCACAAAGATGCCCATTATTTTGAAGATAATCCAGCATATCTTGAAATAGCAAAACGTGCTGTGAGCGTCAATGGTAATAAAATAACACCAGTGCCTGTAAAGGATGATTTAAAGGAAAAACTGAATGCTTATATAACTCAAACTCTTAGTTAAGAATTAGAGTTTTCTTGCAACAGCGACGTGTATGTGAAATTCAGTTATGTCAATGCCTTGCTCATTGTTATTTTCTTTAATAACCCCCAACCCACCTATTAGTTCCTTACCATTATTGGAAGATGCTTGCGAAACGGATGTATGCTTGACTATCTCATATTTTTCTAGTTCAAACATATTTTTTTAATGCTTTTTCAAATTCTTTCGTAAAAATTTTATTTAATAAATGCATTTTCCTTCTTTTAGTCAAATATGCAATTTCTTTGGCAATTCTTTTATGGGTTATCTCTACATTACATGAAAAATAAAAACTAGCAGCTTTTTCGGGGTTTTCAATCCAAATTCACATGCCACTAACATCATTGGAGATAGCGAGGTCCTTTATTTTTTGATATTTACTCTCGGGAATTAAAACAACACCCCGGTATTCGTCCTTAATCGCTGGTGCCAGTATACACCCTTCTCTCACAAGAGATTTTAGAACAAAAGTTGGAAATACCTCCACATCCAAAAAGTGAATAAATTTTCTGCCTTGCCGCAGGATGCGATAAATTTCTTCCACGGCGGTTTTTATATCCATATTATCAATACAACTCAAGCCAATGACATAATCGAACACTTCATTTTTGAAAGGAAGTGTGGTGACATCCCCACATATAACCGCGGGTATGGTGCTGTGACGATATTTTGATCTTTTACACATCTCATACGAATGATCAATACACACTACTTCATTGTTTTCTAGAAAATGGGCGATATTTATTCAACAATTCCATTAAACATCCTTCTCCACCCTCCTATTTACAAGACTTTCGCATGTGAACGTTCTACATGGTTCTCCAATATTTCGCGAATCAGAACACCTTCTTGAGGCTTGAAAATTTTTCTGTATTCGTATATATGTTTGTATGGAGATTTATCGTCCATATTTGTCAAGAAACATCTGTCGCAAAAGTTTTAAAACTAGTTTGTAGTCTAATCTGAACATGCCGCTGCTCACACCATTTGACCCGTGGAAGTTCAAGCTCTGCACCTGCCCGCCAAAGCTCTCCTTCAACCCCTATACAGGATGCGCTCATCATTGCCTTTACTGCTACGCCACCTACATTCCCCGCTTCTGGGAGGTGAGGGAGAAGAAGGACCTGCTGAAGCGGCTTGAAAAGGAGCTTGAGAAACTGCCTGCCGGAGCCATCATATCCATGTCCAACAGCTCGGACCCTTACCCTCCCGTGGAGAGGGAGAAAGGACTGACGAGAAAGTGCATCGAGCTCATGAAGGAGCACGGCGTCAAACTGCTCGTTGTCACGAAAAGCGATATTGTAGCCAGAGATGCTGATCTGCTGGCAGAGATGAGGGCTGCTGTTGCCATGACCATAACCGGCAGAACAGCCCAGCAGCTTGAGGTGAACGCTCCGTCAATGGAGAAGAGGATAAAAGCGCTGAAAGTTCTGCACGAGGCAGGAGTGCCTGCAATTCTACGACTTGATCCTCTCCTTCCCTGGGCGGATGAAAGAGAGTGGATGGAGGTGATCGAGTCCTGCAGTTTCGTTGACCACGTCGTGACCTCAACTCTAAAGCTGAAAAAAGATGCGTATTCCAGAATAATTCTTCACCATCCCGAGCTGAAAGAAACGCTGGAAGAACTTTACATAAAGCGCGGCCAAAGAATCAGCTCCTACTTCTACCTACCGAAAGAGCTGCGTGTTGAAATGTTGAAGAAGGTGGAAGCAAAATGCAACGAGCTCGGCATAAGCTGCGCTTTTTGTAGAGAGGGTGTGGCTTTCAAGGCAAGGAGCTGTGATGGGAGTCATCTGCTTAAATAAGCAATGAGCGCCGCAAAACCCTTCCATCACTCTAGAGGTTGAAGGGGCTCGTAGAGCTTTCTCATTTCTTCGAAATCCCTCTCCCGAATTATATGGATCTCAACGAACGGGTTGTCCTCACATGCCTTACGCAGTTCATCGTACAGCTTCCATCTCTTATCCCACATTTTAGCCGGGATCACAACCAGCACGTCCAGATCGCTGGAAGGCAATGAGCTTCCGCGCACCCTCGAGCCAAAGAGATAGCATCTCAGCCCGTGCTTATGACACACGCGCTTTATGTTCTTAAGATAAGTATTCAGGTTTTTCTCAAATTTTTCTCTTTCCTCCTTCACTATATCCAACACTCTAGGCATCCTCACACTACTTCACACAAGCTTCGGCAAATCTATCCCTTCTTTCTCCACCTTTTCCATCATCTCCCAGTGTTCCCTCACGTGCCTCTCCACCATCTCAATTATATCCTTCCTGCCAAGAAGGTGTTTAAACCTGCCCTGCAGCTTGAAGTACTCCTCCACGGGCTTGAATTCCTTTGGCTTGTAATTTATCTTCAGCTTTCCTTCCTCCACCTCGTAGAGCATCCACAAGCCCGTTTCGACGGCAAGCTTTGCCACTTTTATCGTTTTGCTCGGATCAACGTGCCATCCTATCGGACACGGTGAGTAGATATGGATCAATCTTGTCCCGCCCTCCATCTCATAAGCTTTTCTGACCTTGGCCTGCAGGTCGGCCCAGAACGCAGGATTGGCTGTTGCCACATACTTTGCGCGGTGCATGACCGCTATCATCGCTATGTTCTTCTTCCACTCCTGCTTGCCGGGAATTTTCTTGCCAGCAGGACTCGTGGTGGTTGAAGCACCGAAAGGTGTGCCTCCGCTCCTCTGCAGTCCGGTGTTGCTGTAAGCTTCTGTATCGTAAACTATGATGATTATATCCTCCCCCCTCTCCAGAGCGCCAGAAACAGCTCCGAACCCTATGTCTATCATACCTCCGTCTCCACCCATGGCAACAACTCTGGTGTGATTGTTGCCCTGAGCTTTCAGCGCTCTTTTAACACCCGTAGCAACGGAAGCCGCGTTTTCAAACACAACGTGAATCCACGGCACCTTGAAGGACGTTTCGGGATAAGGGGTGGTTGTAACTTCCATACAGCCCGTGGCCTGACATATTATCACATCATCGCCCAGCGCTTCAAGAACGTGCCTGAAAACTATGGCTGATCCGCATCCTGCACAGGTTCTGTGTCCGGGTGCAAACTGCCTTAGCCCTATCCCCATTCTTCAGCACCTCCAGCTTCAATATGATGAGCTGACCTCGCTTCCATCCACAATTTCCACATGACCGCTCTTAACCGTCCTCGCTTTTTCAACCACATAATTCAGCGTTGCCTTGTTAACATCCACCCCTCCGAGCCCCACAACAAAATCCACCACTTTTGGCTTGTCTTTTTCATCGTAAAGCGCGTCCCTAACCTCCAGGTACACCGCCCCCGCATTACCCAAAGATATGTTTCTGTCGAGCACAACCACAGCATCCCTATCTTTCAGCACCTCTACAATTTCATCCTTCGGGAAGGGCCTGAAGGTTCTTATGCGTACAAGACACACATCTTTCAGCTCGTCCTTATCGATCATGTCTTTTATCGTGCCGCATACCGACCCCATGGCAACCAGAGCAATGCTACCATCTCCGTAAACCTCCAGCAGCCCATCCCCGTATACTCTACCGAATTGTTTGGCATAGATATCATGCACCTCTTTAATCACTTTCTTTGAATTCCAAACAGCTTCAGCCAGCTGCTTCCTCAATCTTGCATAATCAGCCGGAAAGCCGAGAGGACCCATAGTTAACGGCTTTTTAGGATCGAGCTTGTAAGGGTAGTTGAACTTGCCCAGGAATTTGTGCACCTTTGACTTCGGAGGAATCTCAACCGGCTCGTAAACGTGAGTCAAATAAAACCCGTCCATGCACACCATGACTGGCAGAAGCACGTTCTTATTCTCCGCAATTTTATATGCCTGCACGACACTATCCACAACCTCCTGCACGCTCTCGCAGTATATCTGGATCCATCCAGAGTCGCGTTCAGCAATGCTGTCCTGATGGTCATTCCATATGTTTATCGGAGCGGAAAGTGCTCTGTTGGCTATCACCATAACAAGTGGCAAGCGCATGCCAGCTGCAGCAAAAACAACCTCATGCATTAGCGCTAAGCCCTGCGAGCTTGTTGCGGTGAAGCTTCTTGCTCCGGCTGCAGTAGCGCCAAGAATGGCCGAGATGGCTGAGAACTCAGCTTCCACATTAACGAACTCGCAATCAATCAGGCCATCAGCATGCATTTTGGCAAGCTCCTGCACTATGTGTGTCTGGGGAGTGATGGGATAAGCTGCAATAACTTTAACATCGCAGTTAGCAACAATCCTCGCTACAGCCTGACTGCCTTCCATAACCTCTCTTGCCATGATCACATCACCGTCATTTCGATTCCACGACACTGCTTATGGCCTTGAACGGGCACTCCTCCATGCAGATCAGACAGCCCTTGCAGTAATCGTAATCGATGGTGCATTTGGGTTTGTCGTATCCCTTAACTTTTTTTATCGTTATACACCCTTCCGGACAGAACTTCTCGCAGATGCCGCAGCCGGTGCACTTTTCCAGATCCACCACGGGTCTGAAGGTGCGCCAGCTTCCGGTTTTATTCCTTGCGGTGCTTCCAACATCGATTATTATTCCACCCGGAAGGTCCTTTGTTTTCGGCATGAAAACACCTCAGTTTTTCATGGATTTGTATATGGTTTCGGTTGCCTTTTTGTTCAGTTTGGCCACCTCTGGCTTTGAGGCGAACATTTCATCTATTGCTTTTTTAAGACCGTTCAAGCTCACCAGTCCCGAAATCGATGCAAAAGCTCCGAGCATTATCACATTGACGAATGGTTTTCCGATTATTTTGAGAGCTATGTTCGTGGCATCTACATGATGAATGTTGATTCCTTTCGCACTCTTAAGCTTATCAGGTGCATGGGTGGAATTGACTATAACCGTGCCACCTTCCTTAACCCTGCTTATAACATCCACGTTATCCAGCAATGCAGCATCAAGCACGAGCAGGTAGTCGGCATGATAAACCTGCTGCCTGAGCTTTATTTGCTCATCACTTATCCTGCAGAAGGAAAAGACAGGAGCACCTCGTCTCTCCACACCGAAGAATGGAAATGCCTGTGATTCTTTTCCATCATGGAAAGCTGCCTTCGCAAGAACGTATGCGGAAGTTACGGCACCCTGACCTCCTCTACCCAGAACGGTTATCTCGTGCATTGTCATGTCATAGAATAAAGTACGAGGTAGTTAATAAAGTTAACGTCGTCCCTCCACAATCTGCCCAACAATCTCGATCGGTTTTTTCGCATCTTCCACTGCTGCTTTACAGTCATCTCTGGATATATTGAACTCAAGACCGTAAAGTATCTCATGCCTTTCCAACCGGTACGCGTCCATGGCAATCTCTTCTTGAAGCAATCCTCTAACTTCATTCCACCACCGGGAGCTCACCGTAGAGGGGTAAGCCGTAGGTTATTACCTCTCTATAAAAGGGTGTGTTTTCCTTGTATACTTTTTTCCATTCACCCCAGCTCATCCAGATCAATTGTATCTTCCGGTTTATTTTTCCTTCGAATAGTGAAATGTCTTTTAGAATTTTATCATTTCTCTTCCCCCCAATGACAAGCAAGTCGATGTCACTCTCTGCGGAGTCCAAACCTTTTGCAGCAGAGCCGTAGAGGATGATGCAGTAGAGAGCAGGTACTTCCTTCTTAAGAAATTTCAATAATCCCGATTTTTCTATTTTCCACACAGTATAGGCTACCTTGGTATACCGGAAGGAAACATTCTCAACATTGGCCCTCAATATCCTCATTCTTCCCCTAAACTCTTCCACAAGCAATTCCTCACGGACAAGAACATCGACAAGCTTTTTAAGAAATGACGGAGAAATCTCTAACTTCCTTGCAAGCTCCCGTACATAAACCTCTTCATATGGATGATCAAAAAAATAGCCGAGCACTTTCCACAGATTCTCGCTGAACATACAATGTTTCTATTTTTCAAACAATATAAATTTTTGTTCTCATTTCACGAACAAATGTTCTCAATTTGAGAACATTCGGGTCCTTGTTCTGTTGAAATTGGATTCCGAAAAAGAGAACGGTGGTGGTCCGGGGGAGATTTGAACTCCCGACCTCCCGCTTATCAGGCGGGCGCTCCGACCAGGCTAAGCTACCGGACCATGGAGAAGATGGAGCACACAGATAAGATATTGGCGGGAGCTTTTTAAATTTTCTCATTACGCCCGTTCCAGAACGGCTTTTCCTGGTTTTAAAGCGGGCTCATCCCGGCAGCGTCTCACGAGCTCCATGCGTATTGGCGGTTCTTCTTTCAGCTCCACGGCGGCACCTATCAAACCATCGTGCGGAGCATAGTCATTACCTATAAAACATTCGCAATCATCGAGCTTTATCCTTTCGTGGTGTGGGAGCTTAACGCGCAGGAAACTTTCAAGAGCAGATTCGGGATCGGGATCGCAGCTCACGAACTCCAAAATGTCAGCGCAAGATAGCTGTGAAAGCACAACTCCCATCACCGTGGGTTCAACAGCGTAGAGACCATAAATCTCTATCTCGAGAGAGGGACGTGTGTGGCGAGGAGTTTCGATTTCTATGTGGAGTTTTGGTTTGTGTCCGTATTTCAATATGGGGTTTGCGTGATCCTTGGGGTAAAGGTTGATATCCACGCTGCAGTGCTCGTCATAATCTTTTTTGGAAGAAAGATAAAAGCTCTCGATCTCGCTCGCAATCAATTCCGTCATTTCATCCCTCGATTTCTTTCTGGAAATGCTACCGAGATAGGAGGATGTGGTGCCGAACTCTCGCGTGGATACCACCGCAAGGAAATTATCACAACCGGCAGAGCGCGCCCTTTCAGCGAATTCATCGAACACGTTATCCACGGTTTCCTGAAGAAAAAGCGTTCTGTAGTGCTCGCGCATTCGCACACCTCAAAACCGTTGAATCAGACATGGGAGGCGAGCTCATCGCAAAGTGCTCGCGTCACCTCCTCCTCATCATCTAATAATTGTTTTTGTTGGGATATTTAAAAAGATTAAACGTTTAGAATCCCGCTTCTGTAAAAATTTTGTAAAATGTGTTGTACGAGTGTTATATGAAAAAGTTAATATATGGGATGTTTCTTAATAGTGATAGGAGGGTGATCAAATGGATACCAGAGCTTTCATTCTGTTTGGATTGATGTTCCTGTCCTTATCCGGAATTGTTATTATCGCTTCCCACAACGCCGCTTTCTTTAAAAACATAACCGGACATCTGTTGAGGGAGCTGGCTTCAGGTTCAACTTTAGTGGTAAATCAAACATCTCCAGCGTGCACGACGGGGGATGCTTACTTCTCAACCATACAGGCTGCTCTCAATGCAGCAGTTAATGGCGACACCATTATTGTTTGCCCTGGAACATACACGGAAAACGTGGATGTAAATGTGTCTGTTGAAATACGCTCTTACTCCCAGAACCCCAAAGACACGATAGTGAACGCTTCCAACTCCGGAGACCATGTTTTTAACGTAACGGCAGACAACGTTACAATCCTCGGATTTACTGTAACGGGAGGAGACACTGTGGATGAAGAAATAGCAGCGATATACATCTACAACTCAAGTTATTGCAAAATCGAGAATGTGAACATATCAAAAAATTATTACGGAATTCATGTTGATCATTCCAGTAACACCACTATACTCGATAGCATCATCTCGGGCACGTTCTTTGGTGGTATCTACCTTGATCATTCCAGTAACAACACTATCATGAACAACACTTTTGTATCAACCGGGTTGTGGGTGGATGAATCTTTCAACAACACGGTCATCAACAATACGGTTAATGGAAAGCCCCTCGTTTATCTAGAGGGCGTATCAGACTATGTTGTGGAAGAAAATGCAGGTCAGGTTATTGCCATCAACTCAAACAATATAACGGTGCAAAACCAAAATCTCTGCTCCACAAATGTGGGCATAGAGTTCTGGAACATCAACAACAGTAGGATAGTGAACAACACCATCTCTAATAGCAAATTCGGAGTCTACCTTAAGTTCTCATCTTACAATAGCATCCTGAACAATGATGTTTCTAATGGATTAGGTGGTATTGCTCTCATAAACTCAACAGATAATCTAGTTATGAAAAACAATATCTCACAAAACTTAGTGGGAATTTTGCCTAAAAATTCGACCAACAATGTAATTTATCTCAACAACTTTGCCAATCGACTTGATGAGGTTCAGTCCGAAAATTCAAGAGATATATGGTATTCCCCCCATAAATTTGTTTACAAGTACAACGGGAGTCAATACAGAAACTATATTGGAAACTACTGGAGTGATTATAACGGGAATGATGCTGATGGAGATGGAATTGGGGATACTTCTTATTCAATCGATAAGAATAATACGGACATCTTTCCTTTAGTGCAGCCGTGGGAGAACTACCTCTTGCTTTGGAACGGCACGGCGGTGCTGGTGGTAAATCAAACCTCTCCCGCATGCCAAGCATCATCTCCGGAAGGATTGTACTATTCAACCATACAGGATGCGGTCAACGCTGCAATTGATGGTGACACCATTATTGTTTGCCCTGGAACATACACGGAAAACGTGGATGTAAATGTGTCTGTTGAAATACGCTCTTACTCCCAGAACCCCA